>CAVDMS010000001.1:0-59713 GCA_963610045.1 Bacteroidaceae bacterium
TTTTGACACCTCCCTCGTCAGAGGGAGGCATGAGTGCGGCGGTCGCTTTGCATCGGCGGTAAGGCTTCAAGATGAGCAGTAATGCTTGGCTTCCTCGCCTAAAAATTGCTTGGCAGCTCGTTCTTTTTGCCGCAGCAAGATTCGCACAACCTCATGGCTCCCTCTGACGAGGGAGCTGTCAGCGAAGCTGACTGAGGGAGAGAAAGCGCCGAATTTTAAAAAGAGGAGCAGGGAGAAAAAGCGTTTTTCACCGCCATGTCTATGTGTTCGCATACGCCGTCAAAATTGCGGTCAACATCAATATTATATATGCGAAGGACGGTCAGCCCCATTGCTTCAAGCTCCGCCGTGCGTGCGGCGTCATTCCGAGCCTGCCGTGCATCACAATGCCCGCTGCCGTCAAGCTCGACGACGAGCTTTGCCTTTGCACAGTAGAAATCCGCAATGTAATTGCCGATCGGCTTTTGCCTTTGAAAACGCACGGGGTAATTTCTCAGAAATTCATACCACAGCCTGCGCTCCCACGGCGTCATGTTCTTTCTCAGTTCTTTTGCAAACGGAATGTTTGCTTTGCTGTAAGCTTTCACGCTTTTTACAAGCTGCGGAGGTAGCCTTCGAGGATGAGGCTTGCGGCGACGGCATCGACGTTTTTGCGGTGATTTTTTTCACGTCTGCCGTTTGCGTGCAAAATTGCGTGCGCCTCGATGCTGCTGCGGCGCTCGTCCCAAAGCACGGGGCAAAGCCCCGTCTTTTCCTCAAGCTTCTGCGCAAACAGACGGCACTTTTCCGCTCTCGGACCCTCGCTGCCGTCCATGTTCTTCGGCAGCCCTAAAACGATGCGCTGCACCGAGCGCCTTTGCACCTCGTCGGCTATCTTCTCGGCGGCAAGGTCCGCATTGCGCTCCGTGAGCGTCCACGCATCCCCGACCAGTATGTTCATCTCGTCGCTGACGGCAAGTCCTATGCGAACGTCGCCGTAATCGACACCCATTATTCTCATTGCTGCACCTCTCACTTTACGGTATGAGAGCATTGTAGCATCTTTAGCCGGATATGTAAAACAAAAAAGCCGACGGGGACAAAGTCCCGCCGGCCTGCACGGTCACCTGTTGCTGGGACCGGGATCGACGTCACCGAAAATCATGTCATCAATATCCATTTTCATTTTCGCCACCTCTAAATTAAATCAACATAGTGCTATTATATGCACAAGGCCGGGGGAGAATGACGGCAATTTTTGCCCGAGAGCAAAATTTGTAATTGCAAAATTTGTCGATGCTATTGAAAGAAACGGAAGCATGGGTTATAATGTACAAGTTAAAATGCGGACGGTAAGCCTGCTTTGCCGTCCCGCAGGGCTTTGACGCCCTGCCGAAGTTTTAGTAAAGGATGATACTTAAATGAGCGCATCTACCGAGAAAAAGAATCGCAGCAGCGCACGTCTTGACGGAACCGACAAGCGCACCGTTGCCGAACGCAAGGCGGCGGAAAAGGAAAGAAAGAGCAAGATCAAATGGATCAGCGTTGCGGTCCTGATAGTGCTGGTCTTTGCCGCAGTTATCTATATCAACAGCGGTCTGTTCTTCAGACAGGCGACCGCAGTCACGATCGACTACGAAGCAAACGACGCCTACGGTCTCCCGGCGGGCAGCCGCAGCTTCAGCGTTGCCGAAGTAAACTATGTTTACGGCACCCAGTTTATGAACATCAGCAGCTATGCGTCCCTGTTCGGACTGGACACCACCAAGTCCTTTGATACGCAGGTCTGCACTCTTGCCGACAAGGGCGAGAACTACACATGGGACGACTACTTCATGGATCAGTCCGTGTCCTACCTTCGTCAGATAGCGGTCCTTGCGGACTATGCCGAGAAAAACGGCATAAAGCTCGGCGAGGACGAGCTTGCGAGCGTTGACAAGAACATCGAGTCCTTAAAGTCCGCTGCCGAGACCAACGGCTACAGCCTTGACGACTACATCTACGCCTGCTACGGCAAGGGCGTCAACGAGGACGTCGTCCGCAGCATGATGGAGCTTGAGCAGCTTGCGGCAAAGGTCGAGACCGAGCAGAGAGCCACCTACACCTACACGCAGGATCAGCTCAGCGAGAAGTACGCTTCCGTTGCGGACGATTACGATAAGTTCAGCTTCGATTACTATTACTTTGCCGCTGCGACCGAGGGTACGGACGAAAACGGCAATGCAAACGCTCCCACCGAGGAGAGCCTTGCGGAAGCAAAGGCCCAGGCGGAAAAGATGAGAGCAAGCCTCGCCGCCGGCGGTGACTTCACCGAGCTTGTCAAGGCATACGAGGATTCAAACGGCATCGAGAAGCCCGCCTCCGAAAGCGGAGAGACCAAGGAAGCCGGACCCACCGTCGTTGAGGCGGCAGCCGGCAACACCATCAGCAGCACCGCAGGCAGCTCCAGCGGCACCCTGTACCCCGAAGCCCTTGAGAAGTGGGTAAAGAGCGCCGACCGCACGAGCGGTGAGATTGCAGTCGTTGAGATCGAGGGCGTCGGCTACTACGTCGTCAGATTCAACGAGCGCAACAACAATCAGGCTCCCACCGAGGAAAGCGGCGACATGAACTACTGCGACTACGTTGCAGACGCTCTGCTCCGCAACGAAGCCACCAGAGAGTGGGAAGACGGCATCATCGGCACGGATCAGAAGATCACTTCAAGCACCGGCTTTGCCGCAAGATATGTAGGCAGATAAATTCTTCAAACCTAAAGCCGCCCTTTGGGGCGGCTTTAAAATTAAGGTATAGGGTAATCTTATGAACGAAAGAAACATCAGAACATGGATGCTTTTGGGCGACGAGCGGGTGCGCAAGCTTCAAAGCTCCCACGTTGCCGTGTTCGGTCTCGGCGGCGTCGGCTCATGGTGCGCCGAGGCGCTGGCGAGGAGCGGCGTCGGCAGACTGACCCTCGTCGACAGCGACACGGTGTCGCAGAGCAACCTGAACCGTCAGCTCTGCGCCCTTAGCTCGACGCTAGGCAAGCCCAAGGCGGAGGTCGTGCGCTCCCGTCTGCTCGACCTTAACCCCGACCTTTGCGTCAATGCGATCGTCGGACTGTACGACGCTGCGCACCGGGACGAGTTTTTCGCCGACTACGACTACATCGTGGATGCGATCGACCTCGTTTCCTGCAAACTTGACCTCATCGAGACGGCGAAAAATCGGGGCATCCCGATAGTTTCGGCGCTCGGCACGGGCAATAAGTGCGACGCATCGCAGCTTAGGATAAGCGACATCAAAAAAACCAGCGGCTGTCCGCTGGCGAGAGTGGTGCGTAAGGAGCTGAGGCAGAGGGGCATCGAGCATCTCGACGTCGTGTTTTCGACCGAGGAGGCAATGACGGCCGCACAGCCGGAAACTCCGCCCCCCGGAAGGCGAAGCGTTCCCGGCTCTCTCGTGTGGGTGCCGGCAAGTGCGGGACTCCTGCTCTGCCAGCACGTCGTGCGTTCGCTTACAGCTCTATGACCTGCTCCGGGACGTCGGGGTCGTGATTTGCGATGACGCCGATGCAGCCCGGATTTTCCGCTTCACTGCGCAGCCACTTGAGCGAGCGCAGCATACTCTTTTCGCTGAAGCCGAAGCCCGGCACGGTCATGGTTCTCAGATTACGCCCGTTAAAGCACGCATCGGAGCATAGGATAAGCGACTTGCCGCTGTTTTCGATCTTGACGCCGATGTGTCCGATCGTGTGACCGGGGAGGCTTACGAGGGTCACGCTGCCGTCCCCGAATAGGTCGTATGACCACCAGTTCGGTCCGACGCCGGTACCCTTGAACCAAAAATATTCGGTGTCCTCATTGACCCACAGGTTCCACGGCTGACGCACACGGAACGCGGTGCGGCAGCTCCAGAAAAACTCCTCCTGCGGCATGAGACGGCGCTTGGCGTTTCTCAGCGAGCGCAGTCCGGCAGTGTGGTCGGGGTCAAGGTGCGTGAGCAGTACGATGTCGAGGTCCTCCGGCGCAATGCCGAGGCTTTCAAGCTTTTCGACGGCGGTGCAGCCTTTTGCAACGCTTGGGCGGAAAAAGTCCGTCAGATACGGCGGAAGGATGCGGTTTGCCGCCTTGCGGTCGAAAACCCCGTCGGGGCTTATATCCCGGCTGATGCCGGTATCGACAAGAACCCTTCCGGCGGGATGCTCGATAAGATAGCACGAGACCGGGAGCGTGACACGTCTGCTTTCGGGGCAGAAAACGCCTTGAAGAGTACCGCCGAGGCTCAGTCCGCCTTCGGCTACCGAGGGCGAGACGGAGACGGTGCCGCAGTGAAGAATGTGAATTTTAATTGGGGGACGGGCTTCCATGGCGCACCTCCGAAATTATTTACCACTTGGTAAGATGTTAACACGGAAATGAAAATATGTAAATAGCAAGGAGGCAAAAATGCCCGCAATAGTTGATAAAGAAGCCGTGCGCATGGAGATACTCATGGCGTTTCAGCGCTGCATCGACAAAAAGCCGCTGATGAACGTCTCGCTGCGTGACATCGCTGCGGAGGCGAATATGTCGCACCCGAAGCTTCTCAATTACTTTGAAAACAAAGAGGACCTGATAGTCAGCTATGTGCGCTACACGAGGGACTTTATGAGCGAGAAGTGCATAGCGTGGTTCAAGGAGCATGACCGCAGGGGCTATCCGTCGAATCTTGCGTACATGAACGATTTTATGAGCTACGTCGCAAACGGAAAGGTCGGCGAGGAGCGCCCCAACGCCACGACGCAGACCTATGTTCTTGCGCACTACAACGAGCGTGTGGCGGAGCTTGTAATGTCGGAATTCTGCGAGTGGCGGCGTGTCATGGAGGCGTGCCTTGCGAAGATCTACGGGCCGGAGGTCGGCAGAAAAGAGGCGGAGGGCATGATGATACTCATCGCCGGGACCTTCATATGCAACTACAACAAGGCGCTCACGGGCGAGATAAACGGCGATATAATCGGCTCGTTCAGACGGCTCATCGAAAGCTGAGGAGCATTGCAAAAGGGAGAGGAAAAAAACCTCTCCCTTTTGCAATTATGCGGTTATTTTCGGTGTCAGATCAAAATGCCGTCGCAGTGGTCGATCTCGTGCTGTATGATCTCCGCTGTCCAACCGGTGAAGGTCTTGAGGCGGGTCTGAAATTTTTCGTTCTGCCACTGCACCTTGATGCTGCGAAAGCGCTTCGTTTTCCGCACGCCGGAGAGCGAAAGACAGCCCTCCTCGGCGTCGAATGCGCCGGAGCGCTTCACGATGACGGGGTTTAGCATGAGCATATATTCGCCGTCGTTTTCAAAGGCGATGATGCGCTTATTTACGCCGATCATGTTCGCCGCCATGCCGACGCAGCCGTCCCTGTGGCTTATGAGCGTGTCCAAAAGGTCCTGCGCCGTGCCGAGGTCGTCGGGCGTGGCGGGGTCGGACCTTAGGGCGAGGAAGTCCTCGTCTCTGCATATCTCACGGATCATGTGCGTCCCCTCCTTGTGCTGAAATACATTGTATCAGCCGATGCCGAGATCTGCAAGCGGCATTTCGGCTTGCGCCATCGTCTGTGCAGCAAAAACACCCCTCTGAAATCAACGATTTCAGAGGGGTGTTGGCAAAGAACCGTAATTTTGATAGAAACCGTGCAAGGGGGTGCAAATATGGTTCAGAAGGGGTGGTGCCGTTATTTTTATCACTTATTTCCCAAGCCAGTCGGAAACCTGTTTCTCTGCACTTTCGCGATCATTCTGTGCCGTGGTGCCGGCGATGGCAAAGCCTTCACGGACTGTTGCCCCGGAGCAGGCGGTCTGAATACTGCTTACCGTTCCGGAAAGTCCGCTTCCCGCATGGGTGCAGAACGGAATAATCGTCTTGCCGGAAAAATCGTAGCTTTCAAGAAAAGTGTACACCGGCATCGGCATATCGCCCCACCAAATGGGATAACCGAGGTATATCACATCGTAATCGTCAAAATCCGTAACGGAGCCGGTCAGCTTCGGTCTGGCATTCGAATTCTTTTCTTCCTTTGCCACTTCGGTGCAGTCGTCATAACCGGATGGATAGGAGTTGACCGATTCAATGCGAAAAAGGTCTCCGCCCGTCTTCAATGCAATCATTTCGGCGATAATTTCGGTGTTACCCTTTTCAATCACACCAACACCGTAGTTTTCTCCTATGCGGGAAAAATAGGCGACTAGCACTTTTGTGTCGGCAGATGTTTCCTGCTCGGAGAAATCCGAAGAGGCAGTGTTTTCTGTGCCGTTTGAATCCGATGCGGGCGAATCTGTCTTTGTTTCGCTACCCGATGTTGTATTTCCGCAGGCAACCAGCGAGAACGCCAAAAGCGCAGTGAAAATCAAAGCAAAAACCTTCTTCATGCTATTCACTCCTTTTTCGGCTTGAGCGGACCGTAAAAATAGCTTGCCGTTGCGCCGCCGTCAATGAGGAATGTGGAGCCGGTAATAAACGCACCTTTGTCGCTCATGAGCAGTTCGGCAACATTCGCCACCTCATCCGCCGTACCGGGACGCCCTGCCGGACAATTCGCAAACATATTCTTATAGAAATCTCCGCGGGGGCCATTGAACTCGTCCAGTGCCAGCGGGGTGACGATAATACCGGGGGCAATGTCGTTGAGCCGTGCACCTCGCTTGCCCCATTCCACCGCCTGTGCCATCACGCGCTTTTCATTGCAGCGCTTTGCCATCTGATAGGCATGGAGCGTGTCGCGGATGTTTTCGGGCTGCAAAAAGTCCAGTTTCAGCAGTTCCTCGGTGGGTGTAGTGGCAAGTAGCTCGTCCTGCTCTGCCGTCAGCGCGGGCATCCGCCAACCGGATTGACTCGAAATGGTCACGCCCACACCGCCGGGGGCAACGACATTGCCGACCTCCTCCAGCAGCACTGCCGTGCCGTAGAGATCAACCTTCAGAATCGCTTCAATGGGCGCCTGACTCGGCGACACGCCCGCAGCGTTCACCAGCATTTTGATCTCGCCGTGTTTCTGTCCCTCGGCAATCAGTGCTTTGATAGACTCACGGCTTGACAGATCCATCTCTAAGGGGACAACATCAAAGCCTGCCTCGTTCATGATTTTGGCAATGGTCTGTGCATTTTCAATTTTCTTATCACCGACAACGATTTTCATACCGGCACCCATACGGCGGGCAATTGCCATGCCGATCTGTCCCGCGCCGGTCAAAAGCATTACATTTTTCATTTTCATTTTTCCTTCTTTCACAGCATGGCTTTGACTTTTTCAGCCCACGCTTCTATTTCTTTTTCGGCGGTTTCCAAAAGATCCCCGCCGTTTGAATCAAACCGTACCTGCATCTCGCAGGCAAATTCCGCTCTCGGGCAGGCTTTTTTCATATCTTTGATGACGTGTCCCGGCCAACCGCCGTTGGTCATAAAGGGGACAACAGTCTTGCCCTTAAAATCGTGACTATGCAGAAAAGTCAAAACGGCAGGCGCCATCGTGTACCACCATGTGGGAGTGCCGACAGCGATCACATCATAGTCCGAAATGTTCACATCAATTGGCTTTAATGCCGGCTCGTAACCGCGCTCCGCCTCGCTCTGTCCCTGATTTACCACATCATCGTAGCTGCCGGAGTACGGCACGGCGGTGTCGATTTTCAGAAGCTCACCGCCCGCCACGCTTTGCAGCTTCTTTGCAATGCGTTCGGTGTTTCCGTTTGACCATGTATAATAGACAATTAAAAGCTTTTTCATTTTCCTACCTCCTGTACCCATTTTGAAATTGCGGCTTTTGAGCTGTCAACATTACTGCCGTGAATGGCAAGCCCCTTGGTAACGATTGCCCCCGGTGCGGCTTTCCGAATGTCCTGCTCCGTATGGGAAAGTCCACTACCTTCATGTGTACAGAAGGGGTGAATGGTCTTGCCGGTGAAGTCATAGTGTTCAAGAAATGTGTAGACCGCCATCGGCATCGCACCCCAATAGTTCGGATAGCCGAGATAAATTTCATCGTAGGAATCCAGATTGTAAGGCAGGTTCAGCACCTCCGGGCGAGCTTTTTTCTGCAAATCGGCTTTCGCCTCGGCGATGCAGGTCTGATAGTCGTCGGAATACGGCTGTGCCTGCTCGATTCTGTAGAGCTCACCGTCGGTAAGCTCTGCCAGCATACGGGCTGCTTTTTCGGTGTTTCCAACAGAAATTCGACGGTAAGAACCGCCGAAATAGTTTTCTCCCGCACGGGAGTAAAATGCAATCAAGGTTGCCATGTTAAATCTCCTTTCCCATTTCATAAGCCTGTTTCAGCGATGGATGTCGGTATACATCGCCCTTATCCCATGTTCCCGTTCCGAGGATCACGCCTGCTTCCTTTGCGCCGGGCAGACAGCGAAGAAATCCGCGCATATCCGCAAGCGCCGTCTCCGCCGCACTGTGATTCGGTTCGGCTGCCGTGACGATCAGATAAAAGGTCTTGTCTTTGATTGACCGATAGTCGGAAAAACAGCGGTCGATCATAATTTTCATCTGAGCGCAGACGGAATAAAAATATACTGGAGCGGCAAGCACCATCACATCCGCCGCCTTCATCGCTTCAAGCACCTCCGTCATATCGTCGTTACGGACGCAGATGTGTGTTTCCGTACAGCCGTAACAGGCAAGGCAGGGAGCAATCTTTTTCTCCGCCAGGCGGATTTTCTGCACTTCGTGACCGCTTTCGGCTGCCCCTTTCAGAAATTCGTCGCAGAGAATTTCCGAGTTGCCGTTTTTCCGCGGGCTCGAACTGATGACGAGTATTTTCATAGGGAATATCCTCCTTTGATTTCTGTAATATATTTTACGCCGCACTTCCGGAGACATCAATTCGGATTACCTGCTTTTCGGATAAGAAAAACTGATATGAAAAAAACGCCGCTCCGTCATCCGAAACAGCGTTTACCTTTATTATTGTTCAAATTGTGATTTCAGAATATCCGCGAACTCCTCCACATAGTAGCCGGAGTTATCCTTTTTCCAGAAGGCGCAGTAGTTTCTTCGTATAGGCTCGTTTCCTCTCATCAGCGGAATACGCACGATGGATATACCGGCGGTCGGTACAGAAGCGACGCCTTCCACGGGGAGAAAGCCTTTTCTTCCCGCGACCATCAGGCGAGCAGCCTCTAAATTCTCTGCGTAAATGATCTCACTGCGGATACCGACGACGGTCTGATAATATTCCTGCTCGGTTTCCCGCTGAGAGGAAGAGGAGATCAGAATACACGGTTGATTTTTCAGTTCCTCCGGCGTAAGCTCCTTCCGCTGTGCCAAAGGACTGAAAGCGGAAACTTCGACATAGGCGGTACAGGTGGTCAGGATCATATTAACATATTCATCGGAAAAGGCACGCCGCTGATCGTTGAGGACAAGATCGACCTGCTCCGAGCGGAGCATTGCATACAGTTCTTCATGATTTCCGTATTCCACCGAAACAGCTACATCGGGATATTTCTCCGAAAACAGCGCCAACGCCCGATGAAACTCGCTGCCCGAATAGCAGCGCAGATACCCGATTTTCAAAGACGCCTGATTGCCCTTTGCAATCTTTGCCGCCTCACTGCACATTCTCTCGTAGTCTGCCGTCAGAGCAAGGCTTTTTTGATAAAAATAATCGCCGGCAGGAGTCAGCACAAACCCGCGGTTCTTTCGTTCGAGCAATTGAAAGCCAAGCTCCCGTTCGAGCGCCTGTATCTGCTGAGAGATGGCTGATTGTGAAATATAATTTTCCTCCGCCGCTTCGGAAAAGCTGTTTTTCTGTACGACCGATTGAAAGTATTTAAGCTGCTTGAGCATCTGAATCACCTCTTTTTCAATTTATTGTACCATGAAATTGTGATTTTTTCTACTGTCAAGTTACTTCCGTTCGCGTCAAGTAATTGTTGGCAATGCTGCGACTTAGTTCAACGAATACTCGGCTGTTTAACGATTACAGCAAAGCAGAAAGCCCCGATAACCGTAAAACGCACGAAACCCCGCCGCAGAATTGCTCCGCAGCGGGGTTCGCTTATGTGCCGAAACAGCCGAAAAGGCTTATTTCAAGCGGTTTTCGGGCATTATAGTCCGAGTGGAGGGGCTCGACCTGCGCTGCGGCGCAGGCCACCTCGGGTTGCAAAGCGCCCCCGGCGCTTTGCTAAGAGCCCTCGGGTTCGAGCCCAAATGGGCAAAGAAATAAGCAACGCCCCCCGGTGGGGGCATTGCTTATTTGGTCCGAGTGGAGGGGCTCGAACCCCCGACCTGATGGTCCCAAACCACCCGCGCTACCAACTGCGCTACACCCGGTTGTTTTAATGCGACTCATTATACCCGATTTTCCTCGCTTCTGCAACACCCGCCTTGTATTCCAAAAAAATTTTTTCGCAGGTGAAATATTCCTGCCGCTTCTCCGTCTATATAGGTGAGGCGGCTTGAGGCCGACCGCCCGAACACAATATATCTGTGACTATTTCCTCAAAGCTTGCCGCCGCACTTGCGCGGCGTGCGGTCTAAAGGCCTCAATATATTTTTGAAAGGAAAACTTACCATGGGTTGCATAGGCTTTATACTTGAACACACCGCAAAGATTCTTGACTGGACCAACGACGATTACGAGGCTGCCATCATCAGAGAGATCGCATCCTACTTCGATCAGCCCTGACATTAGTGCAGGGCAACTCTTACAAATAAAATAAGCTTGCTCAATACATAAGAGCCTTGAAAACACCGAAGTGTTTTCAAGGCTCTTGTTATTATTCCGCAAATGCCGGCTGCGGAAAATGCTTTGATAGAAAAAGGCTGAAATGCCAAGAGAATATCCGCTTACTTTTTTGCAAGCTCTGCCTGGCAACGTTTTGCAAAAGCTTCGTCGCTTTCGAAAATTCCCTGTGATAAGCCTGAGGTTTCCGACCAAACCCTTCGCTGAAAAGAGTGATCGCTTTCAAAAATTCCTTGGCGCAGCCCGCTTGCGGCACTTGCAGCTCGAACCGCATAGGCTTTGTCGCTTTCAAAAATCCCCTGACTGGTGCCCGATACTTTGCCGTTGCATCTCTTGAGATAGTCGCTGTCGGATTCAAAGATTCCCTGTGAAAGGCCGCTGGCCTCACGCGCACACCTCTTCTGAAAACTGCTGTCGCTTTCAAAGATTCCCTGCTTCAATGCCATGTTGATGTTCCTCCTGTATATTATTAAATTTACTGGGATACTACTGTGATTATTTGCTGCGGTTCTTGATGTCTGCGTCAATACGGCACTTCCAGTTTGCATCGAAAGGCTGAGACGAACGCAATTTGCACACGGTGTCGCTTATGACCTCGTAATTCAGAGCCGTTCCCGCCTTGTCGCTCTTATAGCGCACCGCGTGATCGGCAAGAATACCGAAGCGCGCCGCTTCCCTTGCGGCATCAATATTTGCGGCGAGGAACAAAAACTCCCAACCGTACTTCTCTTTCTGCCGCTCAATCATACGCCTTACTGCTTCGTAGCTGTAGCAGCGGCTTGCATTTTCATAGCCGTCGGTGGTAATGACGAACACCGTTTTCTCCGGCACGTCCTCCGGACGGGCGTATTTGTGGACGTTTCCGATGTGATGCACGGCACTGCCGACTGCATCGAGCAGCGCCGTACAGCCCCGTGCGGAATATTCCTTTTCCGTCATAGGAGGAACCTCCTCTATCGGCAGGCGATCGTGTATGACTACGCTCTCGCTGTCAAAAAGCACTGTGGAGACAAGTGCCTTGCCCGGTTCCTTCTTCTGCTTTGCGATCATGGAATTGAAGCCGCCGACGGTGTCCGTTTCCAGTCCCGACATGGAGCCGCTGCGGTCGAGAATAAAAACCAGTTCTGTCATAATAAAAGCCTCCTTCGCTTAATTACGCTTTAAGTATAGCGGTTACGAAGGAGGCTTTGGTCGCCCGTCAAGCGACAAATTATTTTATTTTTCAGGTTCCGAGCAGACTTTGATCGAAGGCAAAGAGCGTTTCGTTTATCATAAAAATGTCGTAGAGCTTGTGCTCGATGAAATACTCGATGATAATGTCAAACTTGCTGCTGTTACTCAGAGCGTACCCCGCGCGAGCTATGAAGTCACGGGTTTCGTCCAGATCCAGCTCCAACGCAATGGCAAAAGCGATTGCCGTGGGCTTGGACGGCTTATAATTAGGGTTGTTGCGGATCTTGGAAAACAGCTTTCGATCCACATTCGCCCTCTTGTAGATCTCGGAATCCTTTTTGCCGCTGCGGTCGATGAGCTTCAAAAGAGTTTCGGAAAAGCCTTCGTCCAGGTAAGCAAGCAGCTCCTCCAACTCGCGAGAGCGCGTGACAGGAGCTGCGCGCTTATATAAACAAGGCTCGCTATCGGCAATATCGTCGATAATAGGCGCGCCGGCGTTAATGCTGTCGCACGAAAAAAGAGAGGCTTCATGCGACAGCAGCTCAAACTCTAACTGCATATCCATGTAGTGGCCGTCTATGTATTCGGAGACATCCGAAAGAAGGCCGGCGTCTATGCGGTAGGCACTGCGATCATATATGACGAGATAGACCGTTATATCGCTGTGCTTGAGAAACCGGGTAATGGCATCCGTCGCCATGCGAAGCGCCTGTTCCATTGGAAAATCAGCAGCCTTGGGGACAATAAGCGGAAACGCCACCGTTTCGCAGCCGTATCGCTTTGCCGATGCAAGGCTCGTCCGATAGCATGAATAAAGCGCTTCGCGTTCAGCACTGTTGCCGTACCTCCAGATGGGACATATGGTGTGGATCACATACTTACAATGCAGACCATACGATCCGGTGATTTGAGATTTTCCCGCCTTGCGCTTCCTAAGCGGACGGTACTTGCTATAAAAACCGTGTCCCGCTGTACGGTGGACAGCGCTGTCCGCACCGCCGCCGCTCGACACATTGGCGGCGATGACAACAGCGTCCACATTCATTTTGGCTATGTCGTTACAAGTTATAATAAGAGGCATTGCGTCACCGTCCTTTTTACGCCGTAAAGCGTTTCTTTGAGTGTATCACGCTTTTCGGAATTTCTCAAGACAGAGACCTTATGCGTCTGTGCTTTGTCAGCTTGCTTGGACGCTTGTCTCGGAGGAGCCGACGCAGAGAGTGTAGGTCTCGCCCTTCACGATGTCGGGGCTTGAGATGATAACGATCTCAAAGCCGAGCTCGGGGCTGTGCGTTATGATCGTGTTTCCGTCGGAATCCTTCAGCACGATCTGCGTTCCCGCCGATTGACTTCCGACCCGGAGAGCGATAACGCCCTGCTCGGAATCACTGAACGACTGCGCCATGCCCGAAGCGCCCGTTCCGATGAAGGTGCCGCCCGTGATAACGCCCGTCTTGTCGTAGTCGAGCGTTGAGGTGTCGCCTTGTGTCGGACCCGTCACAACGATGTAGCCGCCGCTTATCTCAAGGGTGCCGTTTGCGTCGATGCCGTCGCCGGAGGCTTTGATGTACAGCTTGCCGCCGGAGATGACGATGCTGCCGTTGCTCGACGAATTACCGGGGTCGCCGGTTGCCGAGTCGCCGGCGGCGTTCAGTCCGTCGTCGGAGGCTGTGACCGTAATGTCGCCGCCTTTGATGTAAAGGTGCAGAGCCTCAAGACCCTCGTAGCTTTCGCTTATCACCATGTCGCAGTCCGTGACAGTCAGGGTGTCGTCGGCGTGTACTCCGTCGTCGCCCGTGGAAATCTCAAAGCTGCCGCCGGAGATGACTATGGAGGCGTTGGAGTGGATGCCGTCGTCGGCGGAGTTTATCGAAAACTCGCCGCCGGAGATGTACAGATCGCCGCCCGCCTTCAGACCCTTTCGGCTTACGTCGTCGCTGTCTGCGTCGCTGCCCTCATTGCCTGTCGGATCGCCTCCGGGTATCTCACCGGGGATGCCGCCGTCGGGCTTTGCGTCGGGCTTATCTCCCGGACCGCCGCCTGCGTTGCTTCCCGGATCGCCGCCGGGCATACCTCCCGGACCGCCGCCAATGAATCCGTCGCCGCTTTGCGTGCTTTTGGCGCCGTTTTCGCTTCCGCCGCCGCAGACGAGAGTGAAGCTTCCGCCCTCTATCTGCATATAAGCGCCGCTCGATATGCCGTCGCCCTCGGCCACGGCGTCGATGCTGCCGCTTTCGATGTAGACAAAGCCCAATGAATCGTCGTCGTTGTTTTCACTGTGGAGGGCGTCCTTGCCGGACTCAATCTCGAGGCTTGCGTCCGCTATCCTGATGCTGTCGTTTGCGTCAAGACCGTGGTAGGCAGAGTCAATGTCGTAGCTTCCGCCCGTCAGTACGAGGTCGTCCTTGCAGACGATGCCGTGTCCGGCGGGGGAGGAGACGGAAAGAGCGCCGCTTCCGTTGATCGTCAGATCGTCCCTTGAAAACAGCGCCCCGTCAACGCCGTCGTCGGCGCTTTCAAAGGAGCCGCCGTTTGCGAGCGTGTTCTCCGTACCCTCGGCAAGCGTTACGAAGACCTTGTCCGCATTGTTTATATACAGCGCCGCAGAGTCGCTGCTTGTGATGCTCGCACCCTTTAAGACGATGTGCGGCTTTGCGTCGTCGGGGACGTCGATCACAACTGAGCCGTCATCGAGAGTGCCGGAGATCACATAGGTCGCTTCCTCGGTTATGGTCACGACGGAGCCGTCTATCTTAACGCTGTCGGAGCTTGCGGTCGCAGAATCGCCGTTTAGAACTATCTTGACCGCCGTGCTCTCGTCGTAGCTTGCGTCCCTGTCCCTGTCCGTGAACATATCCGAGGACGAGGGGAGGGAAGCCTCGCCGCCGTCTGTGCCGTCCTTAGAGCTTCCGCAGCCGGACAAAAGCGACAGGACGAGCATCAGTGCAAGCAGCACCGAAATATATTTTTTCATCGCTAAAACCTCCTATCATAATTCGTTTGACGAAGTTTCCTGCCGGGACACGGCGATCTCAAGATTTCCGTTGCGGCAGCGAAGCTTGTCGATCATTTCTTTTTCCTTGGACGCATCGCCGAGCACCGCATTGTAGGTCAGCTTGAACATACTGCCCATGTTGGTGCTTTTCACCCGAATAAGCTCGTGCGAGAGCGTGTATTCCGCAAAAACGTCGTCGAAAACGTCGGAATAGTTAAGGTCCTCCGGGATCGTTATCGAGATCGTCCTGTATGCGTCGGCGTTTCTTTTGGAGCCGAGGTCAAAGCGGTTATACAGAATGTATATTGCGCACATGATGAGCGTGAACAGCACGGCAAAGCCGAGGTAGCCCATTCCGGCGATAAGTCCAGCACCCATGGCGAGAAACAGCACGCAGATCTCCTTTGCGGTCCCCGGCACCGAGCGGAAGCGAACGAGGCTGAAGGCTCCCGCCACCGCAACGCCCGTGCCGACGTTGCCGTTTACCATCATTATCACGACGCAGACCACCGCAGGCAGCAGCGCCAGCGTTACGACGAAGCTTTTTGTGCAGCGGGTGCGGTACATATAGGTCAGCGCCATGAGCAGACCGAGTACGAGCGAAAGCCCGATGCAAAGCAGAAAGTCAGTGACCCCGATGACCGAAACAAGGTCGGAGTCGAAAATACCTTTGAATATGTTGTCAAGCATTTACAGCCACCTCCGAAGTGAATTTGTTTGCTCCGCAAAGCTGCGGGAAGATGAGCGTCTTGTACGCAGTACCGTACTTGGAAAACGAGGTCTTGCGGATATGCTCCTTTGAGAGTATCTCGGTCATCCACAGCGGGATGCCGCCGGAGCATTTGATCTCCATGATGACCGTGTCGGGCGGCAGTATCGGCGTCCCGTAGACCTCGGCTTCGAGCGAAAGCTCCTCCTGACGGCACAAAACGGTGTCGTCGAAGGTCACACGAAGGTCGCTGCCGTCCCGGCTGCGGTAGGACTCCCTCTCGTATGAGAGAAACAGCGCCGGGTGCAGCGTTTCGTAATGCTCAAGGAAGTAGTCCACCTCGTTTGAGATCTGAGTGTGAGCTTTGCAATGCTCCTTGCCTGCGACCCAATCCGCCGCCTCACGTTCAGGCAGCGAGATACGGCGCTTGTAAACGACGGAGCGGTACTTTTTCTTGAGCTCGACAAACACCGTGCCGTCGGGCGACGCCTGCCTGTAGCTGCGAAGTCTAAGCTTTTCCTTGTAGGTCGGCTTTTCGATCGACCGCCGCACGAGCAGGTAGCTGTCCGTGTCGTAGTAGATGTTGCGCACGGTCGTTCTGCCGTAATCCTCCGGCGCCATGTGTTCGCTCATTGCGGCGACGACTCTTTCCTTTTGCTCGGAAGTCAGTATATATTTAAGCTCATAGCGCTTGAAAACCGTCTTGTAAGCCATAAAAAAACCTCCCGTACTGCTGATGTTACCATTGTACGGAAGGTTTATTGAAATAAGATTGAAGCTTTTAAATTTTCTGCTTTTGCGGTATCGTCGCCGTAAACTCGACCTTACCGTCGTGACATTTAAGCTCAAGCTTTCCCTTGTGCGAGCTTACGATAGCCTTTGCGATGGCAAGCCCCAGACCGTAGTGCTTTTCCTCTGAGCTGCGGGCTTCGTCGGCACGGTAAAAGCGCTCAAACAGCCGCTCCGCCGTCTCCTTCGGGATGGGGTCGCCGTCGTTTACGACCGAAAGCACGGCGGTGTTTTTGACCTGCGTGAGACGCACCAGCACCTCGCCGCCGCCCTTGCCGTGGCGTATCGCATTGTCAACGAGGATGGACACGAGCTGCGCAAGCCTGTCGGCGTCGCCGACGACCGTGACATTGTCTTTGATCTCGGTGTTCAGGCGCTGCCCGTGTTCAAAGGCGACGCTTTCAAAGGCAAGCGTCCCTCCGGCAACGAGACGGCTGAGGTCCAGCTCCTCCGTCTGCGGCTTGACGTTCTCCGTGCGGGCAAGCTCAAGAAGCTGACCTACGAGACTGCCCATGCGCTCGTTTTCGTAGCGGATGTTGTCGAGCCACTGGTTTTCACCGATCTCCCTTGACAGAAGCTCGGCGTTTGCGCTCACCACCGAAACGGGCGTTTTCAGCTCATGTCCCGCATCCGAGATAAACTGCTTCTGCTTTTCGTAGCTCTCCTCAAGGGGAGAGACTATGCGCTTTGCAAGATACACCGCAACGAAGAACAGCAGCACGATCGCAGCGCCGCCGAAGATGAGCGTGTAGCGGAACAGCGTACCCATGCTGCCCCGAATAATGGTGTTGTCCATGAAAGCGACGAGCGTGTAGCCGCCCTTGTCGGTCTTGTAATATATCAGCCCGTTTATCACTCCGTCGGGGGAGCTTTCGTCCAAAACGCTCTGCGCAAGGCTTTGCAGCTCCTCGTCGGAAAGGACCTCGTTTTGGGCGTTTTCGGTTTTCAGCACCTCGCCGTCGTAGGAAACGGCGACGGAGTAGAAGGTCGAGAGCTTAAAGCGGTCCGTGTCGGCGTGGGGACCCTTGTCCTGCATGGGACCGTTCGGAACGGGTGCGCCGCCGTCGGGTCTGTCCAATGCGTACAGCGCCGAATATTCCTTGAGCATCTCAAGGTTCGTGGCGTTGACCTCAAAATAGCTGGAGAGATATATGAGCGCCAGCGTCCCCAGCCACAGCAGCGTCAAAACGCCCATGATGGCGGCAACTATCTTTATCCTCGATTTCTTAAACATCATCATACCTCAGCTCATAACCGATGCCTCTGACGGCCTTGATCTTTGTCCTTGCGCCTACGAACGCAAGCTTTTTGCGGGTGAAGCTCATGTACACCTCGACGTTGTTGTACTCCGACTCGCTGTCGTAGCCCCAAATCTTGAGCGCAAGCTGCTCACGGGTCAGCACCTGATTGCCGTTTGCAATGAGATATTCGAGGATGCGGTACTCCTTTTCGCCGAGCCTCACGCTTTGCGCATTGGAGGTGCAGCGCAGGGTGAGCGACGCCGTGTCGAGGGCTATGTCCCCGTAGCTGAGAGTGCCGTCCGGGGTGTCGATGCTGCGCCGTGTGAGCGCACGCAGACGTGCAAGCAGCTCCTTTGTCATAAAGGGCTTCGTGAGATAGTCGTCGGCGCCGCTGTCGAGACCGTACACCTTGTCGTCAAGCTCGGACTTTGCCGTGAGCATAAGGATCGGTGTGCGGACACCGCTTTTCCGTGTGCGCCTTGCGATCTCGTAGCCGTTCATGCCGGGGAGCATGACGTCCAAAATGATGATGTCGTAGATGCCGCTCTCGGCGGCAGCCAGACCGTCGGGGCCGTTGTCAAAGTGATCGACCTCGTATTTTTCGAGACGCAGTATCTCGCAGAGAGCCTGCGCCATTCTTTTTTCGTCTTCAACAAGCAGCAAACGCATAATAACACCTCTATGCTCTGCATTATATCACGAAAGCTTGAAGAATGATTGAAAAATGTGATTTTTGAGAAAAGCCGTTGAAGCGATTGCAAGATCACTTTGCAGGTAATAAAAAACCGACTTAAAGCCCAACAAAGTGAATTTAAGTCGGAGAAGAGAAGGAAAAAGTAAGCGAAAAATGCTTGCCGCTATACATAAAAAGTCGTCGCAAGCGATACAAAGCTTGCGACGACGTGGTGCCGGTGGCCGGACTCGAACCGGCACGATGTTGCCATCAGAGGATTTTAAGTCCGCCGTGTCTACCATTCCACCACACCGGCATTTTTACCGCTTTATTTTACCATTTGCCGCATCGCATGTCAACAATTATAATGCTTGCGTTATCTGCCGTAATTTGATATTATATTCTATTATAATATATTATGAAGTAGTGTTGGGAATGAATTACAGTAAATGGAGTGCAGCACGCTGCTGCGGCGACGCACCCGAAGCGCTGCTGGCGGCGGGCTATCCTCCGCTGCTTGCGTCCATGCTTGCGGTGCGAGGGATAGAAACGGAAGAAAGGGCAAGGGAATTTCTTGACGGAGGTTCGGACTGCCTTAGGGATCCCATGCTCTTTAAGGGCATGGACAAGGCGGTCTCACGCATAAAGTCGGCGCTCGGCGCAGGCGAGACCTTCGCCGTGTACGGAGACTACGACGTGGACGGCATCACCGCCACCTGCCTGCTCACCGACTGGCTGCGCTCAAAGGGCGCAGAATGCCTGACCTACATTCCCGACCGCATCGCCGAGGGCTACGGCTTAAACTGCGCTGCGATCGACAAGCTCAAAGCGCAGGGCGTGAGCCTCATCATAAGCGTCGACTGCGGCATCACCGCAGCGGCGGAGGCGAAGCACGCAAAAGAGATCGGCGTCGATCTCATCATCACCGACCACCACGAGTGCAGGGAGGAGACGCTTCCCTCCGCAGTTGCGGTCATCGACGCAAAGCAGCCGGACTGCCCTTACCCCAACAAGGAGTTGGCGGGCGTCGGCGTCGCTTTGAAGCTCGTCTGCGCCGTCGAGGGCGAAAGCGCTCCGGTCATCGAGCGCTATGCGGAGCTTGCCGCCGTCGGAACGGTGGCGGACGTCGTGCCGCTCGTCGGCGAAAACCGCTACATCGTCCGCTGCGGCATCGACGCAATGGAGCGCCGCCCCAGACCCGGCATCGCCGCCTTGCTGCGGGAGTCGGGAGCGGGGGACAAGCGCATCACCGCAACGACCATCGGTTTCTCGCTTGCGCCGAGGCTGAACGCCGCCGGAAGGCTCGGCTGTGTTCCCGTGGCGCTGAAGCTTTTAATGACAAAGGACCCGGCGGAGGCAAGCTCGCTCGCCTCTGCGCTGTGCGACCTAAACCGCCGCCGCCAGATGCTCGAAACGAGCATTTGGGAGGACGCAAAGGGCATGATGAGCCGCAAAAGCCCCGGTCTGCCCATCGTGCTGTCGAGCGAAAAATGGCACCAGGGTGTCATCGGCATCGCCGCCTCGAAGCTTGCGGAGCAATACTCCGTGCCGACCGTTATGATATGCCTTGACGGTGAAAAGGGCAAAGGCTCATGCCGCTCCTGCGGCGGCTTCAACCTGTTTGACGCACTGTCCGCCTGCTCGGAGTACCTTGAGGGCTTCGGCGGTCATGCGCTTGCGGCGGGACTCAATATCCGCCGTGAACGGCTGGACGATTTTTGCCGTGCCTTTGAGGAATACTACGAGAAAAACAAGCCGCTTGAGCTGCCGGAGCTTTGCTGCGACCTTGAGATCACGGAGCCGGAGTCGCTCGACATGGAGGGCGTTGAGGCGCTTTCCCGACTTGAACCCTTCGGCAACGGCAACGCAAAGCCGCTCATGTGCATCCTCGGCTGCCGGCTTGACCGCATCAACGAGATCGGCGGCGGGCGTCACCTTCGGCTCGGCGTGAGCTACCGGGGGAAGAGCTTTGAATGCGTGTTCTTTTCGCACAGCGAAAGGGACTTAAACGTCGGCGTCGGCGACTGCATCGACATAGCCTTTACGCCGCAGATAAACGAGTTCCGCCAAAACCGAACGGTGCAGCTTCAGATCACCGCCGTGCGGCGGCACGATCCGAGGGAGCTGTGCAGGAGCCTGCTTTCGGGCGGGGACGCTTTCGTCCTGCGCCGTGCGGCGGTGTACTGCCCCGACAGGTCGGACTTCGTAAAGGCGTGGAGGCGGCTGCAGTCACTCGGCGGTACGGTAGCGGAGGACTTTGAGAACGTGCTGCGCCAGTGTCCCGTCGGACTGCGACCGGAGAGCTTTTGCATCTGCCTGTGCGTACTGCTTGAGCTTGGGCTTATGCGCAGGGGCAGCTCCGGCGGCATTTTGGGCGCCGACATAATACGGGACTCCGCAAAGGTGAATCTTGAGGATTCAAGGATAATCAAACGGCTCAGGAGAGAAAATGGAAGACGACAGAAGTAATGCGGCGCAGGAGCGGGGAAAGCTTGACCCCGACGAAATGTTTGCCGAGCTTGAAAATAAAATACAGGTCAACTGTCCCGAAATGGAGCTGGGCAGGATAAAAGCCGCATACGAGATGGCAAAGATCGCTCACGCCGGGCAGAAGCGCAAGGAGGGTTCGCCCTATGTGACCCACTGCGTCGCCGCTGCGGACATCGCCGTCGATATGGGGCTTGACGAGGACTCCGTCATCGCCGCCCTGCTGCACGACCTCATCGAGGATACGCCGCTCACGCACGCCGACATCGCAAAGCAGTTCGGCGAGAGCGTCGCCAACATCGTCGAGGGCGTCACGAAGCTGACCCGTGTGCAGTACACCAGCAAGGAAGACGAGCAGATGGAGAACCTGAGAAAGATGCTCATGGCAATGAGCAAGGACATCAGGGTCATCCTTATAAAGATCGCCGACAGGCTGCACAATATGCGCACCATGGAGTATCAGACCGCCGAGAAGCAGCGCATAAAATCGCTCGAAACGATGGAGATATACGCCCCCATCGCCCACCGCCTCGGTATGCAGAAGGCGAAGTGGGAGCTTGAGGACCTGGCGCTCAAGTACCTTGACCCCACGGGCTACAAGGAGATAACGGACGTGCTCAACGAGCGCATGGAAACGCTCAGGAGCTTCATGTCGTCCATGGAGGAGAAGATCAAAAAGCGTCTCACGGACGAGGGGCTTGAGGTCACGATATACAGCCGCATAAAGCACATCTACAGCATCTACCGCAAAATGTATGCGCAGAAGCTCGACATAAACGGCATATTCGACCTCTGCGCCTTCCGAGTTATAGTGGACACGATACCCGACTGCTACAACGTCCTCGGCATCATCCACGATATGTTCAAGCCCGTGCCGGGCAGATTCAAGGACTATATCTCGACGCCGAAGCCGAATATGTACCAGAGCGTGCATACCACGGTCATAGGCAGCGAGGGCATACCCTTTGAGGTGCAGATACGCACTTGGGATATGCACCGCACCGCCGAGTACGGCATCGCCGCCCACTGGAAGTACAAGATGGGCGACACCGGCGTTAAGACCGGCGACGAGGAGAAGTTTGCGTGGGTGCGCAGGCTGCTTGAAAGTCAGCAGGAGTCCGACGCAACGGACTTTTTCCACAACCTGAAAATCGATATGTTCGCCGACGAGGTGTTCGTTTTCTCACCGAAGGGCGACGTTATAAATCTTCCCGCAGGGGCGACGCCTATAGACTTTGCCTACAGCATACACTCAGCCGTCGGCAACAGCATGGTGGGTGCGTCGGTAAACGGCAGGATAGTCACCTTTGACCACGTCCTCCAAAACGGCGATATCGTGGAGGTGCGCACGGCGAAGAATGCGCCGGGTCCGAGCCGCGACTGGCTGAACATCGCAAAAAGCGGCTCTGCGAGAACGAAGATAAAGCAGTGGTTCAAAAAGGAGCGCCGTGAGGAGAACATCGTCCGAGGCAAGGAGATGTTCGAGGCGGAGCTTAAAAACAGGGGACTGCGCCCGGAGGAGATAAGCGACGAGGAGGTCCTGCCTCTGCTGCTTAAAAAGGTCTCCTGCGCAAGCCTTGAGGAGCTGTACGCCTCCATCGGCTACGGCGGAATGACCGCCACGAGAAGCGTCAACCGCATGAAGGACGAGCTTCTGCGTCTGCACCACGCAAACGAGAAGAAGACCGTCCTCGACAAGGTGACCGAGGCGGCGGAGCGCCGTGAAACTCAGGCGAAGAAGAAGGTAAAGCCCGTCCACGGCGTGCTTGTCGAGGGGCTTGACAACTGCCTTATAAAGTTTTCACGCTGCTGCACCCCCATCCCCGGCGACGAGATCGCAGGCTTCATCACGAGGGGGCAGGGCGTGTCGATACACCGCTGCGACTGTGAAAATTACCTCCGCCGGAGCGCCCACCCGGAGGACGAGGGTCGCTGGATAAAGGTCGAGTGGGCGGACGATATAAACGAGACCTACACCACGACGATCAAGGTCGTGTCGCATGAGCGCAGCGGTCTTATCATGGACATTGCGACGGCGCTCAACGCCCTGAACGCAAAGGTGCGGAGCATGAACGCAAGAGACATCGAGGGCAGCAAATCCGTTGTGAGCATAACGCTTGAGGTAAAGAATCTGGACGCTCTGCGGACGGTCATCAACAGGCTTTCCTCGATACGGGGCGTCAGCGAGGTCAGCAGAAACGGAAGGAGAAAAAATGAGAGCGGTACTGACGAGGGTTGACAGCGCCTCCGTCGCCATCGGCGGCGAGGTGAAGGCGAGCATAGGCAAGGGGTTTCTCGTGCTGCTCGGCGTCCATGAGGACGACACCGCAGAGCAGGCGGACAAGATCGCCGACAAGATCTGCGGTCTGAGGATATTTGAGGACGAGGCAGGCAAAATGAACCTGAATCCCGAAACGGTGGGAGCGGAAATGCTCATCATCAGCCAGTTTACGCTGTTTGCCGACTGCCGCTCACGGCGGCCGGGCTTTTCCCATGCGGCGAGACCCGAAAAGGCGATACCGCTTTACGAAAGAGTGATCGAAAACTGCCGCAAGCGGGGCTTTTCGGTCGGCACCGGAGAGTTCGGCGCCGAGATGAAAGTCAGCTCCGTAAACGACGGTCCCGTTACGATAATTCTTGATACGAAGGAGCTTTGAAAATGCTTATTAAAACACTTCCCGTGGGACAGCTTGAGGCAAACTGCTACGTCGTTACGGACGAAAAGACCCTTGACTGTGCCGTTATAGACCCCGGCGACGAGAGCAACACCATACTCGATTACCTTGAGGACAACAAGCTCTCCTGCAAGGCGATACTGCTCACGCACGGACACTTTGACCATGTGGGTGCGGTGCAGGCGGTCGCCGAGGAGACGGGTGCCGTGACATATATACACCCTGCCGACGAGGGCTACCGTGTGGGCATGAGCGGCATGATGTTTAAGCTTCCCGAAAACGGAAAGACCTACTCCGACGGCGACGTTATAAAGGTCGGCTCGCTTGAGTTTGCGGTGATGTCAACGCCGGGACACAGCCCCGGCAGCGTGTGCCTCATATGCGAGGACGCACTGTTCACCGGCGACACGATATTCAGAGGCTCCTGCGGCAGGACCGATCTCCCCGGCGGAGACATGGCTGCCGAGATGCGCTCCATCAAGCGCATATGCGAGCTGCCGGGGGACTATGAGCTGTACCCCGGACACATGGACGCTTCCACGCTTGAGCGTGAGCGGAGATTCAATCATTACTGCCGTGAGGCAATGAGCGGCAGATATTGATAATAACAGGAGAGAGTGAGAGTAAAATGGATACGGCAATAGTCGTCCTGCTGTTTATAGCGGGACTGGTTCTTATCATCAAGGGCGGAGACTGGTTCGTGGATTCCGCCGTGTGGATCGCAAACATAACGGGCATACCCAAGTTCATCGTCGGTGCGACGATAGTCAGTATGTGTACCACTCTGCCGGAGCTTACCGTGTCGCTTTTGGGCGTCGTTGACGGTGAGTACGACATGGCGGTCGGCAACGCCGTCGGCTCTGTTACGGCGAACATCGGTCTTATCATGGGCATTTCGCTCGTGTGCATACCCTCGGCCGTGAAGCGGGGCAGCTTCTGGCTCAAGGCAACGCTCATGTCCCTTGCGGCGGCGCTTCTGTGGCTGCTTTGCCGGGGCGGCAGACTTGAATTTCTGCCGAGCATCATCCTGCTTGTGATCCTTGCCGTGTACATTTACGACAATGTCCGTGACGCAAAGAAGAACATCGGCACCGAGGCGGTCGACACCGCCGACAAGAAGGACGCACCGAAGATGATAGTCCTGTTCGTGGTCGGTGTTGCGGCGATCGTCGGCGGCTCGCAGCTTCTCATAACCTACGGCAGCAAGCTTGCGGCGCTTCTCGGCGTTCCCGCTGCGATAATCGGAGTTACCATGGTCGCCATCGGTACCTCTCTGCCGGAGCTTATAACGACCCTGACCGCCATCCGCAAGAAGGAAGCTTCCATGTCCGTCGGCAACATCATCGGCGCAAACGTCATCGACCTTGCGCTCATTCTGCCGGTATGCTCCCTCGTGTCCGAGGGCAGCCTCACCATCGGCAGGCAGTCGTATGCACTGGATATGCCCGTCTGCTTCGGCATGACGCTGCTTGCGATACTCCCGCCCATCATCACTGGCAAGACGCACAGGCTTCAGGGCATCCTGATGCTCGTCGGCTACGCCGCATACGTCGTCGTGCTTGTGACCAAGTTCGGCGTTGCGTAACATTAAAATGAAAATGAAAAAACCGAGGTGCAATTGCACCTCGGTTTTTTATATGTGTCAGTTTACGCTGAAGAGTATCTCGCCGTAGGTCGGCATGGGCCAGTATTCCGCAGAGGTATGTACCTCAAGCTCGTCAACCAGACTGCGGAGCCTTGTCATCGGCGGTATGAGCCGATCACGCCCGGCGACCGCACGGGTGTAGTTTTCCGGCAGCGCCGACACGTCGGCAAGGGCGGCGTCCAGCTCACGGGCAACGTCGCAGCAGTCGGCGATGAGCCGGCTTATGTGCGCAGCGCCGTCCTTCTCGAATGAGCATTCTATGCCAAGCTCCTGCTTTGAGATCGCAGCGTTTGCAAGCTCCGCTGAGTATGCGCTCACCGAGGGCAGAATGTCACGCCGCAGCATATGCAGCATGGTCTCGGCCTCGATGCGCAGCACCTTGCAGTAGTTGTCAAGCTTCATCTTATAGCGTGCCGCAAGCTCGATCTCGGAGTAGACGCTGTGGCGTATAAACAGCTCGACGTTCTTCTGCTCAAGGTATGCGTGGGCGCAGTCGGGGGTCGTGCGGAGGTTTAAAAGCCCTCTGCGTTCGGCCTCCTTGAGCCACTCCTCGCCGTAGCCGTTGCCGTTAAAGATGATGCGCTTGTGCTTGCGGATGACACGGCGGATAAGCTCATGCAGGTCGTTTTCAAAGTTGTCGGACAGCTCAAGCTCGTTTGCGTACTGCCGCAGCGACTCCGCAACGGCGGTGTTTATAACGACGTTTGCACCGGAAATGGAGCTTGACGAACCCGGCATACGGAACTCAAACTTGTTGCCGGTGAAGGCGAAGGGGGAGGTGCGGTTGCGGTCGGTGGTGTCCTTGGGGAGCTTCGGCAGCGCATGAACGCCGACCTTTATAAGCTCCTTCTCCTTGCCGCCGTAAGGCTCGCCCCGCTCGATGGCATTGAGTATCTCCTCCAGCTCCTCGCCGACGTACACGGAGATGACCGCCGGGGGAGCCTCGTCCGCACCGAGGCGCAGATCGTTTGAGGCGCTCGTGATGGACAGACGCAGCATATCCTGATAATCGTCCACCGCCTGTATCACGGCGCAGAGCATGAGCAGAAACTGTGCGTTTTCGTAGGGCGTTTCGCCCGGCTCAAGCAGGTTTGCGCCCGTGCCGGTGGTCATGGACCAGTTGTTGTGCTTGCCGGAGCCGTTGACGCCCGCAAAGGGCTTTTCGTGCAGTAGACAGACCATGCCGTGCTTCTTTGCGATCTTCTGCATAAGCTCCATCGTTATCTGATTGTGGTCGGCGGCGATATTCGTCGTCATAAACACGGGCGCAAGCTCGTGCTGTGCCGGGGCGACCTCGTTATGCTCGGTCTTTGCAAGGATGCCGAGCTTCCAAAGCTCCTCGTCAAGCTCCGCCATGAATGCGGCGACACGGGGCTTTATCATGCCGTAGTAGTGGTCGCCGAGCTCCTGACCCTTGGGCGGCTTTGCGCCGAACAGGGTGCGCCCGGTGTATACGAGATCGGGACGACGCAGGAACACGTCCTCGTCGATGAGGAAATACTCCTGTTCGGGTCCGCAGGTGGTCTTGACAAAGCCTGCGTCGCCGTTGCCGAACAGTCTCAGCACACGCATACCCTGACGGTTTATCGCCTCCATCGAGCGCAGCAGCGGTGTTTTCTTGTCGAGCGCCTCGCCGCCGTAGGAGCAGAATGCGGTCGGGATGCAGAGGGTGCCGTCCTTAATAAATGCGTAGGAGGTGGGGTCCCATGCGGTGTAGCCCCTCGCCTCGAAGGTCGCACGCAGTCCGCCCGTGGGGAAGCTGGAGGCGTCCGGCTCGCCCTTTATAAGCTCCTTGCCGGAAAACTCCATGATTATCCTGCCGCCGTCGGCAGGAGCGATGAAGCTGTCGTGCTTTTCGGCGGTTATGCCCGTCATGGGCTGGAACCAGTGTGTAAAGTGCGTTGCGCCCTTCTCGATCGCCCAGTCCTTCATGGCGTTTGCGACCACGTCGGCGGTGCTGCGGTCAAGCCCTTTGCCGAGCTTTATCGAAAGCTGCACCTGCCTGTACGCCTCGCTGGGGAGCCGTGCCTTCATGACGGAGTCGTTGAACACCATCGTTCCGAATATGTCAGTTACGTTTTTCAATGCGTTTCTCCTTGGGCTATATCAGCAGAGACGGAAGCCTGCGGGAACGGAGTCGTCGAGCATCAGAAGATGCAGCTCCTCCTTGCCGTCATGCTCGTGAACTGCGCTCAGGAGCATACCGCAGGAATCCTGCCCCATCATTTTGCGGGCGGGGAGATTGAGTATCGCCACGACGGTCTTGCCCACTAACTGCTCCGGCTCGTAGAATGCGTGGATGCCGGAGAGGATCTGACGGGGAGTGCCGGAACCGTCGTCGAGAATGAACTTTAAAAGCTTGCTGCTCTTTTTGACCGCCTCGCAGGAGATGACCTTGCACACACGCATATCGCACTTTGCAAAGTCGTCGATGCTCACGTCGGGCATCACGGGCGGGAACTTGGGAGCGGCTGCGGGAGCGCTCTTGCGGCGCTCAAGCTCCTCAAGAGCCTTGGCGGCGTCGATGCGGGGGAACAGGGTCTCGCCCTTGTGGACGGAAACGGTGAGCGGCAGAACGCCGTACTTTCCGGCGTTTTCCCATGTCGCAAACTCGGATGCACCGATCTGCGCAAGAGCCTTGCCGCAGCTTTCGGGGATGAAGGGGCGGAGCATGGTGAGGGACACACGCAGTGCCTCAAGCAGATTGTAAAGCACGCTTGCAAGGCGGGGGCGGTCCTCCTCGTTCTTTGCCAGCACCCAGGGGGCGGTCTCGTCGATGTACTTATTCGCACGCTGGATGAGGCGGAATACCTCCTCAAGCGCAAGGTGGAGCTGGAACTTGTCCATCTGCGCCTCGTACTTTGCGGCGGTGCCTTCGATCATGGAGATAAGCTCGTCGTCGAGCGCATCGGGACGGCGCTCGGAGGAAAGCTCACTGCCGAAGTATTTCTCGACCATGGCGGTGGTGCGGGAGACGAGATTGCCGAGGTCGTTTGCAAGGTCGGTGTTGATGGTGGAGATAAGCAGCTCGTTTGAGAAGTTGCCGTCGGAGCCGAAGGGGAAGGTGCGCAGCAGGAAGAAGCGCAGCGCATCGACGCCGAACATATCCGCAAGCAGATAGGGATCGACGACGTTGCCCTTGGACTTGCTCATCTTGCCGCCGTCGATGACGAGCCAGCCGTGACCGTAGACCTTCTTGGGCAGCGGCATCTCCATGCTCATGAGCATTGCGGGCCAGATGATGGAGTGGAAACGGACTATCTCCTTGCCGACTATGTGAACGTCGGCAGGCCAATACTTTTCGTAGTCGGAGTCGGGGTAGCCGTCGTTGAGGAAGCCGAGTGCGGTGCAGTAGTTAAACAGCGCATCGACCCAAACGTACACGACGTGACCCGGATCGAAATCGACGGGGATGCCCCACTTGAAGCTCGTGCGGGAAACGCAGAGGTCCTCAAGACCGGGCTTTATGAAGTTGTTTATCATCTCGTTTACACGGGAAGCAGGCTCTAAGAAAGTGCCGCTTTCAAGCAGCTCCTGAACGGGCTTTGCGTACTTTGAAAGGCGGAAGAAGTAGGCCTCCTCCTCGGCGTAATGCACCTCTCTGCCGCAGTCGGGACATTTGCCGTCCTTGAGCTGGCTCTCGGTCCAAAAGCTTTCGCAGGGGGTGCAGTACATTCCCTTGTATGCGCCCTTGTAGATGTCGCCCTTGTCGTACATCTTGCGGAAGATACGCTGCACCGCCTTGCAGTGGTAGTCGTCGGTGGTGCGGATGAAGCGGTCGTTGGATATGTTCATGAGCTTCCACAGATCCAGAACGCCCTTTTCGCCCTCGACTATGCCGTCAAGGAAGTCCTTGGGGCTTTTGCCTGCGGCGGTCGCCTTTTCCTCGATTTTCTGACCGTGCTCATCCGTGCCGGTGAGAAACATAACGTCATATCCGCACATTCGCTTGTACCGGGCTATCGCATCGGTGGCGACGGTGCAGTAGGTGTGACCTATATGCAGCTTGTCGGAGGGGTAGTAGATTGGGGTGGTGATGTAGAATTTTCCCTTGTTCATGTTTCTCTTCTCCTTTGTATTGTCAAGGCTCCGCCGGAGCCGGGGTTTCGGTGGGGGTCGGTTCTGTAGAGGGAGTCGGAGTCGGCTCCTCGGAGGGCGTGGGTGCAGGCGCAGGCGTAGGCGTCGGGGTCGGCTCCTCCGGCCACTTTATGTTCTCCTCGTGGTAGTGGTAGTAGCTCGTTGCCTCCTTGGTACGGCTTAATAGCGTACCGTCGGCGGCGTACACGTTGCGGTATGTGGTGGCGTTCGTGCCGATCGCAACGTCGGGATAGCGGCTGTCGTATGCGGTCGAGGCGGCGTAGGCTATTTCAACGTAGCTGCCGTCAACGTCCGTGCCCCAGATCTCCACGGTGAGCGAGCGCTCGTTCATGTCGCATTTTGCGACTATCTTAACGGGGTAATCCCTGTTGTTTTTGAATTTAAATTCCGGACCGCCCCACGAAACGGTGGCATCCATGCCGTAGGGCAGGTAGGACACCGCAAAATAGTGGCAGTCGCGGGCGGTTATCTTGAGGTTTGCAAGCATGGCGGAGCAGTAGAGCGTTGACGACACCTGACATATGCCGCCGCCTATCTGCGTGACCTCCTTGCCTCCGGCATAGGCTCCGGCGGGCTTGAAGCCCGCAGCCGAGGTGCGCTTTCCCACAACGTCGTTAAACGAGAAGGTCTCGCCGGGATTCAGCACCACGCCGTCTATCTTCTCCGCCGCAAGGCGGACATTAGCGCAGCGATCCGAGGAGCTGCTTTTAAAAGCCGTCGTCTTTGAGCCGAGGCAGTCGGCGAAAAGCTCGGTGCCGAGCGCTTCGGAGGAAAGCTTCGGTTGGGTGACGGTGAGCGGGATGACGACAAGCTCACCGAGCGTGGCTTTGTCAAAGAGCTTTGCCGCCTCTTCGGGATCGAAGTCAAGCCCCGCCTTGCTCTGCGTAAGGCAGTGGTTTTCGGTGTCGTATGCGGCGTCTACGGGATCGCACTTTATCTCCTCACGGAGCTTTTCAAAGTCCGGAGTCTCGGCTTCCTCTATCCCGGCGGCGTAGCTTATGCGCTCGTCACCGTTTTCAAACGCCTTTGCGATGAGCGAGCAAAGCTCGTCTGCGTCGGGCTTCATGCTCTCGGCGCCCTTTATGAGGGAGAGCGTCGCTGCCTCCTCGTCGATCTGAGCTTCCGATGCAAGCTTTTTAAACTCCGAAAGCTCCGACTCGACCTTGGCTTTGAGCGCCTTTTCATCGACCGCTGCGGTTATCGCAGCGCCGTCGGTTTTGCCGGCTATACATTTAAAATATGCAAGCAGGTTCTCGAAGGGGTTGTCGCCGTGACCGTATGCGTATGCCGCCTGCGCCGCTTCTTCGGCGTCGAGGCGAAGTCCGGCATCGTCCGCCGTGACGGTAAATTCACGGTTGCCGGGAAGAGACACGGTGACGGGGGAGATGTCCCCTCCGTTCCATCCGGCGCTCTCCAATGCCGACGTCGCCTCCGAGACGGTCATGCCGCCGAGGGAAACGCCGCCTATGCTGATATTCGGGTATACGGTATCGCCCCTGCCGACGATGAAGCCGCCGAGCGCACACAGCGCAATGACCGCAGTCAGTCCGAGAACGATGCCCAAAACGACGTTTCTGCCGCGCTTTGAGCCTCTCTCTCTCTTTTCCTCTCTTTTCGGAGCCTTCTTTTTCTCTGTCGGCTTGCTGCTTTTTGCAAGATGTCTGCCCTTTGCCATATCGGTTCCTCTTTCAGTTCTTTTCGACCTGCTTACGGTAAAATTCCTTAAACTTCTCAAGGTCGGCTTGCGGGAGCGGCTGCTTTTCCTCCGCATCGAAGGCGTCCTTCATCCACGGATTGTACTCGACCTTCGCCTCCGTCTGGGATTCAAGCATCGAAACGATGAGCGAGTTGGACACGAGGAAGCCCGACGGAGTGAGCCTCCAACGGTCATCGAGCTTTTCCGCCCAACCCTTTTTCGCAAATTCCTCAAATTTGCGCTCCATGGACGACCAGTCGCTGAGATAAATATTATGGTATTCCTTCTCGGATATGCCCCTTGAGGTGCGCATACCGAGCATAATGTATTCCGCCGCCTTCTGCACGGGCAGGCAGATCTCGTACTCGTCGATTATCTGCTTGTCTCCCATCACGGCGGCAATATAACGGTCAAGATCCCGCACATAGCTGTAACGCACACCGTCAACATACGAATGTGCACCGGGACCGAAGCCCATGTAATCGCCCATGGTCCAGTATTTGAGATTGTGCTTCGACTCGTAGCCCGGCACCGCAAAGTTCGAGATCTCATACTGCTCAAGCCCGTAATGCTCAAGCGTCTCGACGGTGTAGAGGTACATATCCGCCTGCTCGTCGTCGTCGGGAATGAGGGGGGAGCCGACATAGCGGTACATGGGAGTACCCTCCTCAAGCTTCAGCGCGTAGCAGGAAAGATGCTCCGGGTGCAGCTCCAGAGCCTTCGACAGCGTGTCCGCCCAGTCGCCCTTAGTCTGGCTCGGCAGACCGTAGATAAGGTCAAGGCTCACGTTCTCAAAGCCCGCACGCCTTGCGTTTTCGACTGCGGTCTGCGCCTGACGGAAGTTGTGCCGACGGCCGATGATCTTTAAAAGATCGCCGTTTGCCGACTGCACGCCGACGGACAGACGGTTGACGCCCGCCTTGCGCAGGAGCTTTAGGTCGTCGTACTTTACGCTGTCGGGGTTCACCTCGACGGTGATCTCCGAATCAAGACGCAGATTTCCCTGAAGCTTCAGCTCGTCGAGTATCTCGACTATGCGCTTTGCGCCGTAGTAGCTGGGGGTGCCGCCGCCGAAGTACACGGTGTCCACCTCGAAGCTCTTTGCCGCCTCCGCAGACTCGGATATGTGCGACAGCAGCGCCGACTGATAGTCCGGCATCTTGCGGTCGCAGCCGGGGAGCGAGTAAAAATCGCAGTAGGCGCACTTGCTGGCGCAGAAGGGTATGTGAATGTATATTCCCAAGCGTTTGCCCATGAAAGACTTCCTTTCACCGACGGGGGAGACACCCCCGTCGGCTCATGTTCTTTAGAAGAGTGAGGTCACCATATCGGAGTAGGCTGCCGGATCCTCAAGCTCAAGACCCGCAATGAGCTGCGCCTGAGCGTAGAGTATCTTAGAGAGCTTTGCCGCCTTGTCCTTTTCGAGGCTGTCGTATGCCATCTTGACCGCTCTGAACGCACGGTGATCGGGGTTAATTTCAAGCACTCTGTTTGCACGGATCTTCCGCATCTCCTCGGAGGGGCTTACACGGAAGTACTTTTCCATCTCCAGCGTCACGCCGCCGGTGGTGGTCAGGCAGCAGGCGGAGGAGACGAGCTTGCTGGAGAAAACGACCTGCTTTAGGTTCTCGTCGCCGATGCTGTCACGCATGAAGTCGAGAAGCTCTTTTTCCTCCTCGCTCTTTTCGGCGGCAGCCTTCTTCTCCTCCTCGGTCTGGAAGCCGAGGTCGTCGGTGACGATGTTTATGAAGGGCTTGCCGTCTACCATGCGTATCTGCTGAAGCACCATCTCGTCGATGGGTGCGGTGAGGTACAGTATCTCATAGCCCCTGGAGCGCACGTCCTCGCACTGGGGAAGGCTCATCGCCTGCTTGAGCGTATCGCCTGCGCAGTAGTATATCGCCTTCTGGCTTTCGGGCATATTGTCGACGTACTCCTTGAGCGTTACCTGCTTGTCCTCTCCGGTGTAGTATATGAGCAGGTCCTTGAGGAAGTCGGTGTAGCGGCCGTACTCGTCGCAGACGCCGCACTTTATGTGGATGCCGAAGTTGTTCCAAAAGGTCTCGTACTTGGGACGGTCCTCACGCAGCATCTTCTCAAGCTCGCCCTTTATCTTCTTTTCAAGGTTCTGACCGATTATCTTGAGCTGCCTGTTGTGCTGAAGCACCTCTCTTGAGATGTTCAGGCTGAGGTCGGGGGAGTCCACGACGCCTCGGACGAACTCGAAGTAATCGTGAATGAGCTTGTCGCAGTTTTCCATGATGAGAACGCCGTTGCAGTAGAGCTTGACGCCCTTTTTCGCAGCGCCGCTTGCGGCGTTGTCGATGTCCTTGCCGGGGATGAACAGCATTGCCTTGTAGGACACGTTGCCCTCGGCGTTGACACGAAGCACGGCGGCGGGGTCGGTCTGATCCCTGTTCGTCTCCTTATACCACTCGGCGCAGTCCTCGTCGCTGACATCCGCCTTGCTGCGCTGCCAGATGGGGACCATGGAGTTGACGGTTTCGGGAGCGGTCACGGTGACGTTGTGCATGACGGGGTTGCCGTCCTTGTCAAGCTCCTCGGAAGGCTGCTGCTCGGTGCGGGTGATGTCCATAACGATGGGCCAACGCACATAGTCGGAGTACTTCTTTACGAGCGCCTTGAGCTTCCATATCTCAAGATAGGAGCCGTAGATCTCCTCCTCGGTGTCCTCCTTGATGTGCATGATGACGTCGGTTCCGGCGGTGTATTTGTCGCAGGGGGTGACGGTGTAGCCGTCGGCTCCCGTGCTTTCCCACTTGACGCCCTCGTCGCTGCCGTAGGCTTTGGAGATGACCGTGACCTTGTCGGCGACCATGAACGCCGAGTAGAAGCCGACGCCGAACTGACCGATGATGGAGATGTCCTCGCTCTCGGCCTTGTCGGAATCCATATCGTCCTTAAACTTGAAGGAGCCGCTCTTTGCAATAACGCCGAGGTTCTTCTCCGCCTCCTCCATGGTCATGCCGATGCCGTTATCGGAGACCGTGATGGTGCGGGCGTCCTTATCGACGGTGATGCGGATGCGGTAGTCGCTGCGCTCAAGACCTACCTTGTCGTCGGTGAGGGAGAGGTAGCAGAGCTTGTCTATTGCATCGGATGCGTTGGAGATGATCTCACGCAGGAAGATCTCCTTATTTGTGTAGATGGAGTTGATCATAAGGTCGAGGAGTCTTTTGCTCTCCGCCTTAAACTGTTTTTTACCCATATTTTAAATACCTCCGTATGTTTTTCTTAAAAATATATTATAACACATATTTGCTTTTTTTCAACTTATATATTAAATATTGAAAAACCCTCCGACCTCGGTCGGAGGGCGAGAAGCGGCATCAAACCGTCAGCGTGTAGTTTTCCTTGCGGGGAGCGGGAGCGGGGTTTTCGCAGTCCGCATAGCCGAGCGCCATCGAAGCGACGCCCCGCAGGTTCTCGGAAAGTCCCCACTTTTTGAGCAGCGCCTTGCCTTCGGGGAACTCGAACATCTGCTTGCAGCGGTTTATCCAGCATGAGCCGAGACCCACGGCGTAGGCGGCGTTGAGCATATTCGTGCAGACGGCTGCACAGTCGAGTATGCCGATCTCCTCGGTAGCGGCATCCTCCGTTGCGAGAACGAGCAGCACCGTGGGCGCACCGTAGTAGGGGTCGATGCCCTCCTTTCCCATGACACGGGCGTTGAGAGCGGAAACGGCGGCTCTGTCCTCCGGGTCTCTGACCGCAATGATGACGGGCGACTGCCTGCCCATCGCCGTGGGAGCGTAGGTCCCCGCCTCCGTGACCTTGGAAAGAAGGGCCTCATCCACCTGCTCCGAACGGTATTTTCTTATCGAGCGTCTGCCGCAAAGCATTTCGAGTGCATCCATGATATTACCTCCACAGAAAATCATTGTCACAATATTATCACAGGTCGGAGGAATTTTCAATAAAATGCTGTTCATTTGCCGAAGCTCGTGTTACAATGGAGGCACCCAAAAAATATAAACGGAGAAGAAAGCCATGCAGAATGTACTCAAAAGATCACTTGCCGGACTGCTCTGCCTGTGCCTCGTCCTGTCCCTTCTGTGGGGTCTCGGCGGCACGGCGTTTGCCGCAAGCAGAAACACCGGCACACGTCACGAGGTCTGCACCTCTCTCAGCGAGCAGGCGCAGAGCTACTACAGCGGAAAGTATGATTGGGACAGCTTAAGCCAGCTTGACGGCGTTGCGACGGATTCGTCGCTCGAAGCCATGGACGGCGAGCTGTACAACGCACTGAGCGACCTCATGTCCGACACCATGACAAATAAGGTCAGCTACAGCAGCCTTACGAGCTATTGGACGGACACCGACGCCTCCGCAAACGGCGGTCAGATCCTTTGCTACTCGGACGCCGAGAGCAATTCGAGCATCAGCCGTGAGCACGTTTGGCCCAAGAGCCGTGCCAGCTTCTATCAGAAAAACGGCGGCAGCGACCTGCACCACCTGCGTCCGGAGAACAGCAGCGTCAACTCCACCCGCTCCAACTACACGATGGGCGACGTCGTGGGCGTGCTTGACAGCTACCGCACCTATCAGTACAACGGAAACAACGTGCTGTACTATCTCCCCAGCGCCGACCTCGTCGAGGTAAACGACAACATTAAGGGCGACGTTGCACGCATCCTCCTGTACGTCTACGTCCGTTGGGAGCAGCCCAACCTCTGCGAGAACGTCGATTCCTCGAAGCTTCCCGCATTTGACTCCGACGACAGCCAGAATAACGGTCTTGCCGTTATCGAGGACCTCGACACCCTGCTTCAGTGGTGCGCAGAGGACCCCGTCGATACTTGGGAAATGAGCCGCAACGACTGCATCGAAAGCATTCAGGGCAACCGCAACGTATTCATCGACTACCCCGAATACGCATGGCTCATCTTCGGCAGAGAGGTCCCCGCAGACCTCGTTACCCCCTCCGGCGAGGGCAAGGATATGGAAAAGTATGAGATCACCGCCGTCTCCGCAGACCCGGCGATGGGCAGCGTGAGTGTAAAGGGCAGCAAGGTGATCGCAGTTCCCGCCTACGGCTACGTCGTCTCCCGTGCGGAGGTCACCCCCGCCGACGCCGCAAAGCTTGACCGTGACGGAAATGTGTTCACGCTCAGCGAGATAAAGAGCAACTGCACCGTGAAGGTGTACTTTGAAAAGGCGGCAGCCGTGACGGTGAGCTTTGCGTCGCTCGACGAAATTGCACCCATAAGCACCGTTCAGGGCGGCAGCGTGACTCTGCCCTCCTGCATGACGGGTGTCGAGGGCTACACCTTCGTCGGCTGGACCCCCACCGAGATAAAGGACGAAACGACCGAAGCTCCCACCGTTTACAAGGCTGGCAGCAGCTACACCGTCTTTGAGGATACGACGCTCTATGCGCTCTTCTCAAGGACCGAGGAGGGCAGCACCCCCGGCGGCAGCGCAGCTTTGGTCACCGAGGAGCAGCAGGATTGGAGCGGCACCTATGTCATAGGTCTGCCCACTCCGAAGCGTGACGTCATGATGTCCGACACGGCAGGCTCCACCGGAGCATACCTCCAGTATAACGATGCGACCATCGCAGACAACTGCATAACGAACGCCGCAAAGAGCAACTACTTCACCCTCGTTAAGGTCGGCAGCTACTATGCCGTCCGCTCCGACAACGGCAGCTACCTGCGCTGCGACGGCGTTAAGAAAATAAGCCTCGACAACAGCGTGAGCAGCGTTTCGGAGAGCGACACCGCCTTCCTGTGGAACGTGAGCCTCGGACGCTTTGAGCATTCAAATGCCGCAAACGGCGTCCTGCGCTACAACGCAAGCTCTCCGAGATTCACGACCTATCTCGATGCCAGTAATCAGATGGACGTAAAGCTCTATAAGCTCGGCAGCGCCTCGGTCACCTACTACAAGACCTTCGGCGACGTAACGCCTCCCGCACCTCCGGCTCCCGTGAATCCCTTCGTCGATGTGAGCGAGGATTCGCTGTATTTCGATGCGGTCATGTGGGCGTACTACCACGAGCCTGAGCAGATAACCACCGGCTTCACCGAAACGGAATTCCGTCCCTACGCTCCCTGCACGAGGGGTCAGGTCGTGACCTTCCTGTGGCGCGCCGCAGGCTGCCCCGAGGTCGAGGGCGACTGCCCGTTTGTCGACGTTGCCGAGGACAGTCCCTACCGCACCGCAATAGCGTGGGCGGCTCAGCAGGGCATAGCTCAGGGCTTCGATGCCGAGCATTTCCGTCCCGGTGACCCCGTGACGAGAGCGCAGTTTGTGACCTTCCTTTGGCGCTACGAGGGCAAGCCCGCTTCGTCGGCAGAAAACATATTCACCGACGTTGCCGATACGAGCGTGTTCTTCCCCGCAATAATGTGGGCGTATGAAAACGGCGTCACCCTCGGCTACGGCAACAACGATTTCCGCCCCGGCGTGACCTGCAACCGTTGGCAGGTAGTGGTGTTCATGCAGCGCTGCCTCGACAAAGACTGAGATAACTCCGAAGGGAGACGGTTTGCCGTCTCCCTTTGTCCGTCTAAAAACTCTTGACAAAACGTCAAAAAGGTAACATAATGGTGACACTGCGCCCTCACGGGCATTTTCAGCCGCGGCGATATAGGAAAAACGGCCTTAAAATCGGTAATATTTTTAACACTTGCCAAAGTTTGTTGTTGAATTTGTGTACAAACTGTGTTAAAATCCTAATGATAGGGTTGCAGTAAACTGCTATTCAAGTAAACTAACGGATCGTCACCGTTAATAATAAGAAGAAAGGAAACATACTATGAACGAAAAGTATAATGCCCTGTTTACTCCCTTCAAGATTGGTAATGTGGAAATCAAAAACCGCATAGTCCAGTGTTCGATGGGCGGTACCTCCCTGTTTGGCTGGCTCGAGCCCTGCCACTTCGACAAGGAAGCCGCATACTTCCTGCTCCAGAGAGCACAGAAAGGTGTTGGCCTGGTACTTCCCGGTATGCAGTGCGTTCGCGACACCATGGGCCGTCGTTGGCTCTACCAGAACAAGAAGATGTTCAAAGAGCTCAAGCCCTACATGGAAGAGTTCCACAAGACCGGCGCAAAGCTGTTCATCCAGCTGGCAGCAGGCTTCGGCCGCTCCATGGCAGTTACCCCCTGGATGGTCGCTCTGGGCAAGAACCCCATCCTGAACAAGATCGCTTCCCCCATCGTTGACGTACAGTACTCCTGTGCTTCCGCTTCCGAGACTCCTAACCGCTGGGCTGAGGATATGCCTTCCCGTCCCATGACCGTTAAGGAGATCCGTGAGATGGTAGACGCTTTCGGTAAGACCGCAAAGATGCTGCGTGACGCAGGCGTTGACGGCGTTGAGATCCACGCTGTTCACGAAGGCTACCTCCTCGACCAGTTCACCATGGAAAACTGGAACCATCGTACCGACGAGTACGGCGGCAGCTTCGAGAACCGTTTCCGCTTCCCCGTTGAGATCGTACAGTGCATCAAGAAGTACGCCGGCGAAGACTTCCCCGTATCCCTCCGTTACTCCGTCAAGTCCTACACCAAGACTTGGGGCAAGGGCGCAGTTCCCGGCGAAGAGTTCGTAGAGTGGGGCCGTGACTACGAAGAGTCCAAGAAGGCAATCAAGTACCTCGGCGACATGGGCTATGACTTCTTCAACTGCGACAACGGTACTTACGACGCATGGTACTGGGCACATCCGCCTCAGTACATGCCCGACAACTGCAACCTCGCAGACGTCGAAATGATCAGAAATTACACCGACAAGCCCGTGGCTTGCGCAGGCCGTATGCTTCCCGAGACCGCTGCAGCAGAGATCGCAGCCGGCCGTCTCGACGCTGTTGCAATCGCTCGTCAGAACCTCGTTGACCCCGACTGGATCCTCAAGATTCAGGAAGGCAAGGAAGACGAGATCAAGCCCTGCATCCGCTGCCACAACGGCTGCTTCAACTTTGCAAAGTACAAGGGCACCGCAAACATCCAGGGTCTGGAAGACTCCCTGCACCTTGGCCGCTGCGCTCTTCATCCTCCCACGATGCAGCACAACCGCTACAAGATCGTTCCCACCAACAAGCCCAAGAAGGTCGCCATCATCGGCGCCGGCATCGGCGGCTGCGAGGCAGCTCTCGTCCTCAAGCAGCGTGGTCACAACCCCGTTGTCTTCGAGAAGGATGACCGTATCGGCGGTCTGTTCCTCACCGCTTCCGCAATGAGCTTCAAGGAGAACGATAAGGAGCTTATCGCTTGGTACGAGAAGGAAGTTAAGAAGCAGGGCATCGACATCCGCTTCAACACCGAGATCAACGACCTGGGCGTTATCGCACGTCAGTTTGACGAGATCATCGTCGCAACCGGCGCAACTCCCAGAAAGATGGCAATTCCCGGCTTCGAGAAGTGCCTGAACTTCACCCAGCTCCTCCGCGAGAAGTACCCCGTTGGCGACAAAGTCGTGTTCTTCGGCGGCGGCCAGTCCGCTTGTGAGGCTGCATACGAGATGGTCCTCCAGGGCAAGCACCCCATCATCGTAGAGTATGCAAAGGACCTCGTTCCCGCACAGAACGTCTGCCTGTCCAACGCTTCCTTCCTGCGTGATGTTCTCGAGTACCACAAGGTTCCCACCTACCTCGAGCACACCATTAAGGAGATCAAGGATAAGACCGTCGTTATTGCTTCCAAGGACGGCAAGAACGTCATCGAGGTCGAATATGATAACATCGTAAACGGCATCGGATTCGTTCCCCAGCCTGTCGGCGGCAAGGGCAAGAACATTCACCGTGTCGGTGACTGTGTTGCAATCGGCAACCTGCGTACCGCTATCTGGCGCGCATGGGATGTCTGCATGAAGATCTAATCTTCTGCTGCACACCGTAACAGAATAAGCTTGACGGGGCAGGTCATTTGACCTGCCCCGTTTTTTGCGCCGAAAAGTCCGAGAAATCGGACTTTTTTAATTTTTAAAAGTGAACAAATTGTAAACATAAATAAAAATTCCGATTTTCTGCAAGATTATACAAAAGTCTCCGTCTTTAATGGTGAGCGCACAATTGGGGGATTGGCGCACAGTGCCGAATAAATGAAAGCGGAGGATATTATGACCGAAATTAATAAATCACGCCTACTGAAGGTGCTGAGCGTGCTGCTGGCAGCGATAATACTGCTATGCGCGATCTTTACCCCGAAAGCCGACGCAATTTCCGAGGAGGACTACTACGAAAATGCGGTCCTTTACTGGACGAACGTTGAACGTGCAAGACACGGTCTTGCGGCGCTCAAGACGACGGATGCGCTCAGTAACGCCTCATACACGAGAGCAAAGGAGCTGCTCACGAAATATGACCACACCCGTCCCAACGGTAAACGTTGGACGACGGTGTTTGCCGCAAACGGCATCAGCTACGGCTGTGCGGCGGAAAACATAGCGGTCGGCTACTCGAACCCGTGCAGCGTTGTTAATGCGTGGATGGAGTCCACGGGACACCGCAACAACATACTGAGCGAAAAGTACGCTTACATGGGTTCCGGCTACTATTATACGAACTCCGGATACAAAAATCACTGGGAGCAGCTTTTTGCCGGTAAGGTCACCTATTACGATGCACGGGACACGTTTTACGTTGCACCGACGGGGCTCAAGCTTGACAAGAAAAGCCTTGGTCTTGCGGTGAACGAAAGCGCTACGGTGACGGGAATCCCCCAACCCGTGTATGCGACCGAGGAGGTCATCTGCACAAGCTCCGATCCGAACACAGTCAGCGTTGTGAGCACGCAGGTGAACGTGATAACGGTCAAGGGTCTGCGTGACGGCAAGGCGACGCTTACGATCCGCTGCGGCGCTTACTCGAAAACGCTTGACGTCACGGTGGGCAGCGGCAAGAGCGCAAGCCCGTACTACGACGTAAGCCCGGACGCAAAATACTTCGACGCCGTCATGTGGGCGACGAAAAACGGCATAACCAACGGCACTGACGCAACGCATTTTTCACCCGACTCAAGCTGCACGAGGGGGCAGGTCGTGACCTTCCTGTGGCGCGCCGCCGGATGCCCGGAGCCGAGGCGCACGACGAATCCCTTTGTTGACGTGCAGAAAGGCTCCTACTGCTACAAGGCGGTGTTGTGGGCATACGAAAACGGCATAACGAACGGCACGGATGCAAGGCACTTCTCGCCGGGGAACACGATCCCCAAGCAGCAGGCGATAGCGTTGATATACAACTTCTGCGGCAAGCCTGCGGTGAGCGGAACCGTGCCTTACACCGATGTATATCCCGGCACCTATTATTACAAGGCGGTGCTGTGGGCGTACAAAAACGGCATTGCGGAGGGCGGCAGTACCTTCGGCGTGGGCTATGCCTGTCCGAGGTGGCAGCTTGTGCAGTATCTGTACCTCGCAATGAATTAAAACTGACAGTTTCCTCGATTTGCGGGGATCAGCTCCCGCAAATCGAATACTCCTTTCTCCATCCCCCCAAGAGACCGATGCTTCCCCCAAAGCATCGGTCTCAAACCGTTTTAGGGGGGCAGAGGAAATGAACGCAGAGCGTAAAAACCAATACGCAGCAGGGGAGTTTGAGGGGACAAGGTCCCGCTCAAAATTAAATTATAGCCATCAAAAACGTTTGATTTCCGTGAAATTAACTTTTACAGAAATCAGACTTTTTGACGAGCGAAGCGAGGTTTTTTGTAAAGCGCCGCTTTACAAAAAACGTGGCGTTGTTAAGCCCGCAAACTTTTTTGCGGGCTTAACCGATGCTTCCCCCAAAGCATCGGTCTCAAACCGTTTTGGGGAGTGGTTACCTCATCTTGTTTTGCGCTAAAGGTTTGCGAAAAGTCTCTCCCTCAGTCAGCTACGCTGACAGCTCCCTCGTCAGAGGGAGCCATGAACCGGAGCTTGTCTCGCTGCGGCAAAAGAAACATACTGCGGTGCTATTTTCAAAAAAGCAAATGAGAGTTATGAGACATCTCAAAGCGTTTATCTTAGCCAAAATGACCGCCATTCTCATGCCTCCCTCTGACGAGGGAGGTGTCAAAACCGTCAGGTTTTGACGGAGGGAGAGATGACGCAGCGGCTCTTTTCGCAATAAAAACAACATACAACGTAGCAAATAAAATAAAAATGCAAAGCTCCGCAACGCATTGAAAACACAAGGAAAATTAAAGGCTTTCTCTCCCTCAGTCAGCTACGCTGACAGCTCCCTTGGAAGTGTTGAGCCATGAAATGGAGATTGTCTTGTTGCAGAGCCTGAGGGAACACGACATAAATATCAATAAAAATCAGAAGCCCCGCTGACCGGGAGTCACCCGGAAAGCGGAGCTTCTTTTAGTGAACGAGATTCGGCTGAACAGGAGAGGAACACAGCCGAAAGGGTAGCGATAGTAGGGAACATTTGTGCGCTGCGGGGGGCGTCAGCTTATGCCGCAAAGAATCATCCGATGGTCTTGCCGCCGTCGCAGACAAAGTTTGCGCCGTTAACGTAGGACGCCTCGTCCGAGAGCAGGAAGCAAACGACGTTTGCCATCTCTTCGGGGGTACTCGGTCTGTCCATGGTGCCGTTTTTGAGAGCGGTCTTCTCGGTCTTTACGCCCTTGGTCACCTCGTACTGGGCGAGGATGCTGTCAAGCATTTCGGTATCGACCCAACCGGGGGAGAAGCAGTTTACACGTACGCCGTTGTGACCGTTTTCGCCTGCGGCGTTCATGGTCATGCCCATGACTGCAAACTTGCTCGAACCGTAGCCGATCTCAAGCTGGTAGCCTCTCATGCCGGAGCAGGAGCAGGTGTTGACGATCGAGCCGAGGTGGTTTCTCTGCATGATGGGCAGAACGTACTTCATGGTGAGGAAGGTGCCGAAAACGTTGATGCTGTAAACCTTTTTGAAGTCCTCAAAGGTGTAGTCCTCGACTCTTTCGCTCGGACCGGGGATGCCTGCGATGTTGCAGAGGTAATCAATGTGGCCGTACTTTGCCTCGACCTGAGCAATTGCGTTCTTAACGGATTCCTCGTCGCTCACGTCAACGCTCATCGGCCAGCAGCGGTCTGCGCCTATGGCATCGACGGTTTTCTGCAGGGCCGAGAGCCTTCTGCCGAAGATGACGACCATCTCTGCGCCTTCACGGGCGAGCTTCTTTGCTACGGCTGCGCCTATGCCGCTGCCGCCGCCGGTCACTATTGCGACTCTTCCTGCGAATCTTTCGGTGTTCATATTGACCTCCTTTTATTCGATCATATCGGCTACATCGTCCGCAAAGTAAAGCTTTGCGCCGGTGCTTGCGATAATGTCCTCACGGGTGACGTTTTTTGCCTTTGCAACGACGGTAAGCCGACCCGGCTTGCAGTCGATGATGCATTTTTCTGTGACTATGGTGTCCACGCAGCCGACCGCAGTAAGCGGCAGCGTGCATTTTTCTACGATCTTGGGCGCACCCTTTTTCGTGCAATGCTCCATTGCAATGATGACTCGCTTTGCGCCGGAGACGATATCCATTGCGCCGCCCATTCCGTTGAGCTTGACGCCGGGGATCTTCCAGTTGGCGAGATTGCAGGCCTCGTCGACCTGAAGCGCACCGAGTACCGTTGCGTCAAGATGACCGCCGCGGGCGATGCCGAACGCCATGCAGGAGTCGCAGCAGGCAGCGCCGGGGATGAGCTTTATGACCTCGCCGCTTGCGTTGCACAGATCTCTGTGCCATGTTTTCCAGCTTCCTTTTTCGCCGCCGTACTCTTCGAGCCATTCGATGTGGCTCTCACGGGTCGTCGAGTCCCAGGGGAAGCCGCCTGCCTCGCCTGCGCCCACGGCGCCGTTTTCGGCGTGGAAGAAGACCTGAATGCCATCCGGAACGTAGCTGCTTGCAAGGGTCGGGATGCCGACGCCGAGGTTTACGACGTCACCGTCCGAAAACATACGGGCGACGTTTTTTGCGATGAAGTTTCTGTTGTCCATCAGATCATTGCCCCTTCCTTTACGACTATGTGGTCGACGAAAATTCCGGGAAGCTGCACGCTGTCGGGTTCGATGTCTCCGACCTCGACCAGCTTTTCGACTTCGAGGATCACGGTGTCGGCAGCCATTGCCATTACCGTGTTGAAATTCTGGGCGGTCAGCTTGAACACGGCGTTGCCGTAGGGGTCCGCCTTATACGCCTTGACAAAGGCGACATTGCCTCTCAGAGGCTTTTCGAGTATATATTTTTTACCGTCAATGACCTTGGTCTCCTTACCGATCTCGACCTCGGTGCCGACGCCGGTGGGAGTGTAGAAGCCGCCAAGCCCCATTCCGCCTGCACGGATACGCTCTGCGAGCGTTCCCTGCGGAATGAATTCCAGCTCCAGTCTGCCCTCGTTGATCGCATTTTCAAAGGGCTTGTGGCTGCCGATAAAGCTTATGGCGACCTTTTTGAGCTGATTGTTGCGCAGCAGGACCTCAGGACCCTGTACAAAGGGAAGATCGCCGTAGTGCAGGTCTTCGCTCACAAGGGTCAGATCATTGATCTCGGGATGTTTTGCAAGTTCATAGAGCAGGTGCATGGGAGCACCCACATTGCCGAAGCCGCCGAGAAGGATCGTGTCGCCCTTCTTGACGAGACTTACGGCTGCAGATATGTCGGTTACTTTATTCATTGTCCTAAACCTTTCGTTAGTGGGTGGGTATGCGGCGCACATGGTAAACGCCGCATACCCGTAGGAATAAAGAGGTGATAATTAGGCTGCGTTTAAGTTTTTCTTCTTTTTGTTCATCAGGTAGAGGATGAAGCTCATGACAAATGCGATCACAAGCAGACCGAGCAGGCAAGCGAAGATGATCTTGTATGCTGCGACCGGCTCATTTGCGTCGAGGATCGCACCGAAGATGGGGTGAAGTGCAACGTCGGGGAGATTGAAGCCGATGAGGGAGGCTATGGAGATTGCCATGCCGTTGACGGAACGGTCAACACCGATCTCGTCAAGTGCGGAGAACTGAACGCCCTTCATTGCGACGTTTACCAGCGCCAGTGCGAACATGAGGACCATGATGGGGATGAGAGCGCTGGAGGATGCGGGCATGAGGATGAATGCGACCATAAGTGCGATGGCGACCACGGCTGCGATGCTCAGGAACTTCAGACGGCCGATCTTGTCGCAGATGACGCCTGCAACGGGCGCACCGACAAGGCGGGTGCCGTAGTTTTTAAGAGTTGCAAGAGCGCCGGAGAATACGACGCTGACGCCGAGGACGGTGGAGAAGTACGGGGTCAGGTAGCTCGAACCGCAGTAGAAGCCGTAAATGCCGAATACCATGAGTGCGAACATCCAGATCTTAGGCATCTTGAGGACGGAGAATATCTCCTTTGCGGTAGCCTTCTTTTTGGGTTCCTCCTTGGAGTCTGCGGAGACCGCATCAAGCTGCGCACGGTAAAGGAACGCAACGAGCAGGGTGGAGACGAGGGAGGAGGCGATGTAGAAGATGTAAACTGCCTTCAGTGCGGCAACGGAGCCGTCGGTGACAAGACCGTAGACCCAAAGTGCGCCGAAGTTGAACAGCATCGAGCCTATGCCGTTGAGACCCTCAAACAGACCGTAGTTTTTGCCCTGATCCTCTGCGCTGCCCGCCATGGAGACCGCCTTGAAAACGGGGGACCAGAAGCCGAGAACGCTGGAAATGCCCATCAGGAAGAAGCAGACGAGCGTAAGCGGATAGCTGCGTATGAACAGCAGCGCCATGAGGCTGAATACGGTGTGTGCAATGCCGGAGATGACGAGCATCTTCTTGGGGTCGTACTTGTCGGCGAGGTAGCCGGAGGGGACCGTGGAGATGATCGAAGCGATGATGTAGATACTGAGGGTAAAGCCGATCTGCGTGTTGGTAAAGCCGGTTGCAGCCACTACCGCATCATAGAATATGTACTTTATGTACGGCAGAAGGTACATGGACGAGTAGAGGAATGCGCAGGCCATTATGCCAAGGAAATTCCTTGATTTTTTCATTATACTCTTATCCTTTCGTATTTCTCTGATATAGTGCCTTTTTACTTTCAGATTTTATTTACGCCGTTGCGGATGACCTTGACGTCGGCGAAGCGTCCCTCGCAGTATGCTACCGCATTCTCGATGGAATACTTGCGCACGAGCAGGTCGGAGGTGTCGGACCAGTAGCCGACGTGCGGCATGATTATGAGGTTCTCACGGGGAGGAGTGGAGATCAGGCAGCAGTTGTTGAGGTCGGGGTCCTCGGATTCGAGCATATCAATGCCCGCACCTCTGACGATGCCCTCGTCGAGCGCCCACTTGAGTGCTTCTTCCTCGACCATTTCGCCACGGCCTTCGTTGATGAATATGGGGTGCTTCTTCATCTTTGCGAAGGTCTCCTTGTTGAAGAAGTACTTGTTGTCGCCGGTGAGGTTCATGTGCACCGAGATAACGTCGCCTTCTGCAAGGGCGGTGTCGAGATCGACGAGGACCGCACCCTGCTCCTCTGCGATGTGGGGAGGAAGGTAGGGGTCATATGCGAGGACTCTCATGCCCAGACCCTTGCCTGCGATGCGTCCGACGTGCTGACCGATGCGGCCGAAGCCGATGATGGAGATGGTCTGACCCTCAACACGCTGCATACCGGGGTGAGCGGTCCAGTCCCAAATCCTCTTTTCCTGAATGTCTCTGTTGTAGTTGATGGTGTTTCTCTGGAGAGCCATCATGGATGCAATTGCGTTTTCTGCGGTCTCCTGAGTGCAGTAGTCGAGGATCGAAATGACCGCAACACCCTTGGAGGCGGCGTATTCGAGGTCGGCTGCGTTGTATCCGGTGGACTGGAAGCTTATGCACTTGCAATGATCCATTGCGTCGATAAGCTCCTTGCCGAAGTACACATAGGAGTTGATGATAACGTCTGCGTCCTTGATGTCCGCAACGAACTTCTGATTCTTTTCGCAGGTGATGGGAGCGTTGGGGTCATATTCGGAGACGACGTATTCCGCACCTTCGGGCAGGAAGGTGTAGTCCACCTCGTGGCTCTGACTGACGGTTGCGGGAGTTTCGGCAAAAACAAACTTCATGGTGCTTTTTCCTTTCTGTATTTTTTCGGTGTTATCTATTCTGCTTTACAAAACAGGTCTGCCTGTGCAAGCTCCTCATCCGTGGGCTTCGAGAGAAGTCCCATCACGACGTAGACCACTGCCGAGGAGATAAGTCCGGGCCAGACTGCGTCGATCGAGAAGATGCTGCCCCAACCGGCGTTGTTTCCGACAAGCCACAGTATGACGACTATCAGGGAGATGAGCATACTGTAAAACGATGCCTTTGCGGTCGGCTTGCGCCAGAACATACCGAGAACGGTCGGGAAGAAGAGCGAGGACGACTGGAAGGTGAATGCGATCATCAGCAGGGAGATCACGTTGTACTTCCACCATGCGAGGACCGCACCGATGATGCCGATGAGCAGCGACGTGAGCATGCCCATGTATTTGAGCGACTTCTCGGATGCCTTCGGATTTATGCAGTCTCTGTAGATGTCCATGGTGATGTTTGCGGAGCAGAGGTTTATGCAAACGACGCCGGTGGACATGATCGCCGCAAATACGCCGACGAGGACAATGCCGGATACGCCTGCGGGGAAGTACCTTGAGACGATCGCAGCGTATGCGCTGCTGCCGGCGGGAAGCTCAGGCATGAGGACTCTTGCGGAAAGACCCATGATCGTTGCGCCGAGCGCAATGAACAGGATCGCCAGCGACGCCCACAGTGTGCCCCTTCTCGACGCCGACGGACTTTTTGCTGCAAAGCAGCGGGTGTAGCTGTCCATGCTCGTAAAGAACGAGAATATCGAGCTTACGGCAAGCGCAAGCGTTGTTCCCCAGCCGGCACGGCCGAGGTCAAACCATTCGGGCGGAAGCGTTTTGAGCTGATCGAAGCCGCCGATGGCGCTGCCGGAGAGCGGGATGCCGATTATGACGGTTCCGAGGATTATCAGCAAAAACTGTATCCAAGTCGTGTAGGTGATGGCAAGGAGACCGCCGATGGCGGAGTAGAGGACCGTTACGACGGTGCTTACGATGAAGCAGGTCGAAACGTCCCAGCCCGTTATGGTCGTGAGCATACTGCCCATTGCAACAAGCTGACTTGCAAGGAAGGCAAGGTTTGCAAGGAAGCAGCATATGACGACTATCATACCGGAGCGCTTGTCGTAACGCTGGGAAATAAATGCGGGATAGGTGATGGTTTGAAGCCTTTTACCTACGGTGCTTGCTTTCTTTGAGAAAGTGAGACCGAACAGCAGGCAGCCGACGGAGAGGATAACGACATACCAACCTCCGCAGACGCCGAGATTAAAGGCGTCCGTGGACGTGCCGACGATAGACGAACCGCCTATCCAAGAGCTCATCCACATTGCAGCGAGGGAGAATGTGCCGAGAGATTTGCCCGCTACATAAAAGTCTTCGCTCGTTTTACTTTTTTTATAGCCTACGACACCAAGCACGGCCATTATTGCAAAATAGACGATGATTATGATGCCGTCAACAAGTCTTAAATTGCCCATTTTATCACTCTCTTACTTTCCGTGGCGGAGAGACGGAGAGTCTCTCCGCTTTATGCTTTTTCGGGTGGGGGCGAGTGCGGATCAGCCTATGCTTGCCTTTGCCGCTTCAACACCCCTGTCAAACGCAACTGCGTTCTTGGGGTTTACCTTGCCCTTCTTTGCGAAGAAGTAATCTATTGCGCCACGCATATAATCGACGTCGAAGTCGGGAGATGCGTATGCGAGAGCGCCGAGCATGACGATGTTCGTGCCTTTGGGGTTGTGCAGCTCGTTTGCGATATCCGTTGCGGGAACCATGACGACCTTGATGTCGCTGCGGAACTCACGGTCGGGACGAACGAGGGAGCTGTTGACGAGGATGATACCGCCGGGGCGAACCTGGCTTTCAAACTTGTCGATCGCAGCGTCGTTGAGCGTGTAGAGGATGTCGAGCTGGTGGCAGTAGGGGCTTGCGATCTCCTCGTCGCTGATCTTGATGTTGCAGTTTGCGGTGCCGCCTCGCATCTCGGAGCCGTAGGACGGATACCAGGTCACGTTCTTTCCGTCTTCCATTCCGGCGTCGGCAAGGATCATGCCTGCGGACAGAACGCCCTGACCGCCAAAACCGGAGCAAATAATTTCAGTCATATTACTTAGCCTCCTTGTCAACAAATTCGCCGAGCTTAAAGAACTGCTCCTGCTGCTCCTTCATGAACTTGAGAGCGTCCGCAGGCGCCTTGTTCCAGTTGGTCGGACAGGGGCTGAGGACCTCGACAAGGCAGAAGCCTTCGCCGTTCATCTGCTTTTTGAGAGCCTTCTTTATCATCTGGGTGGTCTTAACGACGTTTGCGGGGCTGTCAACTGCGCCTCTGGCGAGGTACGCTATGTCGAACTCCTTGAGAGCCTTGGTAACGTCGAAGGGGTTGCCGTTTTTGGCAACGTCTCTGCCGTAGGGAGAGGAGGTGGTCTTCATGCCGGGGAGGGTCGCAGGGGACATCTGACCGCCGGTCATGCCGAAAACGCTGTTGTTGACGACGAGAGCGAGGATGTTCTCGTTTCTCAGAGCGCAGTGGATGGTGCTTTCCATGCCTATCGAATAGGCGGAGCCGTCGCCGGGGTGGGCAACGACGATCGCATCGGGACGTGCACGCTTTACGCCGGATGCGGTGATTATCGGACGGCCGTGGGCAGCGCCGACGGTATTAAACTGCATGACCATCTGCGCAAATTCGCCGCAGGCGACGTCCTCTACCATTATGATCTTATCTTCAATGCCGAGAGACTCGACCGCCTCTGCCAGCATTCTGCATACTATGCCGTGACCGCAGCCGGGACACCAACCGATGTGGGCTTCGGTGTTTATGCTCTTGGGTACAACACATTTCATAGGTTCGTCCCTCCTTATTTATTAAGCATTGCTTTGACCCTGTCAAGGATTATCTCCTCGGAGGGTACGTTTGCAAACTCGCCGTAAACCTCAACGGGATACTTGCCGCCGGTTGCGAGCTTAACGTCGTCCGCCATCTGACCGAGAATGTTCATCTCAACGGTCAGGAAGCCCTTGACCTGATCGCCGAGAGCGTCAAACGCCTTCTGTGGGAAGGGCCAAAGAGTGATGGGACGGATAAGTCCGAGCTTGATGCCCTGCGCACGGGCAAGCTTGACGGCGGACTTGGAAACACGGGAGCTGATGCCGTATGCCACGAGTACGATCTCCGCATCGTCGGTCTCAACGCATTCCCAACGCTGCTCGTTCTCGGTGATCTCGGCGTACTTGTTCTTGAGGTAGTCGGTGTACGCCTCGGCGCCGATGGTGTAGTAGGTGTTCCAAACGACCTTCTGCGGCTCGCCTGCCTGTCTGGGACCGACAGCCCAATCGTAGGTGTCGATGTCGTGCTCCTTCATTTCTGGAAGCTCGACGGGCTCGACCATCTGACCGATCGCAGCGTCGGAGCCGATGAGGACCGGGTGACGGTACTTCTCGGCAAGATCAAAGGCGATGTACGCAAGGTTTGCGTTTTCCTGTACGGATGCCGGTGCGAGAACTATCGTGCGATAGTCGCCGTGACCGCCGCCGCGGGTGAGCTGCCAATAGTCGCCCTGACCCTGGAAAATGTCGCCGAGTCCGGAGCCGATACGCATAACGTCCGCAATGACTGCGGGAATGTCGTTGCCGCAAAGGTAGGAGATACCCTCCTGCTTGAGAGAGAATCCCGGACCGGAAGAAGTGGTGAGCGCTCTTGCGCCGGTGCAGGCTGCGCCGAAAAGCATATTGATGCCCGCAACCTCGGATTCGGTCTGAACAAACTGACCGCCGACCTCAGCCATTCTCCAGGACATATACTCAAGTATTTCCGTCTGAGGAGTGATGGGGTAACCGCTGAAGAAGCGGCAGCCGGCACGCAGGCAAGCTTCGGCAAATGCCTCGTTGCCTTTCATAAGAACTTTTGCCATAGGTGATTTCTCCTCCTTACTCAATTTCGATAACGTAATCGGGGCACATCCTGTAGCATGAGCCACACTGGACGCACTTCTCTTCGTCTACCTTGACGATCTCATAGCCCTGCTCACCGAGAACTCCGGCAGGAGATATGGCACCCTTCGGGCAGACGCTCATGCAAAGGAAGCAGCCTTTGCAGCGCTCGGTGCTGAATTTGATTTTCGCCATAACCTTCAATTCCTCCTATTTGAAGTATCGGGTATTCCGTAGGATATACCCGTAAGGGGGACAGCCCCCCTTCTCCCTACAATGCAGAACGGCGTTCTGTTAAGCAGAACAAATTTTAGCGGCTCATTGTGCCGCTAAGTGAGATTTTGCGCCGTGTAAGCTCCTTTTGTTCTGAATTACAGAACGGCGTTCTGTAATGCGCTTGTAAAAAACCAACCCTCAGTTGATACGTTAATTTTAGCATATCAAAAGAGGGTTGGCAATAGCTACGTTTGTATGAATATGACTTGTCGTTTTTGTGCAACATGTGCAAAAAATCGACGGCTTACAGGTTTGCGGCGATCTGCGCGGCGGCGGTTTTTAAAAGCTTTGCGTAAGGCTCGATCTTGTCCTTCGTGAGATGCGAGATGCTGCCGCTGAGCGAGATCCCGCCCACGACCTCCCGTGCGTTGCGCATGATGGCAACGCCGACACAGCGAAGTCCGATCGTGTTCTCCTGCTCGTCAATGGCGTAGCCTCTGGAGCGGACAAGCTCTAGCTCCTTACGGAGAAGCGTGGGGTCCGCTATTGAATACTCCGTTTCACGGCAGAGCGGGATGGAAAGGTAGTCGTTTATAAAGGATTCGGGCATATTAGCCAACATCGCCTTGCCGCTGCTGGTGAGATGCATCGGCTCGGAGGTGTTGACCATCATCATTCCGATGTCTTCACCGGCGGTTGCGGGAGTGCAATAGGTGGCGTTGAGATAAAACACCTGATAGCCGAGGGGGATGGTCAGATAGACGGTCTCTCCGGTCTGCGCCACCAGTGCGTTTACTATGGGAGCCGCTATGTTCTGAAGATTGTTTGACGCCGCCGCCGCTCTGCCGAGCCTTGCCAGACTCGGACCGAGGCTGTACTTGCTGCTGTCCTCGTTCTTCGTCACATAGTTCATTGCAGACAGCGTGGACAGTATATCGAATACGTTGCTTTTGTACATTCCGAGCTTTTCGCTGATCTCGGTGATACTGAGCGGCTGCTTCTCGTTGAAGCATTCGAGAACACGCATCGCCTTATATAAACTCTTTATTTTGATTCTCTCGTCGGTCATAAAAAATCTGTCCTTATATATTGTTTTAATGTGAGGGTGGGTCTGCGCATAGCAGATACTACCACACATAACTTGAAATTACAATCATAAAAAATGCATTTTTGCGCATACCCCCGCAAAAATGCCGCAAAACACGGTGTTTTTCTACTCTCAGCTTAAACGGCATAAAAACCCCGCCTTGCGGTTTAGGCGCCGCAAGGCGGGGTTTTGTTTCAGTAAACCAGATTTATAAGTGCGTAACTGCTGTCGATAAGCGGCTCCGTGACGTAGCGTCCGTTCACGACGTACACGGTGAAGCTCTCCTCCTTCGCAAGCGGCTCCGTCCCGCTGCCGGAAAGCTCAAGGCTCACGCTTAACGTAAGCGCCTCCGTCACCTCGGCGTTTCGGCAGGTGTCCCTCATGCTGCGGTACGCCTCTACAAGGCGCTTTGCGTCGGCAACGGAGCAGCCGTGGTCCAACGCAAACTCGGACCAACCGGCGTCATTCCATGCGTCCGCCGCCGTGCAGAGAACATCGACGCTGTCTGCGACCTTTTTAAGCTCCGCCGAGAAATCCTCGCAGGCACTCTGCGGCAGAGCGTCGCTGCTTATGCTCTTTATCGAAAAGCACCAGTCGTCGCCGTAGCGCTCGGCGTAGCTTTCCCTTGTGCTTTCGATGAGCACATTCTGCTCGTCGAGTGGCAGAAACGGCGTTCCGCCGCCGGAGAGGATGCCCAGCGCCGTCGTCAGATCGTCGCCGTAAAAGCTGTCGCAGCGCAGATCCCAGTAGCCGATGAAGCCGTCGTAGTCCATGTTGCACAGCGAGAGCATCCGCTCCTGCCATTTTTCAAACTCCGAAAGCTCCGGCGGGTTGCTCGCCTTCGGCTTCGTCTCCGGCTTTTTGCCGCCGGAGCAGGCGGCAAGCGAGCATATGAGCAGGACGCAGAGCAGGGCGGACACGATCCTTTTAAGCCTCATTTCCGCTTCCTCCCTCCGTTTTCGCCGCCGAGGAAGTCCTCGTAATATTTCTTGTGCGCCTCCTTTTCACGGCGCTCGTTTTCGACCCTGCGGCGCTGTGCATTTCTGCGGCGGCGCTTTTCCTCCTCAATCCTTCTGCGTCTGCGACGGATGAGCGTCAGCACCGTCGCCGCAAGTATCAGCAGGACGATGACTATCGCGAGCAGGCTCATCCAGCTTTGCGAGAAGAAGCCGACGACCTCGCTCTTGAGCGACGCCCACACGGAAGCGTCAACGTCGTTTGCCGCAACGAGCGGCACACTGCCGTAGGTCTCGCCGTCGGGGCCGAGCACCGTGAGCGTACCGTACTCCTCGCCCGTCTTGACGGGCGCCTCCGCAGTCTCGGAATTAAGCTTCACGACCTTTTGAAGCTCGCTTACGTCCAAGCCCTCCGGCAGGAAATAGCGGAAGCTCTTTCCCGCAACGAGCTGCGCCTCCGCTCCCTCGGCGCTTTTTGTGACCCCGATCGTTCCGAAGCTCTCGCCCTTTTCGACGACCTTGCGCACGGAGAAGTTGTTAAACGCCCAGTCGAGCAGATTCATCGTGTCGATGAAGTTCTGCGATTTGCCGCAGCCGAGGACGATGACGAGTACCCTGACGCCGTTTTTCTCGGCAGCGCCCGCAAGACAGTAGCCCGCCTGCGTGGTGTGACCCGTCTTTAAGCCGAAGGCTCCCGAATAAACAAAGCCGGAGCCGTAATAGGAATTGGGATTTATAAGTCCGTTGGTGTTTTGAAGTTGCCTTGCGTCGTGCGTTTCCGTGGCGGGGACGGTGTACTCCCTTGTGCCGCAGATCTCAAGTATCAGCTCGTGGCCGAGCGCCTCCCTTGCAATGATCGCAAGGTCCGATGCGCTGCTGTAATGTCCGGGACGGGACAAGCCGTTTGTGTTTGCAAACCTTGTGTCGGTGCAGCCAAGCTCCTGCGCCCTCTTGTTCATCAGCGCAACGAAGCCGTCAATGGAGCCGGAAACGTGGACCGCCATGACGTTGCACGCCTCGTTTGAGGACGCGAGCATGGCGCAGTACATGAGGTCACGCAGACTGAGCGATTCGCCGGGGGAGAGGTTCAGCGGGCCCCGGACCTCTTCGGGGATGCCGTTCATATAGTCGTTGCCGACCGGCACCTTGTCGTCGAGCGAGACCTCGCCCCGCTCCACCGCCTCGGTGACAAGCAGCACAGTCATTATCTTTGTGAGGCTTGCGGGGTCGGCCGCAAGCTTTTCGTTCTTGCCGTAAAGCACTCTGCCGCCGTCAAGCTCCATAACGATGGCGCAGGAGGCGTTCGTATTCGGCGCAGGAAGAACGTATTCGCCGTAGTCGAGAGCCGCCGCTGCGGGATAAAACGCTGCGGCAAGCAGGCAAAGCAGCAGAAGCACGGCTGTAATGCGCAGTTTTTTCATCTTTTTCTCCCATTTCGGATTGTGTTAATCGAAATTTAATAGTATAATACATTATTATATATGAAACATTTCAAATTTCAATAGGAAACAGAAGGCGGAAAGCTATGAACAACACGAAAAAAATCCAAGAAAAGCTCATCTCGGCGGGGCTTGACGCTCTGCTGATAAGCGACGAAAAGAATCAGCGCTATGCCTGCGGCTTCCCGTTCACCGACGGCGCCGTGCTGGTGACGACCGGAAAGACCTATCTCTTCACCGACTCCCGCTACATTGAGGCAGCCCAAAAGGCGCTCTCCTCGGAGATCGAGCTGCGTCAGTTCGGCGGCGGCAAGCGTCTGCACGAGTATATCCGTGAGGCTCTGGAGGAGTCCCATGTGAAGCGTCTCGGCGCCGAGGAGGAGAAGCTCTCCTTTGCCGATTACCGCCGCTACGAGGAGCTTTTGGGCCTTGAGCTCACCCCCGCTCAGAGCATACTTTCGGAGCTGCGTGCCGCAAAGAGCCGTGAGGAATTCGGCTTCATGCAGGAGGCGCAGAACATTGCGGAGCTTGCACTGGCGGACGTTCTCAAGATCATTAAGCCCGGCGTGAGCGAAAGAGACATCGCCGCCGAGATCACCTACAGGCTCTTAAAGCACGGAGCCGAGGGCAACTCCTTTGACCCGATCGCCGTCACCGGCAAGAACAGCTCCATGCCCCACGGCGTCCCCGGCGACACGCTCGTGCGTGAGGGCGACTTCGTGACCATGGACTTCGGCTGCTTAAAGCACGGCTACTGCTCCGACATGACGAGGACGGTCGCCGTCGGCTATGCCACCGACGAGATGAAGAAGGTCTACGACACCGTTCTGCGTGCGCAGCTCACCGGCATCGCAAAGGCGAAGGCGGGCGTGCGGGGCTGCGATATCGACGCCGCCGCACGGCAGGTCATCGAGGATGCGGGCTACGGTCAGTATTTCGGCCACTCCTTCGGTCACAGTCTCGGTCTTGACATCCACGAAGCGCCGAACGCCTCCCCCTCGTGCGAGACCGTGATGCCCGTCGGCGCAGTCATCAGCGCAGAGCCGGGCATATACATCCCCGGCAGCTTCGGCGTGAGGATCGAGGATGCGCTCTACCTCACCGAGGACGGCTGCATCAACCTGACCCATGCCGACAAGTCGCTCATAATTCTGTAAGGAGGCGCTTTCATGGCAAATAAAAAGACGAACAAGCCCGCAAAAAAGGGCGAAAAGGAAGTCAATCTCAGCATGACCCCGCTGCTCATATTCGGCTTTGTCCTGTTGGTTTTGAACATCGTTCTCGCAAACTTTATAGACGGCTTTTCCGACGGCTTTATCTCCAAGATAATCTACCTCGTTGCGATTCTTGCAATGGTCGTTTATATGTTCCAGATCGCATTTGAGAAGCGCACCGGCAAAAAAGAGCTGAGTGAGGACGAAAAACCCGGCGGCAAAAAAGCCAAAAAAGGAAAATAGTATTGCAATATCCCGGCTTATAATGTAGAATATTTAAGCTAATTTTATTTTAAATTCACTTTAGGAGGATTTACCTATATGATAACAGCAGGCGATTTCAGAAACGGCGTTACCTTTGAGATGGACGGACAGGTCATGCAGGTCGTCGAATTCCAGCACGTCAAGCCCGGCAAGGGCGCAGCCTTCGTCCGCACCAAGATGAAGAACGTCATCACCGGCGCCGTGACCGAGACTTCCTTCAACCCCACTGCAAAGTTCGAGAACGCTACCGTTGACCGTATGTCCATGGAATACAGCTATGCCGACGGCAACCTGTACTACTTCATGAACCCCGAAACCTATGAGCTTGAGCCTGTTGACGAGTCCGTTCTGGGCGACAGCTTTAAGTTCGTTAAGGAGAACATGGTCTGCACCATCTACTCCTACAAGGGCAAGGTCTTTAACGTCGAGCCTCCCTTCTTCGTGGAGCTTGAGGTCACCGATACCGACCCCGGCTTTGCAGGCAACACCGCTACCAATGCGACCAAGCCCGCAACTCTGGAAACCGGCGCCGAGGTCAAGGTTCCCCTGTTCATCGAGCCGGGCGAAAGGATCAAGATCGACACCCGCACCGGCGAATATCTCAGCCGCGCATAAGTCAATAACAACTCGGTTTTGAGCGAAAAGGAGGTTACACCATGACACCGTCCGAAAAAGTAGCATATCTCAAGGGTCTTGCCGAGGGCTTAGACATAAGCGCCGACGACAAGAACGGAAAGCTCCTGCTTGCCGTTATAGATGCGTTGGATTCCTTCGCTGCTTCGATCGAGGCGCTTGAAGTCGATTCCGCAGACATGGCGGACGAGCTTGACAGTCTCGGCGACGACGTGTCCTTCATCGAGGAGCTTATCCTCGACGATGAGGACGACGATGACGAGGATTACGACGATGACGACGACGAGTCCTTCTGCTGCGGCTCCTGCTGCGGCTGCGGCGACGAAGCGGATTACGAGGTCACCTGCCCGCAGTGCGGTGAGGTCGTCCCCGTGTATGAGGACGATCTGAGCTTCGGCAACATCATTTGCCCCGGCTGCGGTGAGACCCTCGAATTTGACTTCGACGAGACCGACGAACCCGACGGCGAGGAGTAATTTTGCGATAGTAAAAATGCAGAGCCAAAGGCTCTGCATTTTTCGCTTCTCCGTGTTATCCCCAAAGCGTCGGGGGGTAGGTCCCGTTTTCGTGGAGCGCAGACAGTGCGGTGACGACGCCCGGCGTGTCCTCCTTGTAGGTCAGACCGAACCAGCGGTCGCCGGAGCTTAAAACCTTGACATTCAGCCTGTCCTCGGCTATCATATCGCCGACCATGGTCGGCAGCAGGCACTCGCTCTTGTTGTCGCCCTCGGGGAGCTTCTCAAGGAAGCTTTCAAAATACCGCTCCATAACGTCGAGCATTTTCGGGGAAAAGCCCCACAGATTCATGGAAACGAGGCTGTCCGGCGAAAGCACGGGTCCGTCCTCGGACTCCGAGGTGTCCCGTATAGTGCCGTCGGAAAACAGCTTTATCTTGTAGGTCTCGGTGACGGAGCTTAGATACCCGTCCCGACTGCCGCACACGCCCCTCGTGACGGTGCCAAATTCGCTGACCGTGTTCTTGAGCCTGTATGCGACCATCGCCGCATCCTCGGCGTCTTTAAGCTCGTCAAGCTGCGGCGCTATGACCTCAAATGCGCTCCTGCCGTAGTAATCGTCGGCATTTATGACCGCAAAGGGTGTTTTTATAAGCTCCTTTGCGCACAGCACGGCGTGTACCGTACCCAAAGGCTTTGACCTTTCGGCAAACTCCGGTCTGCTCTCGGTGAAGCGGTCGGGCGTCTGAAAGGCGTAATCTATCCTTATCCCCGTCTTTTTCTCGATGCGGTCGCCGAAGCGCTCCTTCACATCATTGAGCATATCGGGCTTTATTATCGCAACGACCCTGTTAAAGCCGGCGCTCAGTGCGTCAAAAACGGCATACTCCATGAGTATCTCGCCGTCGGGTCCCACGCCCGTCATCTGCTTTACGCCGCCGTAGCGGGAGCCGAGTCCCGCCGCCATTATCACGAGTGTTCTGTCCATATCTGTCTCCGTTTCGTTTGTCATTTTATCGTAAGCCGACGGTAGCCGTCCGTGCGGTAAAGGGTCTTTTCGTCGCCGGAGAGCAGCCACGCAAGATAGACCTCCGGCCAGTGCTGCATCAGCACGGGCGAATGCTCCGACACATGGTAGGCATCGACCGCAAGGCGGATGAGCAGCTCATAGTAATTGTCCTGCCCGCTCTTGGTCACCTTGTCCGCCGTGAGCCTTGCGGCGTAGTGCGCAAGCACGCCCAAGCCGAGGCTGAGCATCTCAAGTGCTGGAGCCTTGTCGCCGGAAAGGTGCTTTTTGAGCATCGAGGTGATCTTGAGGTTCAGCCCGCCTATGCGCTGCGCCTTCTGCATTGCGCCCATGGAGTCCCACTGTTCGAGCATACCGCACAGCTCCTCGGCAAATTCCTCGTCTCCGTCAACGAGGAAGCGGATGAATCTCCGCATATCGACGGCGCTGCCGTAGATCTTCCCGCTCATGTAGTCCATTATGAAGCTCTGGTAGCCGTCCTGCGCATATTTGTCGGGACTCGGAAACAGCTTATCGGAATAGGCTATGAGCATATCGAGGACCTTTTCCTGCTCCTTGTACGGCTCATATGTGTTGTCGGGCGTGTCTATCGCCTGCATTATCTCGGCAAAGCGCTCACGCATGGCGTCGAGCCTCTCCGTGTAGCACTCCGTACCTCTGCGGCTTTCGCAGGGCAGACGCAGATCGGTGCCGAAGCGGCGGAAGCCCCACGAGCGCAGCGGCACTCTCGGCACGACGTCCATCTCGGACAGCACGTTAAAAATGTTGTCGTAATAGACCCAGTTTTTGTCCTCGACCGTGTTCGGGGCGGCAAAGGTGTAGACGAAAATGTTGTCCTTCTTTATGCCCGGACAGGAATTGAGGAGATGACCGAGGTTATTCGATATTGCGCCGCCTCTCGAAAATCCGGCGACCCAGATCTTGAGCTTGCTCTTATCAAGCTTCTGCTCGGAAATATACTTTCTGAGAGCGGAATACACCTTGTCGGCGGCGGACTTGAAGCCTGCGGCGTAGCCCGGATATTTATCGCTGAACACATGGGCGTTGCTGACCCACTCGCCGCCGTAGCGGTGGCTGCGGATAACGACGGTCAGGAGCTTCTGATCCGTACCCGCAAGCTTCTTCACCGCAAAGGCGTAGGCACAGCTGTCGTTTATGGGCTTTGTTTTGTCAAACTTGCGGCTTTCTATGCTGCTCTCGCTAAAGCCCATCCCGATGAGCGCCTTGCGAACGTGTTCGTCACCCTCGCTGCCGACCGCAAAGGTGGTCATGGTGAGACCGAGGCTCAGTATGCAGAGCTTGTGGTTATAGCCGCAGGCGGAATTTAAAAACATCTCGTCGGAATAGTAAAACGGCAGTGCGGCGACGGTCGCATTGTCACCCTCCGACGAACGCAGAAGATCAAATTCAACGTTCAAAGCGGATTTCTTTGCCGTTTTGCTGCCGATATCGTATAAAAAGTTCTTCATATGAACGCCTCTTTCCGCATGGCTTCTCGCATGGCTTTTAATTAAGCATAAGCGGAGTATCCAAACTCCGCCTCTGCCATGATCTTTTGCCCTTTCTCTTCGTTGTCGTTCCTTGAAATACGTCAGTATTCCTTCGTCC
>CAVDMS010000002.1:0-54616 GCA_963610045.1 Bacteroidaceae bacterium
AGCGCGAGCGCGGTATTACGATTCTCGCCAAGAACACCGCCGTGCAGTACGGCGATACCAAAATAAACATCGTCGATACGCCGGGACACGCCGACTTCGGCGGCGAGGTCGAGCGTATTCTCAAGATGGTAAACGGCGTCATCCTTCTCGTCGATGCGGCGGAGGGCCCCATGCCGCAGACCCGCTTCGTCCTGTCGAGGGCGCTTGAGCTAGGTCACCGTGTCATCGTCGTCGTGAACAAGATCGACCGCCCCGACCAGCGTATACACGAGGTCGTGGACGAGGTGCTTGAGCTCCTGATGGACCTCGATGCGACCGACGAGCAGCTTGACTCCCCCATGCTTTTCTGCTCCGGCAGACAGGGTACCGCAAGCTACAGTCCCGAAGTGCCGGGTACCGACCTCAAGCCGCTTTTCGAGACGATCCTCGAATACATCCCCGCACCCGAACAGGATTTCGACTCTCCCTTCCAGATGCTCGTCTCCAGCGTCGACTACAACGAGTACGTCGGACGTATCGCCATCGGGCGCATTGAGCGGGGCATCATCCGTCAGAATCAGGAAATCGAGGTCGTAAACTACCACCACCCCGACGCCACCCCGATGAAGGCAAAGGCTGTGTCGCTCTATGAGTTCGACGGATTGAACAAGGTCCCGGTAACGGAGGCGAGCGCCGGCAACATCATCGCCATGAGCGGTATCGGCGACGTGACCATTGGCGACACCATCTGCGCAAAGGGCTTTGCGGAGCCTCTGAGCTTTGTCAAGATCTCCGCTCCCACCCTTGAAATGACCTTCTCCGTAAACGACAGTCCCTTTGCGGGACGTGAGGGCAAGTTCGTCACCTCAAGGCAGATCCGTGACCGCCTCATGCGTGAGACGCTCAAGGACGTGTCCCTGCGCGTGACCGACGTTGAAGGCTCCACCGACTCCTTTAACGTCGCCGGCAGAGGCGAAATGAGCCTGTCCATCCTTATCGAGACGATGCGCCGTGAGGGCTACGAGTTCCAGGTCTCGCCTCCCCGTGTGCTGTATCAGGAGATCGACGGCGTAAAGTGCGAGCCTATCGAGCGGGTCGTCGCCGACGTTCCCTCCGACTACATGGGTTCCGTCATGGAAAAGCTCGGCTCCCGCAAGGGCGAGTTCCTTGAGATGCTGCCCGTCGGAAACCGTGTAAAGCTGACCTATCTCGTTCCGTCGAGAGGTCTGTTCGGCTACCGCAACGAGTTTTTGACCGACACCAAGGGCGAGGGCATCATGGCGTCCGTGTTTGAGAAGTACGAGCCGTACAAGGGCGACGTCAGCCGCCGCAGCACGGGTTCGCTCATAGCCTTTGAGACCGGCGAAGCGGTCGCATACGGCATTTGGAACGCGCAGGAGCGAGGCTCCATGTTCATAAGCCCCGGCACCAAGGTCTACGGCGGCATGGTCGTGGGCGTGTGTCCGAAGAACGAGGACATTGCGGTGAACGTGTGCCGCACGAAGCACCTCACGAATACGAGAGCCTCCGGCTCCGACGAGGCGCTGCGCCTTGTCCCGCCCAAGCAGATGAGCCTTGAGCAGTGCCTGGAGTTCCTCGCCGACGACGAGCTTCTTGAGGTCACGCCCAAGAATCTGCGCCTGCGCAAGAGCATACTCGACCACAGCCTGCGTATGCGTGCAGTGATGAAAAGCAGAGCGTAATAAGTTGATATAGCGAATAAAAAAAGCAAGCATCGGGTAACCCCGATGCTTGCTTTTTTCTATGTCATTATGCTTGCTTACACAAAGTGGCGGTAGATGAAGGTCACTGTCTCGGCTCGTGTGCAGGTATTGTAGGGTCTGAATTCACCGTTGCCGTAGCCCACGGTTATACCGTTTGCATACGCCCACATTATCGCATCGAAGTACACGTTCTCCGAAACGTCCGCAAAGGGATTTTCGATCTCCGCCTTTTCGCAGCCTGCCGCTCTCCATAGCATGGTAACGAACTGCGCTCGCGTGCAATCGGCATAAGGGCGGAAGCTGCCGTCTTCGTAGCCCTCCGTTATGCCGTTCTCGGTTGCCCATTGGATCGCCTTGTAATACACCGCAAGCTTGCCTTCGTTTTTGACATCCGTAAAGCTCAGCTCCGTCCCCTTTGGCTCCGGGCATCCGAAAGCCCGCCACAGGAAGGTCACGACCTGCGCTCTTACACAGGCTTCGTCCGGATGGAAGGTGCCGTCTCCATATCCCGTCGTAACGCCGTTGTCTACTGCCCAGACGATCGCATCGGCAAAGGGTGCGTGTCTGCCTGCCGTATTCACATCCGGGAAACTGAACACATGACCGCAGACGGTGCAAACTGCGTTTTTGTAGCTGTGGGCGCACTTTTTCCACACCGCCCAAAGCGTGACGTTATAGTTATCGGTGTATTCGCTCCCGGCTGCATACTTCGGTGTCTCGGCGGTCGGAGAGTCCGCCCAACCAAGGAAAATATATTCGTCACGCCACGGGATCTCGCTGCTCAAGCTCAGCGCAGTACCGTGCTGCTTTGTCTGAGCCTGCGGTGCGTTCATGCCGCCGTTTGCGTCATATCTAACCTCGTATCTGCTGCCGAAAACTATAAAAGGCAGCTTCCATATTTTCAGATTGTATGCGTAGTCCACCGCCTCAATATACAGGTAATAGCGTCCCGTCGAGAGCGAGGAATATTTGAGTGAGCCGGACAGGGGATCAAGCGACGCCATCGTTGTACCCGGCGAGCGGTAGCCGTAGCCGCAGAAGTTGCCGTTCTCGTCACGCAAATCGGCATACAGCCACTGTATGGCGTAGTCGGAGCGCACCGTTCCGGACACTTTATGGCTCGTTCCCTCCCATATATCGTTCGGATAGGAGGCGTTTTCAAGACTCATGTCGCAGCGGGCGTATGAGATCGTGCCGAACTGCGGCACACCGTAGCCGAGGATGCTTCGGTCTCTTGGACGCTGCTTGCGCTCGACCATCTCATTTGAGGTATTGCCCTCTATCGTATAGACGTAATAGTCGTCCACGCTTTCGACTATGCCGACGTGCTCGGCTTGTCCGTCATAACCGCTGCCCTCGTCGAAATCGAAGAACACTATATCACCGGGCAGCGGCGTATAGCTGCCGTTTTTCCATGCGTTATGATTCTTAAACCAGCTCACGCCGCCGGAATTGCAGGAGGCGAAGTTGGGTATCTCGGTTTTGGGAACGCCGGACATCCTTGCGCACCAACTAACGAACATGGCGCACCACGGCTGCCCGTTCATCCCGTACCATCTGCCGTACTTTGTGATATTCCCGTAATTCTCACGATAGCCGACCTGCGAGGCGGCGACACGGAGGAAGTTTTCTCTGATGCTCGTACCTTCGTTTGCGGCAAATGCCGACAGCGGCAGAAGTCCGATAACGATAACGAGCGCAAGCGCAAGGCTGAGTAGGCGTTTTTTCATACTGTGTCTCCCAAATATTCCGGCAGACGCCGGAGAATAACGAAAAAAGTATATCACACTTTTCGACATTCTTCAACGCTTTGTCGCAGCCTTGCGGCAAAAATTCGGCGGTGGGCATTATGTCCTTGCCAATCGGTCATTTTGCTGTTAAAATGTATATTATCATACCGCCGTGCCGGGATCGGAAGGCTCAAAAAGGCTGCGGACACGGCGAAAATTTTTAGAGGTGCTTTTCATGGACGATATGAAAACCAGAAAGAAAAATCTCATCATGTTCCCGCTCGGCACGGTGGGCAGGGACATGATGTACAATCTCTTCATTAACTTCCTGATGGTGTACATTCTGTTCACCCGCTCCCTCACCGTGGCACAGCTCTCCGCAATAACCGTGATTATGATCGCCGCAAGGGTCTTTGACGCGATAAACGACCCCATTATGGGCAACATTATTGAACGCACCCGCACGAGATGGGGCAAGTTTAAGCCATGGCTCGTCATCGGCATACTTTCCACGAGCGTTGTTATATACCTCACCTTCAACACCGACCTTCAGGGTTGGAGCTTCGTGTGGTTCTTCGGCGTCATGTACTTCATGTACTCCATCACCTACACCATGCACGACATCTCCTACTGGGGCATGGTGCCTGCGCTCTCCAGTGACGCAAACGCCCGCAATCAGTTTACCTCCAGGGCGACGCTCTGCGCCGGCATCGGCGGCACCCTCGCTTCGATGCTCATCCCCATGTTCACCACCGGCGACATGGCGATCGGCGGCTCGGCAAAGACCGCATACGGCACCATCGCGCTCATCATCGCAGTGCTTGCTCCACTGTTTTTGTGCTTTACCGTGTTCGGCGTCAGAGAGCGCCGCGACTACAAGGAAGCGCCCCCCATCAGCTTCAAGAAGATCTGGACCACCATCACCGGCAACGACCAACTCCTCTGGGTGTCTCTTGCTTTTCTCATTCAGCAGGTCGGCAACGGCATCGTCGTGGGCGGCATCGGCTCCGTTTACGTCTACTTTGACTTCGGCTACGAGGGCGGACTGTACACGCTGTTCACCACCGTCGGCATGGCGGCGACCGCATTCCTCATGGTGTTCTACCCCGCCATCTCCCGCCGTCTCGACCGCAAGCCGCTCATGCGCATCCTTCTTATGATATCCCTCGTGGGCTACGCCGTGACCATCATCCCCGGTCTGCTGCTGCCCTCCTCGACCCTCAAGTTCATTCTCATCGTACTGGGCTTCATGCTCTCCAACTTCGGTCAGTACGGCTTCTACCTCGTTATGATGATCTCCATCCTCAACACCGTCGAATACAACGAGTACAAGACGGGCGACCGTGACGAGGCGATAATCTCCTCGCTGCGCCCCTTCCTCACGAAGCTCGGCGGCGCCATCATCGTCCTTATAACGAACCTCAGCTACATCATTTTCAAGGTCACCGACTTCTCAAACGGCATATCCGACATCGAAAACGCCGCATCCAAGGCGACCGAGGCCGCCCACGGCAACGCAGCCGAGATCGCCGACATCGCAGCGCAGAAGTCGGCGGACATCGCCGAGATACTCAAGGGTGTCACCGCATCGCAGACTTCGGGTCTGCTCCTGTGCATGACCCTCCTGCCCTGCGTACTGATGCTCATATCCTACTTTATCTATAAGAAGCACTATAAGCTCGACGAGGCGGAGTACGACCGCATCTGCAAGGTCATCGAGGAGCGCAAGGCAAAGGCATGAGTCTGACGAGTTTTGCTCTGCGTTTTGCCTCTCCGCCGCCGGAGATCGAAAAGTGCGAGCGCTTCCTGTTTATAGGTCCGCACCCCGACGACATTGAGATCGGTGCGGGTGCGACGGCGGCAAAGCTTGCCGCCATGGGAAAGGCGGTCTGCTTTCTTGTCTGCACCGACGGCAGGTACGGCTCCGAGACCGTGCCGCCGGAGGAGCTTATACCACTTCGCCGTGCCGAGGCGCAGAGGTCGGCAGAGCTTCTCGGCGTAAGAGACCTTCGCTTTCTCGACCTTTGCGACGGCGGCTTTTACTCCGAGGAGGAGCTTTGCCGGGGCATAGCCGAGGTCATCGGCGACTTTGCTCCCGACCTCGTTTTTGCGCCCGACCCCTGTGTCGCAAGCGAGTGCCACACCGACCACCTGCGTGTGGGCAGGGCGGCGTCAAGGGCTGCCTACTTTGCGCCCTACTCCGGCGTTGCGGCGCACATGGGCGCCGTGCCCGCGCCCGTCAAGGGCATTGCATATTACATGACGGCAAGACCCAACCGCTATGTAAAAACCGGCGAGGCGCTGTTTAAAGCACAGCTTTCCTCGGTCCTCGACTGCCATTTAAGCCAGTTCGATAAGGCTGCGGGCAAGGCGCTGGCGCTTTATCTGCGGCTGCGCTCCGTCGATTTCGGGCTGCGCCGCTTTACGCTTCATGCCGAGGGCTTCCGCTGCATAAGCGCGCTCGGAATGCACTGTATGCCGGAGTCGGACTTCATCTGAATATGAAAAAACGGAGGATCAACGATCCTCCGTTTTTTATTCCATTCCGTATGGCCAGCCGATAAGACTTCCGACGTCGTACAGCTTCGTATAGCCGAGCTTTGACAGCTTCTCGGACGCCTCCGCACTACGTCTCCCCGAACGGCAGTAGAGTATTATCGGTCGGTTTTTGTCCGGCAGCAGCATCGCCGCCGACGCCTCGTCAATATCGTCCACCGGGAAAAGCAGAGCATTCTCCGCATGGCCCGTTATATACTCCTCTTCCTCGCGCACGTCCACCATAAGGCAGCTTTTGTCGCTGTCGAGAAGCTCCTTTGCTCGTTCAAAATCAATTTTCTCGGCGCTCATTATTTATCTCCTCCTGCCCCTTTTCACTGCGGCGGCGGCATATCGCCTTGTATATGAGAAGTCCCGCACCCGACAGGGCAAGCGTCACTCCGAACACCAACACGGCAAAGCCGTAGTTTTGCTGATTCATCGCATTGCCGCCGAGGGTCGAGGTGATGACGGACGGTATCCTGCCGACGGAGCAGATGATAAGCCACGTCCGCCACTTTATGTCGGTAAGTCCGGCAAAGTAGCACAGAAGATCCTTCGGCGTGCCGGGAAGCATGAATATGAGAAAGAAGATGACGTCCCGCTTCTCGGTCTCCTTCAGGAATTTAAGCTCCTGAATTTTCTCCTTCGAGAAGAAGATCTCGACGACCTTCATGCCGAAGTAGCGCACGAAGGCAAAGACCGCAACGCTGCCCAGCACCTCGCCGGCGATGCACAGCAGAAGTCCGGGTATGCTGCCGAAGGCGTAGCCTGCGACAAGCTCAAACGGTTCGCCGGGGATGAATGCAAAGAAGGTCTGCAAAAACACCATGCCGACAAAGCCCAGCATACCCCAGACGCCGTACTCCCGCACCCACGCACGGAACTGCTCCGGCTCCGACGCAAACTCGATGATGGGCTTTCCCGCAAACACGATGAAAAGCACGCTCACCGCAACGAAAACAACGATTGCGACGACGCCGAATATCTTTCTCTGTTTTTCGCTCATATCATGGGTCATTTATGCTTTTTCTCCTATCGCCTGACCGTATTTCACGTCGGTCTCGGTACCCTGCGAGGTGGCGACAAAGTATCTTTCGGGCAGCTTAACGCTGTCCTTTTTCATCAGCAGCACGATGGTCGAGCCGCCGAACTGGAACATTCCCTTTTCGGTACCCTTGTAGATGCGCCCCGCCTCACGGTGGTTCACGATCTTTCCGACAAGGCAGGCGCCGACCTCGATCTGCACGACGGTGCCGAAGTTTTCCGTCTGCATGATGGTGTACTCCCTCGTGTTCTGAGTGAACACGGGGTGGTTGTTGACGACTATGGGCTGCACGGGGTTGTAGCGTCCCCTTATGCGGAAGTTTACGCTCTTGGTGCCGTTGTCGATGTAGCAGTAGCGGTGGTAATTTTCAACGCCGAGGCGGAACACAAGGCAGTAGCCGTCCAAATACTCGTCCGCAATAAATTGGCTGTTTACAAGGTCGCTGACCCTGTAATAGCTGTCTTTGATGTTAAACACCGAGTCGCTGCCTATCCTGTACGCCGAAAGGTGCCCGTCGCAGGGGGAGATGAGCTTTTCGGGACGCATATCGACGGGGCGTGCCTCCGGCTTTATCTGTCTCGTGAAAAAGTCGTTGAAGCAGCGGTACTTTTCGGAGCGGTACTCGCTGAGGTCAAGCTCGTTTTTCCGCACGAAGCGGCGGATATGCAGCTTCGATACCGGCGTATCCATATATTTTCCGGCGACCGCCGTCACTATGGGCGTGGTTATCACACGTCTCGGAGGTGCGCCGAGCTTTTTCGTATAGAAATATGAGAGCGACCGTGTCATGGTCTTGTTTTCGGGCATGGCTCAATCCTGACTTTCTCCGGCGTCTTTGCCGGTCCTTATTTTTCTTGCCGCTATCTCGACGAGGAACACTATCCCGCAGAAGATAAAGCTTGCGTAGAAGGACAGTCCCCTGCTTATAAGCTCCACGCTCACGGGGTCGGAGACGATGGTCTCAAAGCCCGTGAGGAAAATGTAATCCACGACGCCGACTGCGCCCGGCAACGGCACGGCGTTTGAGCCGAGTACCGCAAAGGTCTGTGCGGAAAAGGCTGCGTCCAGCATTCCAAGGCTTCCGCCGCTGCCTAAAAACACGCACAGCGCAACGCATATGACGCTCATTCGCTGGGCGACGTTCAGCAGAAACACCTTGAGCATGAAGCCGTACTCGTGACGGATAAGCTCACCGCATTTGTTGTACTGCTCGACCGAAGCGTCAAGCTTCACGAGGCGTGCCTCGTAATCCTTCAAAATGTGAAGCTTACACAGCAATTTGAGAATAAACGCCGCAAGCGAATGCACAAGCGATTTCTTGAAAACGCACATCGCAAACAGCACGATAAACGCCACCTGCACCACTCCGCCGATGCCGATGAAAAGCTGCGCCGGGAAGTCAAATTCGAGGAACATATCGAAGTTGAGCAGAAAGGCAATGAGGCTCAGAACGAGTATCGCCAGCGTGTACATCGCAAGGTTCAAAACGAGCGCAATGGCGGCGACGGCTCCGGGTATGCCGTCCTTCATCATGAGCAGCATGGCTGCGGGCTGTCCTCCGGCGGCGGACGGCGTTATGTCGGAAAAATATATGTCCGTTGCGGCATAGACCGTCGCCCTGCTGCGCTTAAAGTCGCAGCCGAGGCGGTGACATATGCAGCGCAGCGCAGCACCCTCAAAGTAGATGAAGCCGAAGGCGCAGGCGGCAGCCAGCACGAACCAGACGGGCGAGATCGTTTCAAGACAATCTAAGAATTTATCAAACGAAAAGCCGTCGTTCGAGGACACGATTATATAAATTGTGAGCGCACTGAGCGCAAGAAGAATAATCAGCCAAAACACGGCTTTTGAACGTTTTTTCATAGAAAGCCCTTGAAGAAAGCTAAAATTTGCGCTTTATCTCGTGCGCAGGTCCGCAATAGAGTATTATACCACAGTTTGCAGTGCTTGTCAGCACTTTTTTAGAACACGAGCTGCACCAGCAGCATATAGCAGGCGGTGCCGCCGACGACGCTGAGCATCGTGTTGCGGCGCAGAAGATGCAGCGCTGCCGTCACCGCAACGGAAATAAGCTGCGGCAGAAAGCCCGCTGCGGCGGAAAAGTCCGTGTTGCGGAGGCAGTAGACCACGAGCGTCGCCATGACTGCGGGCGGCAGCATATTGCCGAGGTAGCGCACGGCTCCCGGCACCTTGCGGCTGCCGAACACCACGAAGGGCAGCAGCCTTTCGGCAAAGGTGCAGACGGCACAGACCGCAATGATGAGCAGGGATTCACCCACGGAAATGCTCATTTCGCCGCCTCCTTTCCCTCAAGCATAGGTCGCAGCAGCATCAAAACGGCAACCGTTGCGGTGAGCGACGGCAGCAGGAAGTTCGACGCCCCGAATATCAGAATACACAGCACGGCGCAGACCGCCGCCATGACTGCGGGAAGCTTGCTTTTCGTTCCTTTAAGCTGCTCTATCAGTATCACGGTGAACAGTGCGGTGAGCGCAAAGTCTATGCCGGTGGTGTCGAAGGTGATAAAGCGCCCGCAGATGCCGCCGAGGGCGGAGAACAGTATCCAGTATCCGTAGACGAGCAAGGAGGAGTAAATGTTCACGAGCTTTTCGTCGGTACCCTCCATGTCGTTCGGCGAGCAAAGCAGCGAGTAGTTTTCGTCGGCAAGACTGAATATAAGAAAGTATTTCCACGGTCCGTAGTCACGAAACTTCTCGATAAACGAGATGCCGTAGAAGATGTGGCGGCTGTTTAAAAGCAGCGCCGTGACCGCAACGGTGAGTATCGGCACCCCTCCCGCAAGGAAGGACACCATCAGCATCTGGAGCGAGCCTGCAAACACTATTGCGCTGCATCCCGCCGACCACAAAAATCCGTAGCCCGCTTCGAGCATCAGTATCCCGTATGCGATGCCGACCGGGAAAAAGCCTATCATTATAGGTATGCTCCGTTTAAACGCATAGCGAAGGCTGTTGCGTTTTATATTGCCGTTCATATCTCTTTTCCTCCTGTTTTTCAAGCGAAAAAATTATACACGTCCCAATGCATTAACGCAAGTCGGCATTTACAAAATATACGCTTTGTGTTATACTTAACAATAGCAAAAAATTCGCCGTACCCCCTAACGGGCGTCGGCGCTAATTGGAGGAACCGATATGAAAGCATGGCAAATAGCACTTCCGATAGGTCTCGCTGCTGCGGCTGCGGCTGCGGTTGCGATCATTTCCGGCAAGAAGAACGCCGAGAAGCCCTCCGCCCCCGCAAAGGGTGCCGCAAAGGGCGGCGCTAAAAAGGCGGAGATCAAAAATGCAAAGACCGGCGTTTACAGCTTCGTTTCCGGCTTCAGCGATGCATCCACCGTTGACGTCAGCGTGAAGTACGACGGCGACAAGCAGAGCTTTGACGTTATAGGCGAGGAATTTCTGACCTACTCCAGCGACTCTCACGTTGCAGCCATCTACGGCGACGAGGTCGATATGCAGCTTGAATACGCAGGCTACTACAGCGGTGAGGGCTTTGCGGAGCTGAGCGAGGGCATAAAGAACAAGTTCAACGCCTTCGGCACCGTGACCTATGCCGGCATCGACTGCATCCACTACCTCGACGGCAACGAGATGCGCATCTGCCTCCCCATTCCGGGCGACGCTTACAGCTACATTCTCGTGACCGTACTAAAGCACGGCGACTGCAAGACCCCCGTTGCGGAGCTGTACACCCACCCCGAAGTCGGAGCCATCCTCGACTCCATCGAGTTTAACAAATAAGATCACATCCTACTGCGGCAAGGTTCTTGCCGCAGTTTTTTGTTGTCCTTCGTCGGCGTCAATTTGTTGACAAGACCATACACATGGTATACAATGTAATTGTTAAACCCGTAACGATTTGAGAAAGGGAAGTGATCCGCTTTGATGAAACTGACCCCCGAACAGCAGGCGATGCTGAACGGTGAAAAGGGCGAAACCATGGCAAAGGTCGTCAAGACGCTCGTCATGTACGGAGAGACCTTCGGCGCCGAGAGGATGGTGCCGATAAGCTCGGAATACGGACATACCGTCATAAGCTTCGGACTTAAAGTCATGAAGCCGGTGTACAAGCTGTATCAGGAGATAATCGACGCAGGACTTGTCTCCGATCAGAAGTTCACCGCCGACCCCAAGCCCCTCGACAAGAACGTACCCAGCTCCCTCATCGAGGACCTCGTGTTCAAGAAATTCATGTACACGGAGCAGGATATGTACGAGGAGCAGCTCCGCAAGCTCGGCATCACGAATGACGACGACTACACCTGCACCTGCTACCTCGATCAGGTCGGCAACAAGCCGGGGAAGGGCGAGGTGCTGTCGTGGGCGGAGTCCTCCGCCGTCGTGTACGCAAACTCCGTTTTGGGCGCAAGGTGCAACCGCAACTCCGGCATGATCGAGCTTATGGGCTCCATCGCCGGCTTCGTCCCCGAATTCGGTCTGCTGCTCGACGAAAACCGCAAGGCGACATGGGTCATCGAGCTTAAATGCACGAAAAAGCCGGAAGCGCAGCTATTAGGCTCCGCCATCGGCATGAAGGTCATGGAGGAGGTCCCCTACGTCAAGGGGCTTGACAAGTGGATAGGCACCGAGCTTAACGACGATGCCTGCGCCTACCTCAAGGACTTCGGCGCAGCGACGGCGTCCAACGGCGCCGTGGGTCTGTACCACATCGAAAACCTCACGCCGGAGGCGGTCGAGCAGGGCGAGAGCATCATCGCCGAGGGCGCAAAGGTCTATGTCATCGACGATGCGGAGCTTGAGCGTGTGAAGTCCGAGTACCCGGTCATTTGGAAGGATCCCGATGCCGCCCCGGAGCTTTGCTTCGTCGGCTGCCCGCACATGACCTATGCACAGCTCGTGCGCTGGACGGAGGACGTCGCAGCCGAGCTGCGCAAGAACGGACTTAAAAAGGTCACCGTTCCGACCGTGTTCACCGCATCCACCCCCGTTATCAAGGAGTTTGAAAAGACCCCGTACTACAAGCAGCTCAAGCGTCAGGGCATAGTTTTGAGCTACATCTGCCCGCTCATGTACATGAACAATCCCCTGTGCAAGAAGAAGGCGGTCATCACCTCCTCGAACAAGCTCAGGACCTACACCAGCGCCCGCTACTACACCGAGGCGGAGATCCTGCACACCATCACAAGCCGGAGGGAGGAAAAGAAATGAAGACTTTCAAAGGTCGGGTGGTAGTCCCCGGCACCTGCACCGCAGAGGCGCTCGTGTCTCACGGCGGCTTCAACACCCTTGCGTCATACCAGATGGGTATGATGTTCGGCGATAAGAAGATGAAGTGCGGCGACCAGAATAACGAGGAGCTGTACAAAAAGCCCATGATCGGCAAGGCGCTGTGCCTGCCCATGACCATCGGCTCCACCACCGGCGGCATGGTCCTGTTCACGGTCTGCTCCTCCGGGAAGCAGCCCGCCTGTATGCTGTTCAGCAAGGAGATCGACTCCCTCGCAGCGTCGGGTGCCATCCTCGGCGACGTTTGGACGGACGCAAAGATGCCCGTCGTGGATATGCTCGGCGACGAGTTTCTTGACTACGTCAAGACCGGCATGACCGTCACCGTCAAGGAAGACGGCGTGGTCGAGGTAGAGTAAATAACAAAAAAAATTCCGTACCCGGTTGGGTACGGAATTTTTTGTTGCCGTATATCAGCGTCAGCCGCAGAGGAGGATAATCACGGTGCAGATAACGCCGAGGGCGAGCATCATTGCAAGCCCCGTCTTGCCGGGCTTCTTCACCTGAATGGGCAGCACAAACAGCGCTCCGTTGACGAGCAGCAGGAGCGTATACGCAATGGGGAAGTGCCTCCCCAAAAGTCCCTCAAAGCAGAACAGCAGAGGAACGGTGAGCGCAGAGCTTGTGATGGGAACGCCGAGATAATGCTTGCGCTTTCCGGTCTCGGTCTTCTGACGCACTTCCTCGGTCACGTTGTAATAGGCAAGTCTAATAAGTCCGCAGAGGGCAAACAGCGCCATAATGGCGATCTGCCACCACTCGTTGGCGCCCATGGAAACGCCGATGACCACGGGGAAGACGCCGAAGCAGATAACGTCGCTCAGTGAATCGAGCTGTATACCGTAGCTGCACTCCTCGGCGGTGCGATCCTTTTTGGTGCGGGCGACGATGCCGTCAAACATATCGCAGAAGCCGGAAAACATGAGGCAAATGACCGCAGCGACGGGGTGATCGCCGCAGGCGAGCGTTATGCCGACGACGGATGAAAGCATACCTATGTAGGTCAGCCATACCGTGTAGTTGTAAAAGCCGATCAAAACAAACATCTCCAAACTGTCTTAGTTCTTGCATTATAACACATCACGCCGACAATATACAAGTCATTTTGACATTTAAATATCATTTTGGAAAAATTGTATTATTGTGTACAAATCCTCTGTGGTTTGCTATAATAGAGCCATATAGTCGGAAAATAAGTACAAAGGAGAGAGTTTAATGGAAGTCGGCGATAAAATCTACGGGCAATATCTGCAAATTCTCAGGGAGGAGCTTATCCCCGCCATGGGCTGCACCGAGCCTATCGCAATGGCGTATGCCGCCGCAAAGGCACGGCAGGTCCTCGGCGAAATGCCCGACAAAATCGACATAGTGATAAGCGGCAACATCATTAAAAACGTAAAAAGCGTCGTCGTTCCCAACACGGGAGGGCTTAAAGGCATCACCGCCGCCGTCGCAGCGGGCGTCACCGTGGGCGATGCGGACAGGCAGCTTGAGGTGCTTGCGGGCGTTCGTGAGGAGGACATACACCTCATCCGTGAGTTTATGGACTCCTGCCCCATGACGGTGATGAAGTCGCAAAGCCCGAAGCTGCTCGACATCGACCTTCGGCTTTATAAGGGCACCGACTGCGTGCGTCTGCGCATTGCGGACTATCACACGAACATCGTGCTTATCGAGAAAAACGGCGACGTGCTGCTGCGGCTTGACGAAAGTGCGGACGACGGCGGCGAGACCGACCGCAGCGTGCTGAGCGTCAAGGGCATCGTGGAGTTTGCCGAGTGCGTCCGCATAGACGACGTGCGTGAGCTGCTTGAGCGGCAGATAGCTTACAACACCGCCATTTCGCAGGAGGGACTTAGGGGCGAGTACGGTGCTTCCGTCGGCAAGACCCTGCTCTCCACGAGAGGCAGCGATGTCCGAGTCAGAGCGAGGGCGGTCGCCGCCGCAGGCTCCGACGCCCGCATGAGCGGCTGCGAGCTGCCCGTGGTCATCGTCTCCGGCAGCGGCAATCAGGGCATGACCGCCTCCCTGCCCGTCATCGTCTACGCTCAGGACATGGGCGCAGATCGGGACAGGCTCCTGCGTGCGCTCGTCGTGTCGAACCTCGTGACCGTGCATCAGAAAACGCCCATCGGCAGACTGTCGGCGTTCTGCGGCGCAGTCTCGGCAGGCTGCGGTGCGGCGGCCGGCGTGGCGTGGCTATGCGAGGGCGACGTCGATGCCGTCAGCGCAACGATAACCAACACCCTCGGCATGATCTCCGGCACCGTGTGTGACGGTGCAAAGCCCTCCTGCGCAACGAAGATCGCCTCCGCCGTCGAAGCGGGGCTTCTCGGCTTTGACCTCTACGAGAGGGGCAAGGGTCTTTGCGGCGGCGACGGAATACTCAAGGGCGACGTCGAGAAAACCATCGAAAGCGTCGGCAAGCTTGCCCGTGAGGGTATGCGTGAGACGGACAGCGAGATTCTCGAAATAATGCTCGATGACTGATACGATTGCTTTTTTTCGTACAAACAGGGCTATTTTTGATACAAAACAAAAATTGTTATTTACAAAACGCCTCGGATTGTGGTATAGTCATAATATCCGAACAATAATTCAAGGAGGAAGTATTATGTGCATCAAACTCGGAGCTCTCAACATTGATGAAGACGTTCGTCTCGCAATTGAGTCCAAGCTCAACCTCGTAAAGGACATTCTCGGTTGGGTTCCCACCTACATTCAGGGTCTTGTGGGTGCCGTCACCGGCTACAAGGCTTAATTGATTAAAAAGAAAAGCTCCGAGACCATCGGTCACGGAGCTTTTCTTTTTTGTGTATAAATAGTTCAGCCTTTGCGTCGGATTTATTGCATCCACAGTTGAGCGCTTTCTCTCCCTCCGTCAAAACCTGACGGTTTTGCCACCTCCCTCGTCAGATGGAGGCATGAAAATGGTGGTCGTTTTTCATTGGCAAAAAGGTTTTAAGATGTATCGTAACTCTCATTTGCTTTTTTAATAGCACAGCAGTCTGTTCTTTGTGCCGCAGCGAGATTTGCACAATCTCACGGCTCCCTCTGACGAGGGAGCTGTCAGCGAAGCTGACTGAGGGAGAGATTCTTAAGCTGACGGAAGCTGAACCGTCAGCTTCTTCTCACCCCGTCGGAGGAGATCACGCTGCCGCCGATGCTGCCGCACTGCACATAGTCTCCGGCGGTCACGCTGCCGGACACGTCGTCGCAGCGCACGAAGTCACCCGCCTTGACGTTTCCGCCGACGCTGCCGCAGTGGACGCTGTCCCCGGCGCCTACGCTGCCGCCGACGGCGCCGCATTGGACGCTGTCCCCGGCGTTCACGTTTCCGGCGATCTCGCAGTCGGTGCAGCTCACCGCAAACTCCGAGCTTATATTTCCGACGCTGCCGCTGAAAGTAAGCTGCACGCTCGCTCTGTCGGCAGCGCTTCCCTTTGAGGCAAACAGCGAGCCGAGGCTCAGGTTCTTTTTCCGCATATCCGCATAGTCCTCAAGCCTGTGTCCTAAAAAGCACACCGCACGCAGGTTGTCGTCGTCCGGCCACGGCAGTCCGTTGTACGGATACTCCGTCCTGTGCGGGGCGGGATCACCCTCCGCTTTGAGTCCGAAAAGCCCGTCAAGCGAGGTGCCGAGGACCTTCGCCAGCTCCGGCAGCAGTGTTATATCGGGATAGCAGGAGTCCGACTCCCACTTCGACACCGCCTGATTCGTGACGCCCAAAAGCTTTGCGAGCGCCTCCTGCGTCATTTCCTTCGATTTTCTGAGTTCGGCTATTTTTTTGCCGAGGTAGACCTGTTCCATTGCCGTCAGCTCCTTTCGCAAAAAAGCATATAGCGCAAAGGCGAAAAAATCAAGCTTTGTGTGGTTGGGAGGCTTTCCAACCGCAGGTTGGAAAGCAAAAATAATCTTTACGGCTCTGCACATTGACTTTTTTGTCCGAATTATTATAATATTGTGCTGCAAGCGGCGTACCGATACGCCGCAGAAGGAGACAAAAACATGAACGAAATTTTTGTTGTCGGACACAGAAACCCCGACACCGACTCCGTGGTGTCCGCAATGAGCTACGCCGCTCTGCGCAACGCCCTCGGCGATCGGGAGTACGTCGCCGCCCACCTCGGTCATATAAGCGACGAGACGCAGCGTATGCTCGATAAGTTCGGCTTTAAGCCGCCCAAGTTTATAAAGGACGTCCGCACGCAGGTGCGTGATCTGGATTTCGACACCCCGCCCGCGCTCGATTCCGGCGTTACGATGGACAGGGCGTGGCACATAATGAAGGAGCAGAAGATCTCCGTCATCCCCGTTCTCAACTCCGACGGCAGCCTGTTCGGCACCCTTTCCGCAGGCGACATCGCCGCATACAGTATGCTCACGATAAGCGACCCGCACCTTGACGACATCCCGCTGTTCAACATCCTCAGCGTGCTTGAGGGAAAGCTGTTAAACGACGCTGCGGAGCTTGTGGACTCCGTTGCCGGCAACGTCATCATCGCACTGCCGCAGAGCTGCCCTACCCTGCTGTTTTCCGACCCCGACAGCATCGTGCTGTGCGGCGATCAGCCGGAGATGGTAGAGCGTGCGCTCGACATCGGCGTAAGCTGCATCATCCTCTGCCAGACGGAGGCCCGTCAGGAATGGCTGGAGAGCGGCAAGCGCACCTGCATAATCTCCACGCCCTTCGACGCAAGCAGAGTCGCAAAGCTCATATATCAGGCGATACCCATTTCCCGACCCTGCCACACGGACGGCATCATCTGCTTCCACCTAGGCGACTACATAGACGACGTTAAGGAAGAGGTCTTAAAGAGCCGCTTCCGCTGCTACCCGGTGCTTGACGAGAACGAACGTGTCGTCGGCACCCTCTCCCGCTATCACCTCCTCAAGCCGAGGAGAAAGCGTGTCGTGCTTGTGGACCACAACGAGATGTGTCAGGCGGTGCCGGGGCTTGAGCAGGCGGAGATACTTGAGATAATCGACCACCACCGCCTCGCCGACATTCAGACCATGCAGCCAATCAGGATGCGCAACGAACCCGTCGGCAGCACGGCGACCATCATCGCCTGCATGTATCAGGAGCACGGCGTTCTGCCGTCGCCCGCAATGGCGGGGCTTATCGCAGCGGCGATACTATCCGACACGGTAATGTTCAAGTCCCCCACCTGCACGAAGCGTGACATCGCCATGGCGGAGCGCATGGCAAGGCTGGGCAAGGTCTCGCTCGACGAGCTGGGCAAGGAGCTTTTTGCAGCCGGCTTCTCGGATCAAAAGCCCGTGAGCGAGCTGATAGGCGGCGACTTCAAGGAGTTTCACATCGCCGAGCATTTCATCGGCGTGGGTCAGGTCACGACGCTCGACTCCTCCAAGATGCTCGAACGCAGAGAGGAGTTCCTCTCCGAAATGCGAAAGCTCAAGGACACGAAGGGCTACGGCATAATCATCCTCATGCTGACCGACGTGCTTTTGGAGGGTACGCAGCTCATATACATCGGCAGCGACGACACGATCCGCCGTGCCTTCTCCGTCGAGCCGAAGGACAATTGCCTGTTCCTCCCCGGCGTCATGAGCCGCAAGAAGCAGATAATCCCCATGCTCACCGCTCTGTGGGGCTAATAAGACAACAAAAAAACACCGCCCGTGGGCGGTGTTTTTTTATTTTTATATGTTGTCTGCCTCCGGCATCATTTCGTTTGATATGCGGTCGAGCATATCGCCGAACTGCTTTGCCTCCTCCGGCGTAAAGCTCTTGCGGATGCGCCCTACGACGGTGTCCACATAGCTGCGCATGATGTCGGTGTAGCCGTAATACTTATCGGAAAGTATGAGGTGGTACTCCCTCCTGTCCGTCTCCGAATTTTGACGGATGAGGTAGCCCTTCTTTATCAGATTGTTGACCTTATAGGTCGCATTGGACTGCGAGATGTTGAGAAACTCCGCAAACTGTCCGACGGTCGGCTCATGCAGGGCATGAATGACCTCGATCGAGAACGCCTCCATCGCCGAAAGCGAACCCTCACGCTCACGCACAAGCTCGAATATCCTTCTGAAAAATTCAAGCTTAAACTTGTCATAGACCTCTACAAAGCTGCTTTCCATCATTTCGGGTATCTCCTCGCTCAGATTGCTAGTGTTATTTTAATACACTTTCCCGTCTTTGTAAACATAAATCTTAACTGAGCCGCAGACCCACGATGCCGATAACGACCGCCGCAACGCACAGGAGCTTCTTTACACTCTTGCTCTCGCCGAAAACGAGTATGCCGAAGCCGACGTTCAAAACGGTCCCGAGTCCCGTCCACACGGCGTAGGCGGGTCCCAAGGGCAGCTTCGTCACCGCAAGCGACAAAAGACCGATACTCAGACACACGCTGATGACCGTCAGCACCGTGTATTTTGCGATGCGAAGTCCCTCGCTCAGCTTCATGAAAACCGTGAAGCCCAATTCAAAAACAGAGGCAAACGCCAGTACGATCCACATTATTTTTCCTCCTTTTTCAGTCCGATTATCCCGCCGCAGAGCAGGACGAGCGAGATGAGCTTCAATGCGCTCATGCCCTCGTCAAGCAGCAGCACACCCTCGATCGCCGTGCCGACGATGCCGATGCCCGTAAACACGGCATAGCTCGTGCCGATGCCGAGGACGTTCACCGCCTTTGCCAGCAGGAAAAAGCCTCCCGCAAGCACCGCCACGGTGATGATGCTCGGCACAAGCACCGTAAAGCCGCAGCTCAGCTTCATCGTGTACGCCCATATGACCTCGCTCAGTCCCGCAATCAGCAGGCAGAGCCACGCTTTGCTTTTTTCGTTCATGTCTAACCTCCGTATAAAAAAATACCGGGAGAGTTTTTAACATAAAAACTCTCCCGGGCTTTTATCCCTCCGTGCAATGCGGAAAACCGCACCGTTTTATCTCGGTCCTGTCCCGTTGCTCGGCGGAACCCTATAAAACTTATAATTCGTCTATGTACTTGCAGGCGGCAAGCGCTGCCGCCGAACCGTCGGCACAGGCGGTGGTGAGCTGGCGCACCGTCTTTTTCCGGCAGTCTCCGGCAACGAAAACGCCCGGAGTTTTGGTGTAGCAGTCCTCGCCCGATTCGGCGTAGCCGGCACTGTCAAGCTCCAAGAGCTGCGCAAAGGCTGCGTTGTCGGGTGCGTGTCCTATCGCAACGAAAAGTGCGTCTACCTCTATCTCACGCTCGTTTCCGGCAGCGTCCGTCACGGTGATCGAGCGAAGCTCGCCGTCGCCCGAAAGGGCGCTCACGGTGCTTTCCGTCACAAACTCGACGTTGCTCTTTTTCTCAAGCGCCTGCACAAGCTTTGCCTCGCCTCTGAATGTGCTGCGGCGGTGGATGAGATACACCTTCGAGCAGAGGTCGGAGAGCAGCACCGCATCCTGAAGTGCGGAGTTGCCGCCGCCGTACACCGCAGCGGGTCTGCCCTTGTAAAAGGCGCCGTCGCACAGTGCGCAGAAGCAAAGTCCCGCTCCGAGGTAGCTCTCCTCGTCGGGGATGCCCGCCATTTTGGGCTTTGCGCCCGTCGCAATGATGACCGCCTTCGCCTCGAAAACACCGCCGAACTCGGTTTTTACCTGCTTTACCGCACCGCAGTCGATAATCTCCAAAACCTCGTCCAGCTCAAACTCTGCACCCTGATGCTCCGCCTGAGCCATCATGAGGTCGCCAAGCTCCATGCCGGATATGGATTCCACCGACGGGAAGTTTTCCACCTTCGGCGACCAAGTGATCTGACCGCCGAAGCCGCTTTTTTCGATGCACAGCACGGTTTTTCCGGCTCTGCGGGCATAGGTTGCGGCAGTGAGTCCCGCAGGGCCGCCGCCTATGATTATAATATCGTACATCGTACTCTGTCCTTTACTTGAAGAGGTACTGCTTTATCGCAACCGCACCCGCAAACTTCTCAAGGCTGTCGCCGTCAACGATGACGAGCGTCGGCGCCTGACGGATGCCGTAGGAGCGGGCAAGCTCCTCGTTCTCCTCGGCGTTTATCTTCTCGTACTGAAGTCCCGCCTTGTCGAGGTAGCCGTATGCCATGCGGCAGTTGGGGCAGTTATTCTTCACGAACAGAATGGTGCGCTTCTCGTCAGACGGAGCGGCACAGTCGCACTTTTTCTCCGCTTCGGGCATATTGAGCGGACCGCTGTGCGTCAGCACGGAGGTCGCAACGTTGTATTCCTTGCGATCCTTGTACTCCTGAGTTTTGCCGTTGTTCCAGTTCTGCACGGGGCGGTAGTAGCCGGTGATGCGGCTGTACACCTCGGCGTTTTCGCCGCAGTGGGGGCAGACAAACTGCTCGCCCTCAAGGTAGCCGTGGTTCTTGCAGACGGAGTAGGTCGGGCTTATCGTGTAGTACGGCAGCTTGTAGTTTTCCGCGATAGTGCGGACAAGCTTTGCGGCGGCTTCCCAAGTGGGCAGCTTCTCGCCGAGGAAGGCGTGGAACACCGTTCCCGAAGTGTACAGAGTCTGAAGCTCGTCCTGAATGTCGAGTGCGGAGAAGATGTCGTCCGTGTAGCTGACGGGCAGGTGGCTGGAGTTGGTGTAGTACGGAACGCCGGACTCCTCGTTTGCGGTGATGATGTCGGGGAACTGCTCCTTGTCGTGCTTTGCAAGACGGTAGGAGGTGCTTTCCGCCGGGGTCGCTTCAAGGTTATACAGGTCGCCGTACTGCTCCTGATAGTCGGACAGACGCTCTCTCATGTGATTGAGTACGTCCTTGGTAAACTGCTGGCACTTCTCGTGGGTCATGTCGCAGCGGATCCAATTGGCGTTGAGCCCCGCCTCGTTCATGCCGACAAGTCCGATGGTGGAGAAGTGGTTGTCAAAGGTGCCGAGGTAGTATTTGGTGTAGGGGTAAAGTCCCTCATTGAGAAGCTTCGTGATGACGGTGCGCTTAATTTTCAGAGAGCGTGCCGCAAGGTCCATCATCTTGTCAAGGCGCTTGTAGAAGTCCGCCTCGTCGCTTGCAAGGTATGCGATACGGGGCATATTGATGGTCACGACGCCAACGGAGCCGGTGCTTTCGCCGGAGCCGAAGTAGCCGCCGGATTTCTTGCGCAGCTCGCGCAGGTCAAGGCGCAGGCGGCAGCACATGGAGCGGACGTCGGACGGCTCCATATCGGAGTTTATGTAGTTGGAGAAGTACGGGGTGCCGTACTTTGCGGTCATTTCAAACAGCAGTCTGTTGTTCTCGGTGGGGGTCCAGTCGAAGTCACGGGTGATGGAGTAGGTCGGGATGGGGTACTGGAAGCCTCTGCCGTTGGCGTCGCCCTCGATCATGATGTCGATGAACGCCTTGTTGACCATTGCCATTTCCTCGACGCAGTCGCCGTAGGTGAAGTCCTGCTCCTTGCCGCCGACAATGGCGGGCATATCCTTGAGGTCTGCGGGGACCGTCCAGTCAAGGGTGATGTTGGAGAACGGAGCCTGAGTACCCCAACGGGACGGAGTGTTCACGCCGAAGATGAAGCTCTGTATGCACTGCTTGACCTCCTTGTAGGTCAGCTTATCGACCTTGACAAAGGGGGCAAGATAGGTGTCGAAGCTTGAAAACGCCTGTGCGCCCGCCCACTCGTTCTGCATTATGCCGAGGAAGTTGACCATCTGATTGCACAGGGTGCTGAGATGGCTTGCGGGAGAGGAGTTTATCTTGCCGGGGATGCCGAGACCCTGCTGAATGAGCTGCTTTAGGCTCCAACCTGCGCAGTAGCCGGTGAGCATGCTCAGATCGTGCAGATGGAAGTCACAGTTGCGGTGTGCGTTTGCGATCTCCTCGTCGTATATCTCGCTGAGCCAGTAGTTGGCGGTAATGGCGCCGGAGTTTGAAAGGATAAGTCCGCCGACGGAATAGGTGACGGTGGAGTTTTCCTTCACACGCCAGTCAAGCACGTTGACATAGCCGTTCACCGTTTCCTTGTAGTCAAGGTAGGTGCTCTTCATGTTGCGGAGCTTCTCTCTCTGCTTACGGTAGAGGATGTACGCCTTGGCAACGCTCTCGTAGCCGCCCCTTGACAGCACCGCCTCGACCGAGTCCTGAATGTCCTCGACCGCAATGTAGCCGTCCTTTATCTTGGGCAGGAAGTCCGCCGAGACCTTCAGCGACAGGAAGTCGATGATATTCTCGGTGTACTCGGTATCCGTTGCCTCGAAAGCCTTTTTGATTGCTGCGGCGATCTTGTTGATGTCAAATTCCGCAATTTTTCCGTCTCTCTTGATGATCTGATACATTTTTTATCCTCCGTATTTCTCTCTCAAACGCCTCTTACCTGCGCTGCGGGAACGTATTCCCTCACCGCTTCGCAGAGCTCGTGCATTTCCTTTTCGTCAAACGCCGACAGTCCGTCCGGCAGGATGAGGTCCCCCGAATCCTTGAACTGCTGAAGGTAATATTCCTTCGCTCCGGCGATCCATTTTGCGGCGCTCACAAGGCTTTCCCTCGTGTGGATGCCCCGAACGACCGTCGTCCGAAATTCGTAATCCGTGCCGCCGTGAAGCAGCAGCTCCTTTGAGCGCTCTATCGCCGAAATATCGACATTCGCGCCCGCCGCCTTTGCATATTCCTCCGGCGAATTTTTAATGTCCATCGCTATGCGATCGACAAGCCCCTCGGCGATAAGTCCGCTCAGCATATCCGGTCTCGTGCCGTTCGTGTCGAGCTTTACCAAATATCCGAGCGCCTTGACGCTGCGCAGAAAGTCCGGCAGGTCGGCATGAAGCGTCGGCTCGCCGCCGGTCACCGCAACGCCCTCGTATAAGCCGCTGCGTTTTTTCAGAAACTCAAGTACGGCGTCGGTATCGCTGCGCTGCTTCTCCCTGTCGGGGAGCACAAGCGGCGCATTGTGGCAGAAGGGGCATCGAAAGTTGCAGCCGTCGGTAAAAACGGTGCAGGCGATGCGCCCCGGATAGTCTAGCAATGTAAGCTTTTGAACACCGGAAATAATCATTGGCATCTCCTCACGGGTTTACACTATAGTCCATATCGTGTCCCTTGTCAAGTGCGAAACACAAAATATAGTCAATTTTACCGTTTTGTAACCACCCTACCACAACATTTAGTGGCACGGCATTTTACCCTCTGTTATCATTCAGGGCATTTCCCAAATAATGAAACTTCTGCGTCATGCGAAAAATCGCTGATACGCAAGGCTTGTCTCCGATTTTTTGCAGCTTTGCCATCGCGGTTTTTGTTATCATGCAGGATATACTGCATAAAAAGGGACTGGTCAAAAGCACAAGACCTATGCTATATTGGATATAGCCAAAATTTTATAACAGGAGGAATCAACAATGAAGTTCAGTAAGAAGCTTTTGACGATGCTGCTTGTGTTGGCGATGGTGTTCTCACTCTGCATCCCCGCACTCGCAGACAACGACAAGATCACGATTGGCGGACTTGACAACGACATATGGATGACCAAGTACGGCAACGTGAACACCGACTGCACCGCCGAGAAGTTCTCGGAAATGGGCTTTGAGTGGGGCGATCTCGTAAAGGTCAGCTTCCTTGAGCAGGAGCTCATCTTGCCCGTTGTTCCCACCTACTCCTACGTCGATTCCGGCAAGCCCGCGATCATCATGCCCAAGGGCGAGGGCGATGTCCCGAAGGGATATATCTCTCTTGCAATCAACATGGGCAACTTCGCCGAGACCTATGAGCTTGCTCAGAAGCACAAGAACGCCGACGGCTCGTACTACTGGACGGCATGGGAGGGCGTCAGCTTCCCTGTCGAGCTTAACTTCGTCATGTACGAGGAGGACGGCTACCGTGCCGAGTATATTCTGCACGATCTTCAGCGCACCAATGTCCGCACCGACTACCGCTCCCTCACCAACGCCGAATTTGCAAACTTCCGCAACATCGGCACCACCGGCATGGGCAAAAACATTCTCTTCCGCGGTTCCTCTCCCATAAATCACGAGCTTGGGCGTAACACCTATGCGGACGCAGCTCTTAAAGACGCAGGCGTCACCGTTATAATGAATCTTGCCGACAGCGGCGCCACAGCCGTTAACTACCCCGCCTTTGACGGCAGCTACTACCGCCATCAGGTGACCGCCTTCCTAAACCTCGGCGTTGACTTCCAGGCGGAGGAGTTTAAGAACGGTCTTGCAACCGGTCTCCGCCACTTTGCGGAGCATGAGGGCGTGTACTACATCCACTGCACCGAGGGCAAGGACCGTGCGGGCTTCGTTTCCGCTCTGCTTGAGTGCTTTATGGGCGCAAGCTATGACGAGGTCGTCGCAGACTACATGGTGACCTACAAGAACTACTACGGCATAGAGCCCGGCACCGAGAAGTATGAAGCGATAGCTGCCTCCAACATTATAAAGAGCCTTGAAAAGGCGTTCGGCGTCGAGGATCTCAAGACCGCCGACCTCAAGGCTGAGGCAGAGGAGTACATAAAGGAGATCGGTCTTGCCGACGACGAGATCGCAGCACTCAGAGCAAACCTCAGCCGCAGCAAGGAAGCATTCGTTCCCTTCTCCGACATTTCCGAGAGCGGCTACCGTGAATACATTCTCAGCGCATACGACTACGGCATCGTGAACGGCTACACCGACGGAACCTTCCGCCCCAATGCGGTCATCACCCGCGCTCAGTTTGTGACCATGCTTTACCGCATGAGCGGCGCTGCCGCTCCCGAAGAAGCCGCACTTGACTTTAGCGACGCCGACAGCATTGCGGAGCCTTTCCTTGATGCGGTGAACTGGGGCGTTGAGACCGGCATCATCAAGGGCTACGAGGACAACACCTTCCGCCCCAATCTGCCGATAACCCGTGCGCAGATGGCGACCTTCATGGCTCGCTTCATGCTGATGACCGAGACCTTTGACGAGACGAGAATGGAGGAGCTCAAAAAGCCGTGCAGCTTCGTTGACAGCGCAGACATTGCCGCTCCTTACGTTGAGTCCGTAAACATCATTGCAAACCTCGGCTTAATGCAGGGCTTCGGCAACGGTGTCTTTGCTCCCAACGGCACCGCAAACCGTGGCATGGCAGCAACCGTACTTATGAGAGCATATCAGCTCCTTTATATTAAGTAAGTCTTTCCCATCGGCCGGTGCGGGGAAACCCGCATCGGCTTTTCTGTTTTGCCTTTCTATTTTAAGATTAGCATTAAATACCGCATTAAGTTGTAGCATCTGCTACACATATTGTGCGGCACAGGTATTATATTGTAAGCACAACACATAGGGAGTGATAGTGTGATACGAAGAATAATCGAGATCGACAGGGAAAAATGCAACGGCTGCGGCGCCTGCGTCAGGGCGTGCCACGAGGGTGCGATCGCACTCATAGACGGCAAAGCGCAGCTCATGCGGGACGACTACTGCGACGGCATGGGCGACTGCCTGCCCAACTGCCCCGCCGATGCGATACGCTTTGTCGAGCGTGAGGCTCTCGCCTACGACGAGGCGGCGGTCAAGGCGAACATGGCGAAAAAGAAAGCCGCCGTCAGCGTTTCGACACTGAAGGCAGGCGGCGCCGACCGCCACGGAAGCCGGGTTTCAAACTGGCCCGTGCAGCTCAAGCTGACCCCCGTGAAGTCCAAATACTTTGACGCAGCGGAGCTTCTCATCGCTGCGGACTGCACCGCCTACGCCTACGGCAGCTTCCACGAGGATTTCATAGACGGCAGAACGCTGCTCATAGGCTGCCCCAAGCTCGACGCCGTCGATTACGCAGAAAAGCTCGGCGAGATACTGTACGCAAACGACGTGCGCAGCGTAACGCTCGTGCGGATGCAGGTACCCTGCTGCGGCGGTCTTGAGCTTGCCGCAAAGCGTGCGATAGCCGCCTCCGGCAAGGACATCCCGCTTAGTGTCGTCACCGTCGCAAGCGACGGCAGACTGCTCTGAAAAAAATTTTCGGCTTATACTTGATTTGTTCATAATTGCGTAGTACACTTTAGGCTATTGTAACCTAAAGTGTACTTTTTTATTTGGAGGCAGAGATGAACAACGAAGAATTGCAGGAGCTTGTCCTGCGCCTAATGCCGCAGTGGCAGCACCGCCTCGCAAAGCCCTTTAAGTCGCTGCTTGCCGACGGCATCAGTCCGAAGGTGTATCACAGTATGCTGATCCTGTCGGAGAGCGAGGCTCCCATGTCGATGGGCGAGCTGGGAAGCGCCATGCACATGACAAAGCAGCAGGCGACGAAGGTCGTAAACAGGCTCATTGAGCTTGAGCTGGGTCAGCGCAGCGGCGATAACAGCGACCGCCGCATCGTGCGTATAGAGCTTACCGATAAGGCGAAGGCTTATATTGAAAGCTTCCGCATCCAGCAAAGCGAATACTACGGCAGGCTGTTTTCCGGAATGGAGGAGCGTGACCGTTTAGACTTCGCCGAGGCGCTGCGGACTCTTGACAGAATTTTCGAAAAACTGCCGTGCGTCTGCACGGAGAAGGGAGGAGAAGAATGCTCAAAAGACTCGCACAAAGCATAAGGGAATACAAAACGCCGAGCATTCTGACGCTCGTGCTTATCTGCTTTGAGGTCGTCATCGAGGTGCTTATCCCCTTTATCACGGCAGACCTCGTAAACCTCATCAAGGCGGGCGCCGAGATAAGCACCGTCATGCGCATCGGGCTGCTGCTCATCGTCATGGCGATACTCAGCCTTGCCTGCGGCTCCGCTGCCGGATACTTCTGCGCAAAGGCGTCCTCCGGCTTCGGCAAGAACCTGCGTGAGGACCTCTTTGTCGGCATACAGGACTACTCCTTTGAGAACATCGACAAATTCTCCTCCGCCTCCCTCGTAACGAGGCTCACGACGGACGTCGGCAACGTGCAGTTTGCGTACATGATGCTCATCCGCACGGCGGTGCGCAGTCCGCTGATGCTCATCTTCTCCGTCGTCATGGCGTATGTGATGGGCGGAAAGCTCTCCGCCACCTTTGCGGTCATCATCCCCGTACTCGTGTTCGGGCTGCTTATGATCGCAAGAAAGGCGATGCCCGCCTTCCGCAGGGTGTTTAAGAAGTACGACCGCCTGAACGAATCCATTGAGGAGAACGTCCGTGCGATGCGTGTCGTCAAGGGCTTTGCCCGCGAGGACTACGAAAAGGCAAAGTTCGGCGCCGCAGCGAAGGACATATGCGCAGACTTTACCCACGCCGAGCGCATAGTTGCGCTCAACACCCCGCTCATGAATCTGTGTATGTACTTTAATATGCTGTTCGTGCTGCTTGTCGGCTCGAAGCTTGCCATTCAAAGCGGCGGCAGCGACATCGACGTCGGGCAGATCTCCGCAATGATAACCTACGGCATACAGATACTCATGTCGCTGATGATGCTGTCCGCCATCTACGTCATGCTCACCATGAGCGCAGAGTCGGCAAAGAGGATATACGAGGTGCTTATCGAAAAGCCCGGCATCGAGGACCCCGCTTCCCCCTGCGAAACGGTCGCCGACGGCAGCATCCGCTTTGAAAACGTGTCCTTCAAATACTCGCAGACCGCCGAGAAATACGCCCTTTCCGGCGTCGATCTCACCATTCCGTCCGGCTCCACCGTCGGCATAATCGGCGGCACCGGCAGCGGCAAAAGCACGCTCGTGCAGCTCATTCCCCGCCTGTACGACGTGAGCGTCGGAACGGTGTACGTCGGCGGAAGACCCGTCGGCGACTACTCGCTCGACGCCTTGCGCTCCGCCGTTGCGATGGTGCTGCAAAAGAATCTGCTCTTCTCCGGCACGATCAAAGACAACCTGCGCTGGGGCAACGAAAACGCAAGCGATGCCGAGATCGAGGAGGCGTGCCGCATTGCGCAGGCGGACGAATTTATAAAGACCTTCCCCGACGGCTACGACACGCACATCGAGCAGGGCGGCTCGAATGTCTCCGGCGGTCAGAAGCAGCGTCTCTGCATAGCGAGGGCGCTCCTTAAAAAGCCCAAGATACTCATTCTCGACGACTCGACGAGCGCCGTTGACACCCGCACCGACGCTCTCATCCGTCAGGGACTTTCGGGCTGCATCCCGGATGCGACGAAGCTCATCGTCGCACAGCGCATAAGCTCCGTCATGGATGCGGACATGATAATCGTCATGGACAACGGCAAGGTCGGCGACGTCGGAACGCACGAGGAGCTTATGCAAAGAAGCCCGATATACCGTGAGGTATACGAGCAGCAGAACAAGGGAGGTGCGGAAGATGAATAAAAGACCCCGCTCAAAGCCCGGCACCTTAAAGCGTGTGTTCAAGATGCTCAAGGGCTACTACCCCCGCCTGCTCCCGCTCGTCGTGGGCTGCATCCTGTTTTCCGCACTCGTTGCGGCGATACCCGACGTGCTTATTCAGAAGGTCGTCGCAATAATCGAAAAGTGGCAGGCAAGCGGCGACTGGAGCGCAGCCTCAAAAGAGGTCTGGCCCATAATCGCCTTCCTCGCCCTTATGTATCTGCTCAGTCTGATCGCCGTCACCGTGTACACTCAGCTCATGGCGGTGATGACGCAGGGCTTCCTGTATAAGCTGCGCAAGACGATGTTCGACGGGATGCAGGAGCTGCCCATCAGCTACTTCGACACCCACCGTCACGGCGACATTATGAGCCACTACACGAACGACATCGACACCCTGCGCCAGCTCGTGTCGCAGACCATCCCCGCCGTTTTGCGTGCAGGAGCCGTGGTCATCGGCGTTCTGTGCGTCATGCTGTATTACAGCGTGTGGCTCACGCTCATTCTGCTGCTCGGCGTCGTTTTGATGATCCTCGTCTCGAAGAAGGTCGGCGGCGGCAGCGCAAAATACTTTATCCGTCAGCAGCAGTCCATGGGCAAGACCGAGGGCTTCATCCAGGAGATGATGAGCGGTCAGAAGGTCGTCAAGGTGTTCTGTCACGAGGACGAGAGCAAGGAGGACTTCCGCCGCATAAATTCGGAGCTTTTCGGTGACAGCTTCCGTGCCAACGCCTACGCAAACTGCCTCGGTCCTATACTGAACAACATTGGCAACGTCCTGTACGTCGTCATCGCCGTGGCGGGCGGACTGTTCATCCTCGGCGATGTTCCGAACCTCAGCGTCTCCGGACTTGCGTTTTCGGTCAGCGTCGTGGTGCCGTTTCTCAACATGGCAAGGCAGTTCTCCGGCAACGTCAACCAGCTTTCGCAGCAGATAAACTCCATCGTCATGGCAATGGCGGGCGCAGAGCGTATATTTGCGCTCATGGATGAGCTGCCGGAGAGCGACGACGGCAAGGTGACGCTCGTTAACGCCGAAATTTCCCCCGACGGCAGCATCCGTGAGACGGATAAGCACAGCGGTCACTGGGCGTGGAAGCGCCCGATGCCCGACGGCAGCTTTGAGTACACCGAGCTGCGGGGCGACGTGCGGCTTTACGACGTCGATTTTGCCTACGAGGAGGGCAAGGAGGTCCTGCACGACATAAGCGTCTACGCCGAACCGGGACAGAAGGTCGCCTTCGTCGGCGCAACCGGTGCGGGCAAGACGACCATCACGAACCTCATAAACCGCTTCTACGACATCGCCGACGGCAAGATCCGCTACGACGGCATCAACGTCAACAAGATACGCAAAGCGGACCTCCGGCGCTCGCTCGGTCTGGTGCTTCAGGACACGAACCTCTTTACCGGCAGCGTCATGGAAAACATCCGCTACGGAAACCTCGACGCAACTGACGACGACTGCCGCCGTGCAGCCGAGATCGCCGGAGCCGACGACTTCATAAGCCGTCTGCCGGAGGGCTACGACACGCTTCTGAGCAACAACGGCGCAAACCTCTCGCAGGGTCAGCGGCAGCTCATTGCGATAGCAAGAGCAGCGGTCGCCGATCCCCCGGTCATGATACTCGACGAGGCGACAAGCTCCATCGACACCCGCACCGAGGCGATAGTGCAGCGAGGCATGGATGCGCTCATGGAGGGCAGAACGGTGTTTGTTATCGCACACAGGCTCAGCACCGTAATGAATTCCGACGTTATAATGGTCATGGACCACGGACGCATAATCGAGCGAGGCAGCCACGAGAAGCTGCTTGCGGAAAAGGGCACCTATTACAGACTCTACACCGGTGCCTTTGAGCTTGAATGACAACGAAAAAGCCTCTGCAAGGAACACCTTGCAGAGGCTTTTCTATCTTATTTATTTCTTTTCGCTTCTTCTGCGGAACAGCTCAAACAGGTAGCCTATGAACATGACGACCGCAAAGAATCCGAGGAAGCCCAGACACTGCTTCCAGCCGTAGCCCGCCCAGATCGCATAGCAGAAGAACAGGCAGCACAGCACGCCGAGTGCGGGAAGCACGAAGCGCTTTACGGGGTGCAGCTCCTTTGCCTTGACCATCAGACCTATCATCATGGGTATATACATGACGTACAGGCAGATTATGCAGATCTCGTCAGGCTCCCACGCAAACCACTCGCAGGAGTGTACCGCACCGAAGAGTCCGGGTCCGCCCATCCACATCATAACGGTCCATGCGTACCAGAAGCCAGCAAGCATCATGCCCACGATGGAGGACTTTATCGCAAAGTTGTTCTGCTCGTCCACGTCGCCGAAGAATTCGGGCTTGGGACCCATGCCTCTTGCGGTGACGGAGTACAGGCTGCGGCAGGACGACATGATAAGGCCGTTCATCGTGCCGAGGCAGGAGATGGTGATGAACACATAAACTATCGTGCCGACGGCGCCGCCGAACACCTTGTCAAAGGCGATCTGCGGCAGCTTCTCGCCGAAGGGCCACGTTGCGATTATCGTATTTACGTCGCCGACCGCACTCATCGACCAAATGTACAGCGCATACAGGATTATCGTGACCAGAGCGCCGAGAACGAGCGCACGGGGCAGGTTCTTTTTGGAGTCTTTAAGCTCTGCGTTTATGGAGGTCGCAAGTATCCAGCCCTCGTATGCAAAGGCAAAGCCGACTATCGCCTTGAAGAAGCCCGCACCGCCGACGGCGGTGTATTCGGGGGAATTTACATAGTCAAGCACCTGAAGCGTCGTCCCGTTTTTGAGACCGACTATCGTGCCGACGATGCCCATGAGTATGAGCGGAATGAGCTTTATAACGGTCATGCCGACCTGAAGCTTGCCCGCAAGCTTGGGGCTTAAGGCATTGATGCCGTAGCCTATCATAAGGAAGCCTGCGCCCACGCCGATGGCGACGGCGTTAACGGAGCCGGTCGTAAAGTCAATGGCGCTTATGCCGAAAAGCTGCAAAAACATCATCGCCGAGAAGAAGGCGAGCATCGCCGAAAGCGCCGGCGTGTATATCGTGGTCATGAACCAACCGACATAGTAGGCGTACTTGGGTCCGAGCGCAAGCTCTGCATAGTCAACAACACCGTTTATTTTCTCGTACTTGCTGCCGAGGGTCGCAAAAACAAGGGAGCAGATAATGCAGATAAGACCCACGATACCGACGACGGCGATACCCTGAACGAGGTTGCCGCCCGTGAGTGACAGCACCTTGCCACCCTTGATGAAAACGCCCGAACCGATGACTATACCGATGACCATGGAAATGGCGGTAGGCAGTCCGTAGCGCTTCTCCATTTTGTTTTTCATACTCTATCTCCTTAACTTTGCGCAAAAATACCGACAAATAATTTAGTAATTTAATGCGCTTTAGTAGCAGAATACTCTCTTTGCACCCTTTTGTCAACAAAAGGCGCAAATTTTGCCGCAAAATCAGATGTCGAGATACATGAGCGCCGAGCGCAATGCGGAAAGCTCCTCCTCCATATCAACGTCGAACGCCTCCTGAAAATCGGCGTAGGCGGCGATAAGCTCGTCGAGCTTGTCCTTATCTATCTCGGCGTCGCCGAAAACGTACGGCTCAAGCTCAAGCGTGATGCCGTTTAATATCTCTGCGGGGTTCTCGCCTGCGACCTCGGCGTACTTGTCCTTCGTATAGCCGAGGCTGCCGTTAATTAAGCCTACCACCTTCGTGCTTGCGCTGCGGTAAATCTGAAAAAGTATCATGCCGTTCTCCTTATTTATAATGTAGTATTTTCTTCGTTCAGCGATGCGTCGTAAAGCTCCTTCGAGCCGAAGCCCGTCTCGGCGGCGGCCTTCTTCGCCGCTGCCTTTCTCGACAGCCCCTCGCTGCGGTAGCTCTCCGCAATGCGGAGGGCTTCTTCTATGCTTATCTCCTTTTTCTCCTCAGTCGCTCCCTCGATGACGAGGACGAACTCGCCCTTCGGCGGCGTTTCGGAAAAGTGACGCACGGCGCCGTCAAGATCGGTGCGCAGCGTCTCCTCATGCAGCTTCGTAAGCTCACGGCAGAGGCTTATCCTCCTCGTGCCGCCGAAGGTGCTTCGCATATCCTCCAGTGTGCGCAGCAGCTTGTGCGGCGCTTCGTAGAACACCATCGTCCGGCGCTCGTTTACAAGCGACTCAAGATGCTCCCTGCGGCTCTTGTTCGAGGTCGAAAGAAAGCCCTCGAAGCAGAATCTCCCCGTCGGCAGCGCCGACAGCGCAAGGGCGGTACACACCGCCACGGGTCCCGGCACCGACAGCACCTCGATCCCGTTTTCGGCGCACAGGCGCACCATGTCCTCTCCGGGGTCGGATATTGCAGGCATCCCCGCATCCGTCACCAGAGCGCAGCTTTCGCCGCCGAGCAGACGTTCGAGAATTTTGGGTCCCGACGCATACTTGTTATGCTCAAAGTAGCTTACGAGCGGCTTGTGAATGTCAAAGCGGTTTAGTAGCTTCAAGGTCACTCTCGTGTCCTCGGCGGCGATAAAATCGACTTCCTCAAGGACACTCCTCGCCCTCGGCGAAAAGTCGCCGAGATTGCCTATCGGCGTGCCGACAAGGTACAGTTTTCCGCTCATTTTGCTTCCTCCCTGTGATATATCCTAAGCGTCTCCTCGGTCTCGGAGCCGTCGTCATTTCGAAGATGCAGCGGCGGCAGCACTTTAAGTCCGGAGGCGGCTCCCCGCCTTGCCTCGACAAGGACGAGCGACGGCGAATGCCTTGCACTGTGGGCTATAAAGCGCAGTCTTTTCGGCTCAAGCGAATACTCCCGCAGCAGGCACAAAAGGTCCGTGAGGCGCTCTGCACGGTGGACGAGGCAGAAGCTCCCGCCCGTCGGGCAGAGGTAGGACGCCGCCGACACCACGTCACGCAGGGTGCAGTCAAGCTCCGCCCTTGCCGACGCCTTATCTGCGTCCGGCGACACCTTTCCGCTGCCGGGGACGAAGTAGGGCGGATTTGCGACCGCAAGCTCAAAGCTGCCGGAGGGGAAAAGACTCCTGCACTCCCGAAGGTCCCCGACCGTGATGTCTCCTCTGCCGGAAAGCCCGTTTATGCGCAGGTTCTCCTGCGCAACTTCGGCGGCAGCGGGGTTGATTTCAAGCCCCGTCATCGAAAGTGCGGGCGAGCGCAGCATCAGCAGCAGCGGCAGTATTCCCGACCCGCAGCCGAGGTCGATGCCCCTTTTGCGGGATGCCGTATTCACAAAATCGGCGAGCAGGACCGAATCCGTGCCGAGCTTAAAATGCTCGGACTGGATAAACTGCGGTCCGCCCTCCCATAAAGCTTCAATATTTGCCATGCTTTTTCTCCTTCTTGCGAATCAAATTGTACCATACCCCGACGAAAATTCAAACTAAAACTTGCGCCCGCATTTAGTAATCCGATTTTTTGTCCATAATGAGCTTTGTGAATGCCCGGTTTCGGCAGGATAATAATTCGCAATATTATAAAATTACGGGTACAAGGGGGAATGGTTCCTTGAAGAATAACGAAAAATTCACCGAAAAGGCGGAGGCCGCCATAGAGCAGGCACGGCTTGCCGCCTTCAGTCTCGGTCACAGCTACGTCGGCACGGAGCATCTTCTGCTCGGAATAGTGCGTGAGGGAGCCGGTCTCGGAGCGAGGATACTCAGGGACAAGGGTCTCAGCGAGCGGAAGCTCAAGGACGCCGTCTGCTCGGCGGCGGGAGCCGGTGCGCCCGGCGCTCCCGCTCAGGGGCTTACGAAGCACGCATGGAGCGCCATCGAAAAGGCGGCGGCGGACGCCGCCTCACTCGGTCACCGCTATGTCGGCACGGAGCATCTCCTGCTCGGCATCCTGCGTCAGCCCGACTGCGGCGGTGCGGCGGCGCTCTCCTGCTGCGGCTGCGACTTAAACGAGATATACACCGAGGTGCTTGCGGTGTTCGGAAGCTCCGCACCGAAGGCAAAGCCCACGCCTCCGACGCCGCCCAAGACCGCCGTCAGGCACGGCGAGACCCGCATACTCGACCAGTACAGCCGTGACCTCACGCAGCTTGCCGCCTCCGGCGGCATTGAGCCGATAATCGGCAGGAGCGAGGAGATACGCCGCAGCGTGCAGATACTCTCACGCCGAACGAAGAACAATCCCGTGCTTATAGGCGAGCCGGGAGTCGGCAAGACGGCGATCGCCGAGGGCATAGCGCTGTACATTGCCGGGGGCGAGGCGCCCGACAACATTGCCGGAAAGCGGCTCGTTTCGCTTGATATGTCGGCGTTGCTTGCGGGAACAAAGTACCGTGGCGACTTTGAGGAGCGTGTAAAGGCGGTCTTAAAGGACGTCAAGAAGGCGGGCGACGTCATTTTGTTCATCGACGAGCTGCACACCATAATCGGCGCAGGCTCTGCGGAAGGTGCGATCGACGCCGCAAACATCCTGAAGCCCGCACTCGGCAGGGGCGAGGTGCAGATAATCGGCGCAACGACCCCGGAGGAGTACCGCCGCCACATTGAAAAGGATGCGGCGCTTGAACGGCGCTTTCAGCCCGTCAAGGTGGCGGAGCCAACCCCGGAGCAGACGATGCAGATGCTCCTCGGCGTGCGTGAGGGGCTTGAGGCGCACCACCGTCTCAAGATAAGCCGCTCGGCACTCGATGCGGCGCTTGAGCTGTCGCAGCGCTACATCGCCGACCGCTTTCTGCCGGACAAGGCGATAGACCTCGTGGACGAGGCGGCGGCACGCATACACGTCTCCGGCGGCAAGCTCGTCACCGGGGAGGACGTCGCCGAGATCGTGTCCCAGTGGACGGGCATACCGCTATCCAGCCTCGGCACCGACGAGCGGGAGCGGCTGCGGGGCATGGAGGAGATACTGCACCGCCGTGTCGTTGGGCAGGACAGCGCCGTGAACGCCGTCGCAAGGGCGATACGCCGAGGGCGCACGGGGCTTTCCGACCCCTCACGTCCCATCGGCAGCTTTCTGTTTCTCGGACCCACGGGCGTTGGAAAGACCGAGCTTTGCCGTGCGCTCGCCGAGGCGGTCTACGGCGACGAGCGCTCCATGATACGTCTCGATATGTCGGAGTACATGGAAAAGCACGCCGTGAGCAAGCTCATAGGCTCGCCTCCCGGCTACGTCGGCTACGAGGAGGGCGGTCAGCTCACCGAAAAGGTGCGGCGGCACCCGTGGTCCGTCGTGCTGTTCGACGAGATCGAAAAGGCGCACGAGGACGTTTGGGGCATCCTGCTTCAGATAATGGACGACGGACACCTCACCGATTCGACGGGCAGATGCGTTGACTTCCGCAACACCGTCATCGTCATGACCTCGAACATCGGCGCAAAGACCGTGACCGAGGGCAGGCACAGACTCGGCTTTTCGGGCGACAGCGGCGCAAGGGCGTTTGAGTCCGAACAGGACGAGCGCATAAACGAGGAGCTGCGTTCGGTATTCCGTCCGGAGTTTTTAAACAGGATCGATGAAAAGATCATCTTCCGCCGCCTGTCACGGGAGGAGATACGCAGGATAACCCGGCGTATGCTCGGCTGTGTCGCCTCACGCTTTACGGAGCTTGGCATGGAGCTTGAGCTGCCGGAGGACGTCGTCGATGTCATTGCAAACAGCGGCTACGACGAGAAGTACGGCGCTCGCCCGCTGCGTCGGGTCATACGCTCGCTCATCGAGGACAAAGCCGCCGAAATGCTGCTTGACGGTGAGCTTGAGCGTGGCGACAAGGTTCTTGCGGCGGTGAGCAGCGGCAGCGTCACCCTGACGAAAATGGAGTGATGTTGACGCAAAGCGCCGAGTGTAGTATTATTGAAAATGCAATAGGGTCGGCCGAGCTGCGGAAGGCTTTGCCGACCTTTACTCTTACTCTCGGAGCCTTAAAAATGGACAAAAAAGCTTTTATCGAAACGGTCAACGGGCGCTGCGCCTACAATATGCATAACGGTCTCACCGTCACCGATATAGGCGACGATTTCTGCGTCGTCACGTCGGAGCTTATCCCCACCGCCATGAACCCTTGGGACATGGCGCACGGCGGCTTTGTGTACTCAATGTGCGACGTCGCCTCCGGGGTGTTGGCAAGTGGGATCGAGCGCCGTGGCGTCACCCTGTCTGCGAATATGCAGTACCTCCGTCCCTCAAGGGGCAAGAGCCTCCGCGCCGAGGCGAAGATCATTAAAAACGGCAGAAAGGTGCTGTTTATCGAAACGAACGTGTATAATGACGAGGGCATTCACACCGCCAGAGGCGAGTTTCAAATATACATACTGGAGGAGAATGCGAAATGAGCGCTCCGACACTTTTTATCGTCATTCCCTGCTACAACGAGGAGGAGGTGCTGCCGATAACGGCGCCCATGTTCCTTAAAAAGCTCCTCTCGCTCGTGCAGGCAGGCAAGATCGCAGACCAAAGCCGCATCATGTTCGTAAACGACGGCAGCCGTGACCGCACATGGGAGATCATAAGTGAGCTTTCAAGGAGCGATGAACACTACATCGGCATCAGTCAGAGCCGCAACCGAGGACATCAGAACGCCGTCCTTGCCGGGCTGATGGAGGCACGGGGAAGCTGCGACATCACCATATCCATAGACTGCGACGGGCAGGACGACATAAACGCCATGGACAAAATGGTCGACGCCTACGCCGACGGCTGCGACGTGGTGTACGGCGTGCGCTCTAGCCGTGAGACGGACACCTTCTTTAAGCGCAGCACGGCGCAGGGCTTTTACAAGTTCCTGTCGCTGATGGGCGCCGAGGTCGTGTATAACCACGCCGACTACCGTCTCATCTCCTCCAGAGCGCTCGATGCGCTCTCGGAGTTTCACGAGGTCAATCTGTTTTTGCGGGGCATGGTTCCGCTCGTGGGCTTTAAGAGCACGAGCATCGAGTACAGCCGCAACGAACGCATTGCGGGAGAGAGCAAGTACCCCTTAAAGAAAATGATAGCACTGGCGGTTGACGGCATTACGAGCCTGTCGGCAAAGCCCCTGCGCATGATAATGAGCTTTGGCCTTACCGTTGCGCTCATCAGCTTTATCGGCGTCATTTGGGCGATCGTCGCCGCCATATGCGGCGATACCGTCGCAGGTTGGGCAAGCACCACCTGCATCGTCTGCTTCGTCGGCGGTGTGCAGCTCATATGCATGGGCATCATCGGCGAATACGTCGGCAAAATCTACATGGAGACGAAGGCCCGTCCGAGGTACATCATATCCGCAAAAACGTGGGAGGACGGCAGCAAATGAACGCCGAAAACGCGCTTCTTATCGCCGTTTCCGCCGCTTTGAAGGGTGAAAAAGCAGAGCTTTCGCTCTCAAGCGCGGAGTGGCTGCAACTTATACGAATAGCCGAGGAGCAGAAGCTTCTGCCCCTCGTGTTTGACGCAGCTAGCGGCAGTATGCCGGAGGAGCTTTTCCCCTCCGTGCGGGCAAGGGTGCGGCACATCGTCGCAAATCAGCTTCGCTCGGAGGCTGAGTTTAAAAAGCTTCTGCGTGAGCTTGACGGCTTGGGGATACGCCCCTTGCTCGTCAAGGGGCTTCTCTGCCGCAGGACCTACCCCAAGCCCGACCTTCGGGTCTCGTCCGACGAGGACCTTTACATCCGCAGCGGCTACCCCGACTTTCACGCAGCGATGCTCTCCCTCGGCTTTGAGGCGTCCGACCCCGACTACGAAAACGCCCACGAGGAACGCTGCACGAGAAACGGACTTCTCGTCGAGGGTCACTGGGAGCTGTTCCCTCAGGAAAACTCCACCCTCAACGCCCTAAACTCGCTCTCCGACGGCTTTTGGAGCCGTGCCGGGGAGCAGGATATTGACGGCATTCCCGTACTCTGCCTTGAGCCGACGGAACACATGAGCTTTCTGCTGCTGCACGCCTACAAGCACTTCGTGTCCTCCGGCGTCGGCATCCGTCAGATATGCGACATCGCTCAGTGGGCAAAGGCTTACGATATCGACTGGCAGCGGGTGTATGAGCTTATGCAGTCGGTACACGTTCAGGGCTTTTGCGCCGGGGTGTTCGACGCCGCCGAAAAGCATTTCGGTATGGCTTTCCCCGAAGTTTTCCCCCGCTTTGACGGGGACGCTCTCGTGCATGATGCGCTCCTCGGCGGCATCTACGGCTCTGCTGATATGAATCGCAAGCACAGCGGCAGCATGACTCTCGGTGCGCTTGAAGCGTCCGATAGAAGCGCTGCTACACCGCTCAAAAGTGCGGTCTTTCCCTCAAGAGCCGTTATGGAGATGAGCTTTCCGTGGGTGAAAAAAAGCGCTCTGCTGCTGCCTGCGGCGTGGGGCGTGCGCATCGTTCGTTACCTGCGTCGGGGCTCGGTTTCCGCCGCCGAAAGCATCAGAATAGGAAACGAACGCATTGAGCTTCTCAAAGAATACGATATAATCTGATCGGAGATTTCGTTATGGGATTTAAGAGCATTTTAAAGCGTGTTGACGACTATGCAAGTATGACTTCCGAAAAAACCGGCATATCCAAGACGCTACTCAAAGCGGACTGCATAGTAAACTGTGCCCTCGGAAGATGCACTGTTCGAGACTACTTCATTTACTCCTTTTACTATCTAAACAGAAGGGGAAAGCGCCGCTACATATCAAACACCGAGATGGTCAGGTGGAACAAGCAGCACAGCCGTTCGGAGCATATGGGCATACTCGACGACAAAGAACGTGCCTTGGACTACTTTGGAGACCTTGTAAAACGCAAATGGTGTTCCGTCGGCTTCCGAAACAGCGACGGCGACTTCAACGACTTTGCATCATCTCTTGACCGCTGTATTCTAAAACCGCTAGACGGCACCTGTGGTGAGGGCATTGAATTTGTTGACCTTGCAGGCATCGACGGCAATATGTTGAAAAAGCTTTGCGTAGAGAAAAATGCTCTCGTCGAGGAGCTCATCGTACAGCATCCATCGCTGTCAAGGCTAGGAGAAAGTTCTGTCAATACTCTTCGCATCGCAACGCTTAACGGCAAAGCCGTTGCCGCCGTGCTGCGCATGGGGCTCTCCGGAAGTAAAATCGACAACTTTTCCGCAGGCGGTATTATTGCCTCGGTGGATATAGAGACAGGCAAGTTAAATTCAAAAGGCTATACACAGACCTGCGACGAATACACCATCCATCCCGACACGCATACCGAAATATTCGGTTTTGAGGTTCCTATGTGGAGCGAGTGCAGAACCTTTGCTGAGGATCTCGCGAGTCGGCTCGACGGAATACCCTTCGTCGGTTGGGACATAGCAGTCACGGAGTCTGGTCCCGTATTTGTTGAAGGCAACGAAGCCTCGGAAATTGCAATTTATCAGCTTACTCAGAAAAAGGGAATGAGATATATAATTGAGTAGCAGAAAAATCCGTCGAGACGTTCGGAAAAAGTTAAAATATAAACGCCGCCTAATGGCGGCGTTTTTGTTGTAAACTAAGGCTTTACATGGTATAATATTTATTTAGGTCGGCGGGAGCCGTACTTCCGTCCGCTCAAGCGGCAAAGCCGTAATATCTCCGGGGCAAGCCAGCCTCGGGAAAGGAAGATTATATGAAACAGACAGACAAATCAATGGACAAGATCGTTGCCTTGTGCAAGAACAGAGGCTTCGTCTACCCCGGCAGCGAGATCTACGGAGGTCTTGCAAACTCCTGGGACTACGGTCCCCTCGGCGTCGAATTTAAGAACAACGTCAAAAAGGCGTGGCTCAAGAAGTTCGTTCAGGAAAGCCCCTACAACGTGGGACTTGACGCCGCCATCATTATGAATCCTCAGACATGGATCACCACGGGACACGTTTCCAGCTTCTCCGATCCTCTGCTTGACTGCCGCTCCTGCAAGGCACGTCACCGTGCAGACAAGCTCATAGGCGAGGAGCATCACGAGGTCAACGTCGATGCAATGAGCTTTGACGAGATGGACGAGTTTATCGCCTCTCACGAGGACATCGTCTGCCCCGTCTGCGGCAAGCACGACTTTACCCCGATCAGAAAGTTCAACCTCATGTTCAAAACAGCCATCGGCGTCACCGAGGACTCCAGCTCCACCTGCTACCTGCGTCCCGAAACCGCCCAGGGCATTTTCGTAAACTTCGCAAACATCGCCCGCACCACGAGGAAAAAGCTTCCCTTCGGCGTCTGCCAGGTCGGTAAGGCGTTCAGAAACGAGATCACTCCGGGCAACTTCATCTTCCGCATCAGAGAGTTCGAGCAGATGGAGTGCGAGTTCTTCTGCAAGCCCGGCACCGATCTTGAATGGTTCGCCTTCTGGAAAGACTACTGCAAAAACTGGCTCCTCTCCCTCGGCATCAGCGAGGAGAACCTGCGTCTGAGAGATCACGAGCCTGCGGAGCTTGCGTTCTACTCCCGTGCCACCACCGACATCGAGTACGCCTTCCCGTTCACGGACTGGGGCGAGCTGTGGGGCATCGCCGACCGCACCGACTATGACCTCAAGCGTCATCAGGAGGCGTCCGGCAAGGACCTCACCTACTTCGATCAGGAGACGGGCGAGCACTATATTCCCTACGTCATCGAGCCTTCTCTGGGCTGTGACCGTGTTGCGCTTGCGTTCCTGTGCGAGGCATACGACGAGGAGGTCGTCGGTCAGGACAAGAAGGGCAACGACGACGTGCGCACTGTGCTGCATCTGCACCCGGCGCTCGCTCCCTTCAAGTGCGCCATCCTGCCGCTGAGCAAGAAGGAGATACTCACCGGCCCCGCCATGGAGCTGTACCGTGAGCTATCCAAGCACTTCATGGTCGATTACGACGAGACCGGCTCCATCGGTAAGCGCTACCGCCGTGAGGACGAGATCGGCACCCCGTTCTGCATCACCTTTGACTTTAACACCGTCGGCACCGAAACGGACGAAGCCGACCACTGCGTCACCATCCGTGAGAGAGACAGTATGCAGCAGGTCCGCATCCCCATTTCCGAGGTCAGAGCATACATTGAAGAGCGCATAGAGTTCTGATTTAAAAATTTCTCGGAGGACAAATGACATGACTGCCGGAGAAGACTTTGTAAAGAAAATAAAGCCGTTCGGATGCGTTCTGTTTTTGGCGCTGTTCGTGGGCTTTCTCGTGTTCTGCTTCACCGGAGGCGGCGCTCCCGTCAAGGGCTATTCCGCCCCGCACGACGCCGACTACTATGCCGAACACATAGACGAGCTTCAGACCGAGCTTGAGCAAAACCTTTTCCCGAAGCTGCAAGGCGTTTGCGGCTGCGAGATAAAGGACGATAAGCTCAGCGTCACCATCACCGACGAGTATTTTGACGAGACCAAGACCGACATTCTGTTTTACTACGACAAAAATTTATTTGTATTTCAAAAGGAAGATTGACAAAATGAAAGACGGATTTATTAAGGTGGCTGCCGCTTCCCCGATGATCCGGGTAGCGGACACCGACTACAACGCAGACCGCATCATCGAGTGTATCGGCTCTGCAAGCGCAAAGGGCGTAAAGCTCATTTCCTTCCCCGAACTGGTCATAACCGGCTGCTCCTGCTATGATCTTTTCACGCACGGCGTCCTCCTCAGAGGCGCCGAGGCGGCTCTTGAGAAGATAGTCAATGCGACGAAGAAGCTTGACATTCTCTCCGTCGTGGGACTTCCCTTCTCCCCCAAAGGCGGCGCTCTGTACAGCGTTGCCGCCGTCATTTACAAGGGCGAGGTCCTCGCTCTCATCCCCCGCACCGAGGTCTCCGGCACGGTGTTTGCCGCTCCCGAAAGCGACGAGGAGACTATCGTCTCCTTCGGCAGCAAGGGACAGTTTGAGTGCGTTTTCGGCACCGAGGTCATCGTGACCGCAAACTTCCCCCGTGCGCTCGCACTCGGCGTTGAGCTTGGCGGCGACGCTACCGCTCCGATCTCCCCCGCAGTCCGCCATGCACTGGCGGGCGCAAGCCTCATCGTGAGCCTTGCATCCTTCCCTGCGACCGTAAGCTCCACCGACGAGGCAAAGGCAAGGATAAAGTACCGCTCCGAAAACCTCAAGTGCGCAATGCTTCTTGCCGCTCCCGGCAAGGGCGAAAGCAGCACCGACAACGTATTCTCCGGTCTGTGCATGGTCGCCGAAAACGGCGAGATACTCGCCTCCGACGAGTGCGAGGACTGCATGGTCGTCACCGAGGTCGATATCGACTACATCGAGAACCTGCGCCGCAAGGCGGGCGTGTTCGGCACCATGCGTTACCCCCATTCCGAGGTGTACTGGGATAACGAGCTTTGTGAGACAGAGCTTACCCGCAGCTACCGCAAGCTGCCGCATCTGCCCGAATTTGAAAAGGACATGGCAAACTACTGCCGCCGCATGATCGACATTCAGGTGTCCGGTCTTATTAAGCGCATGAAGTACGCAGGGCTTGACCACTGTGTCGTCGGCATCTCCGGCGGCGTCGATTCCACCCTCTGCGTCATGGTCTGCGCCGAGGCGGTAAAGCGTATGGGACTGCCGAGCGAAAACGTCATCGCCTGCACGCTGCCCTGCTTCGGCACCTCCTCCCGCACGAAGTCCAACGCCATCATCGTCGCCGAGCAGCTCGGCTGCGAGGTGCGTGTCATCGACATCGGCGAGAGCGTGTACAAGCACTTTGACGACATCGGCCACGCTCACGACGACTACTCCGTCGCCTTTGAGAACGCTCAGGCCCGTGAGCGCACGCAGGTGCTTATGGACATCGCAAACAAGGTCAACGGTCTTGACGTCGGCACCGAGGATCTCAGCGAATTTGTTGACGGTTGGTGTACCTACAACGGTGACCATACGAGTATGTACGACGTGAACATGGGTCTCACCAAGACTCAGGTTCGCGCAGGCGTCCGCTTCATTGCGCAGCGCACCGAGGACAAGGTGCTTGCCGACGCTCTGTGGGACGTTCTCGACTGCCCCGTCACCCCCGAGCTGCTGCCCATAAGCTCCGACGAGATCGAGCAGAAGAGCGAGGAAAGCGTCGGCTCCTACTCGCTTCAGGACTTCTTCACCCACAAGATGATGATCTGCGGCTTCTCCCCGGCAAAGACGCTGCGCATCGCAAAGACCGTGTGGCACGACGAGTTCTCTGACGAGGAGCTTGTAAAGTGGCTCACCAGCTACTGCAAGCGCTACTTCTCACAGCAGTTCAAGCGCAGCTGCCTCATGGACGGCCCGGCGGTCGAGGCCTTCTCCGTCTCGCCGAGAAACGGCTTCCTCATCCCCTCCGATGCGGAAAACACCCTGTTTTTAAAGAGCCTCGGCGAGCTTAAATAAGCGCAAGCACACCCGATGCATCTTTTGATGCATCGGGTGTCTTTTTGGCGTCAATACCGACAACAAAAATTCCGGCAGCACACGGGGTGCTGCCGGAACTCATTTTATGCGTTTTTGACACTCATTGAGCGTCGTTTGAGATCACTTGATACCGGTAGTATCTACAAAGATCCTGACAAACAGGGTTGCAGCCTGTCCGCGGGTTGCGGTCTCGTTCGGGCCGAAGTGACCGTCAGCGTAGCCCTTGATGATGCCTGCATTTGCCATGACATTGACTGCCTCGACAAACGGAGCTGCGATCTCGTCCTTATCGGTGAAGTCGTAGGTTGCCTTCAGCTCGTCGTCTGCGGGACCCTCTACGTCTTCAAGCGTGAGGTAGCGGTACAGCATGGTTGCCATCTGAGCACGGGTTATTGCCTGGTGGGGACGGAAGGTGTTGTCCTCGTAGCCCTTGATGATGCCCTTGTCAACGCCCCATGTAACAGCCGTCTTGTATACGTCGTTGATGGTGTCAGTGTCGGTGAAGCCGAGCACGAACTCGGTCTCGCCGTCCGTAAGATCAACCGCAGGAGAGCCTGCCGCACGGTACAGCATGGTGATGAACTGAGCGCGGGTGACCTGTGCGCTGGGATGGAAGGTGCCGTCTGCGTAGCCGTTGATGATGCCTGCGGCTGCTGCCAGCTCGATGTTCTCACGGTGACCGGAGTTGTCGATGTCGCTGAAGTACTTGATGGTGATGCGGCCGTCGGGTCCTGCATACTGCTCGCCGATAACGCCGTTCAGCTCTTCCTTTATGTAGTCCATAAGGATGGTGTCGAGGGTGTAGCCGGTGTCGATGATGCCTTCGGATTTTGTGAATGCATAGTAGGTGTCGCCGCCCGATGTGGTGAAGTCGTTGGTTGCAACGGCATAGGTTGCGTTGGGATCGAAGGGCTTGCCGTTAACCTCGTCGATGGTGACACGGTTGATGGACTTGGGGCCGTAGTAGGTGGAGTTGGGGTATTTCTCTTCGTTTGCGTCATACTGAACCGTGGTGTCAACGGTGATCTTCATGCCTGCGATCTGGGGGAAGCCGCCGACTGCGCCGGGAGTGTTGTAGGTGGAAGCCTCAAGAGCCTCAAGAAGGTCAGAGCCCTTGAGGTAAACGACGGTCATGGTGTTGCCGAAGGGCAGAACGGTGAATACGTCGTTCTTGGTGATGTCGCCCTTGTGGATCCATGCACGGATGCCGCCGCCGTTGGTCAGCGCAACAACGTTCTCTGCGGGAACCGTGAGGCTGTCGGCGTCCTTGAGGATCTGCCACATCATGGAGTCGGTGATGAGGTCGCCGAGGTTGGTCTCCATGTTGCGGTTGCCGGGTGCCTTGTCGCCGTTGAGCTCGACTTCGCTCTTTGCGAAGACTTCGCCGTACTCGGCGTTAATGCGGTCAATGATGACCTTTGCCGCTGCTGCGACGGTCTCGTCCTTTGCGGTGTCTTTGGTCACTTCAACGAGCTTGTTGCTTTCGATGGCCTTGGTTGCGTTGTCGATAACGATAACGCCGATTTGCTCAAACTTGGTGCCGGTGGACTGGATGGGTTCGCCGGAAGGACCCTTCTCCATGACGGAGTGAGAATGACCGTCGATGATGAAGTCGATGCCCTCGACCTTCTCGTAAAGGTCAACGGAACGGTTGGGCTTGGATTCGCCGTCAATGCCGAGGTGTGCGAGGCAAACGATGATGTCTGCGTCAGCATCCTTGAGAGCTGCTACCTGTGCTGCTGCGCACTCGTACATTTCCTCATCGCTGAGGAACTGGAGTCCCTTGATGAGAGCGGGGTTTGCCTTGGTCTGGGTCTCGGGAGTCTCAAGGCCGAAGAAGCCGATCTTCACGCCGTTGACTTCCTTGACGGCGTTTCCGTCAAAGATGCTAGCGCCTTCTGCGTCGAGAACGTTTGCGCAGAGGACCTTGAACTGAGCCTCGCTCATGTTGCTCTTGAGCTGCTCATAGCCGTAGTCAAATTCGTGGTTGCCGAGGGTTGCATAGTCGTAGCCAACGACGTTCATCATCTTGACAGCGTCAAGACCCTTGGTGCTGCTGACATAGGTGGTACCCTGGCTGTAGTCGCCGACATCAACGAGGAGGACGGTTGCGCCCTGTGCTTCGTACTCAGCCTTGAGAGCTGCGATGTAAGCATAGCCTTCAATTGCGCCGTGAACGTCGTTGCTGTGGAGAATAACGGTCTTGCCATCAAAGGGCTTGGGCTGCTCCTGAGACTTAGCGGTGGCGGTAACGCTGAGTGCATAGACATAGAGGTTGCCTGCATTGTTGGCGTTGTTTGCCGCAACAGCCTGCTGAATGCGAACAAGAACGGTCTCCTGATCTGCCGCAGCTGCGGGGAGTGCGACGGTGGAGGTCAGAGCATTATCTTCCTTGTTGACCTTAGAAGAAGGTGCGGAAAGCTTGTCGGTCGCTGCCGTCCAAGTCTCGCCGTTGTCGGTGGAGACGGAGACGAGGTAGGATGCGGGAGCCTTGCCGTTGTTGCCGCTCTTCATGGTGAGGTTCAGGTTCTCATAGCCGGTGGTGGAAATGGCAAACTGCATGTAACCGAAATTGGTTTCGGAGAAAGAGTTGGTGCCATACCAAGGCTGTACGCCGAGGTTGCCGAAGGTGCTTGTGGAAACACCGAGGCTGCCGTAGGCGTTGAGTCCCTCGCCGTTGTCGTTCATTGTCAGTTCGACATCTTTGACAACGTCGTTTTCGCCGTTACTGGTGACGGAATTGCCGCCGCTCCAGCTGACGAGCGTTGCAGGGGTTTCGCCCTCTGCCAGTACGGGAATAGCAAGGGAGAATATCATTGCTATCACGAGCAGCAGAGAGAGAATTTTCTTCGTACTCTTCATTTTGTTCCTCCTGATATAATTTTTTAAGGATGCTGACTGTATTATAGCATAAGGCTCGTCCTTTTTGAAGATTTTTAATTCTGAAACATTTGACAGATTTTGCTTTGCTTATTTGTCGGAAATGCCGATTAACGCTTTACATTGCTAAATCGTTCGCCGGGCTTTGCCTTGACAATTCTTTTTTAAATGGTATATTACTCTCAGAGAGCCGTCGGGGGGCGGTCTCTCAAACAGGGAGTGAATCGAGGAAAAATGCGTACAATATTTAAAAATAAGCTTTTTAAAATACTGCTCATCGTTATCGTCATTGCCGCCGTGCTGACCGTTTTGGGAATGTCGCTTTACGGCAGCTTTGAGATCATCCAGTTCAATTCCAACTCCATAACCGACTGGCGGCTCGACGGCTCCGTCGAGGGCATCTCCTCTCCCGAGGAGGGCGAGCGTGCCGACATCCCCGGCTTCTTCTGGTTTGAGGACGAAGACGGCTCCATGGGACTTCAGGCATCCGACGGCACCCGCTACTACATGGGCTACTACCCGAACGACAGCCTCGGCCGCTTTCACGTTGTCGGCTTCGGATCCTCCGAGAAGGTCTACTCCGTTCTCGACATCCGTGTCGGCGACAGCATCACCGACGCAACGACGCAGCTCATGGACTGCGGCTACTCAATGGACGGCGGCGGTCTGAACATCTGCAAGGCGTCCAAGGGTCACATCACCGTTATCATAAGCTTTGAACACGGCTATGTTACACATATCGAGGTCTCTCTCGACCGATAATTTTTGCAAAGGAGAATCAGCATGAACACTTATCTTGACATTTCACCCGAAGTAAGACAGGCTCTCGCCGAGGGCAAGCCCGTCGTTGCTCTCGAAAGCACGATAATTTCCCACGGTATGCCCTACCCCAAAAACGTGGAAACGGCTCTGCTCGTCGAAAAGACCATCCGTGAAAACGGTGCGGTCCCCGCAACCATCGCCATAATCGGCGGCCGCCTCAAGGCGGGTCTCTCGCCCGAAGAGATCGAGTATCTCGGCAAGGCGGGACGTAAGGTCGCAAAGGCAAGCCGCCGTGACCTTGCAGCCATCGTCGCAAGAGGCGCCGACGGCGCTACCACCGTCACCACCACGATGATAATCGCTCACATGGCGGGCATCAAGGTCTTTGCCACGGGCGGCATCGGCGGCGTTCACAGAGGAGCCGAAACTACGATGGACATTTCCGCAGACCTCGAGGAGCTTGGCTCCACCCCGGTCATGGTCGTCTGCGCAGGCGCAAAGAGCATCCTCGACCTCGGTCTGACCCTTGAGTATCTTGAGACGAAGGGCGTCCCCGTCATCGGCTACGGCACCGATGAGCTGCCCGCCTTCTACACCCGCAAGAGCGGCTTCGGCGTTGACTACCGTGTCGATTCTCCGGAGGAGCTTGCCGCCATGTTCAAGGCGCACCTCGCTCTCGGCATGAAGGGCGGTATGCTCGTCACCAACCCCATCCCCGAAGAGTACGCCATGGACAAGGCGGTCATCGACGCCGCCATCGAGCAGGCGCTTTCCGATGCGAAGGCAGCCGGCATCCACGGCAAGGAGACCACCCCCTTCCTGCTTGCGAAGGTCGTGGAGCTTACCGGAGGCGACAGCCTTGAGAGCAACATTAAGCTCGTCCTCAATAACGCAACGGTCGCAGCAAAGACCGCTGTGGAGATGTGCAAATAAGCAAAACTGCGGCGTCCGAAAAACGGACGCCGCTTTTTGCTGCCCAAAAATATAATTTGCAAAATAATTTATATAAAACCCTTGACAAAAGATTAAAACGGGAGTAATATGCAAATATAAAGATGAGAAGGAGTGCGAAGAATGAAAAAGACGCTATACAGCCTGATGCTGAACGAGGAGGTCGTAAACGAGATCGACCGACTTGCGCATAAATACGGCACCAACCGCTCAAATCTCATAAATCAGATCCTTGCCGAACACGTCAATCTCGTGACGCCGGAGCGCAGGATAAACGACGTTTTCCGTGCGATAGAGCAGCTCATGTCTCCGTCCCGTGAGATCGTCCCCTTCTTTGCTCCGAACACGATGACGATGTCGCTCAAAAGCTCCCTTGAGTACAAGTACCGCCCCACGGTCAAGTACGAGGTCGAGCTGTACCGGGGAAACGACAGCGCCCTCGGTGAGCTGAGCGTGATATTCCGCACGCAGTCGGCGGCGCTGATTAGCTCCATGACCGACTTCTTCCGTGTCTGGAAAAGCATCGAGGATGCGCACCTGCGTCCCCTGCTCGGCGACAACGCACCGGAGTACGCACTGTACGACGGCAAGTTCGTGCGCTCGATCACGATACCGCAGAAGGACTGCTCCTCGCAGGAGCTTGCGTCCGTCATATCGGAATACATCAAGCTGTTTGATAACATGATGAAGGGCTGGCTCTCCGGCAGATACGACGCCAGAGAGATCGAAGCCTGCTACTACTCGCTTTTGAGAAGGAGCGAGATCCTTATCTAAGGAGGGATATATATGAACTCTCAGAACTTCACTCAGAAATCCATTGAAACCATACAGACCGCAAGGAATATGGCTCAGGAAAACGGCAACCAGTATATAACGCCGGAGCATCTGCTCTATGCGCTCTGCGATCAGGACGGCGGTCTTATCCCCTCCCTGTTTACGAAGCTCGGCGCCGACTGCAACGCCGTTTTGTCGGAGCTTGACACCGAGATCGGCAAGCTGCCGAAGCTCTCCGGCGACTTTGAGGTCTACTTTTCGAGGGAGGCCGACCGTGTGCTTCAGGCCGCCGAAAAAGCGGCTTCGTCCATGAAGGACGAATACCTCTCCGTCGAGCATATCATGCTCGGCATTTTTGCGGCCGGGACCCCCGCCGTTCGGCGTATTCTTGCCGACCACGGCATTAATAAGTCCAATTTTGCAGCCGAGCTGAGCAAGGTGAAAAGCGGACCCGTCACCAGCGACAACCCCGAAAGCACCTATGACGCACTCAAAAAGTACGGCTCCGACCTTGTGGAGCGTGCAAGGAAAAACGAGCTTGACCCCGTCATCGGCAGAGACACCGAGATACGAAACGTCATCCGCATCCTCTCCCGTAAGACGAAGAATAACCCCGTTTTGATCGGCGAACCCGGCGTCGGCAAGACCGCCATCGCAGAGGGACTTGCGCAGAGGATCGTGCGAGGCGACGTGCCGGAGGGACTCAAGGACAAGACCATCTTCTCCCTCGACATGGGCGCTCTCATCGCAGGCGCAAAGTACAGGGGCGAATTTGAGGAGCGTCTGAAGGCCGTTTTGCAGGAGGTGCGCAATTCCGAGGGCAGGATCATCCTGTTTATCGACGAGCTGCACACCATCGTCGGCGCAGGCAAGACCGAGGGCAGCATGGATGCCGGCAACCTCTTAAAGCCCATGCTTGCAAGGGGCGAGCTGCACTGCATCGGTGCGACCACGCTCGACGAGTACCGCAAGTACATCGAAAAGGACGCGGCGCTTGAGCGTAGGTTCCAGCCCGTGCAGGTCGATGAGCCGACCGTCGAGGACACCATCTCGATACTCCGAGGACTCAAGGAGCGCTACGAGGTGTACCACGGCGTCAGGATCCACGACAACGCACTCGTCGCTGCGGCGACGCTTTCAAACCGCTACATCTCCGACAGATTCCTGCCGGACAAGGCGATAGACCTCGTGGACGAGGCGTGTGCGCTCATCCGCACCGAGATCGACTCCATGCCCTCCGAGCTGGACGACGTCCGCCGCAGGATAATGCAGCTTGAGATCGAGGAAATGGCGCTCAAAAAGGAGACCGACCAGCTCTCGAAGGATCGGCTCACGAAGCTCACGGCAGAGCTTGCGTCGCTCAAGGACGAGTTTAACGAGAAGAAGTCACGCTGGGAAAACGAGAAGAACAGCGTTGACGAGGTAAAGCGCATAAAGAGCGAGATCGAGCGCACCCACGCCGAGATCGAGCAGGCGCAGCTCCGCTTCGAGTATGAGAAGGCTGCAAGGCTCCAGTACTCCGAGCTGCCCGCACTCGAAAAGAAGCTTGCCGAAGCGGAGGCTCTCAGCGAGCAGCGCAAGGAGAGTGGCATGGTACACGACACCGTGACCGACGAGGAGATCGCCGGGATCGTCGCAAAGTGGACCGGCATCCCCGTGGCGAAGCTCATGGAGGGCGAGCGTGAAAAGCTCCTGCATCTCGACTCCATCCTCCACAAGCGCATCATCGGTCAGGACGAGGCTGTGCAGAAGGTGACGGAGGCGATACTGCGCTCCAGAGCCGGCATCTCCGACCCCAACCGTCCGATAGGCAGCTTCATGTTCCTCGGACCCACGGGCGTCGGTAAGACGGAGCTTGCAAAGGCTCTTGCCCAGTGCCTGTTTGACGACGAACACAACATCGTGCGTATCGACATGACGGAGTACATGGAGAAATTCTCCGTATCGAGACTCATCGGTGCGCCTCCCGGATACGTCGGCTACGACGAGGGCGGTCAGCTCACCGAGGCGGTGCGGCGTAAGCCCTACTCCGTGGTGCTGTTCGACGAGATCGAAAAGGCGCACCCCGACGTGTTCAACATCCTGCTCCAGATCCTCGACGACGGCAGAATAACCGATTCGCAGGGACGCACGGTCGATTTTAAGAACACCATCATCATCCTGACCTCGAACCTCGGCAGTCAGTACCTGCTTGACGGCATCGGCGCCGACGGCACCATAAGTCAGGAGGCAAGGGATCTTGTCATGGCGGAGCTCAAACGGCAGTTCAGACCCGAATTCTTAAACCGTCTCGACGAGGTCATCTGCTTCAAGCCCCTCACCGAGAGCGAGCTTGGCGGCATCGTCGATAACCTCACCGAAGCGCTGCGCAGCCGTCTTGCCGACCGCAGCCTCGGTCTTGAGATAACGCCGAGCGCAAAGCGTCTCATTATCGAGCGAGGCTACGACCCGATCTACGGCGCAAGACCCCTAAAGCGCTACCTGCAATCCGGCGTCGAAACGCTCATTGCAAGGAGCATACTTGCCGGGGATATGCCGGCGGGACACACCATCGTCATCGACGAAAAAGACGGTGAGCTTACCTGCAACTGATAAAAAAATCCCGTACCTCTCGGTACGGGATTTTTTCAATTTTGTATCATTGTGCCGCCAACGCGTTTTATTGCCTGACTTATCGGCAGCACGAGGGTCCCCATACATATGTTGCTTATGCCGTGAACGGCATCCCACGGCAGTCCCGCTATTATCCACGCTATCGTGGCATCAAAGCTCAATCCGAACATGATCGCCTGAGCAGGGGCGTAGAGTGTGCCGAACAGGAAGCCGTGCAGTCCGCACAGCGCCATGTATACCGGCACCGCCACCTGCGGCTTCATGTTCTTCGGCAGCAGCATCGCCGCCGCCCAAAGCAGTGTCCAAAGATACAGATACGGTATCCACCACATACTGAAGCCCGCAAACAGTCCGTTTATAAAAACGTAAATATATATCGGGTACAGCGCCTTTTTTCTGAAGCACACCGTATACGCCACGGTGAGAGCCGCCAACATATGCACATTCGGTAAAAACTCCAGAGCGACCTTTGAGACATACATAAACGCTCCGAGCAGGGAGTAGACAACAAGCTCCCTTACCGTGAGCTTCATCAGCCCTTCTCTACCTTGAACATATAGGTTGCGCCGTCCTCGATCTCGGTGCTGTCAACGCCGGTCATGGCGTACTCGCCGTTGATGTAGAACGCCCAGTAGCTGCCGTCGGTGTCATAGTCGGCGGTAATGCCGTTTACGGTCTTGACATAAAGTCCGTACTCACTGTCTTCGCCTGCGATGAGGTTTACGTCAAGCAGTGCCTTGCCTACGGTGTCGGCGTCGGTCTTAACGGTAAATTCCGTTTCCTTGCCGTCTGCGTCGGCAACGATGAACTTAAACGATGTGTCGCCCTCGCCGACGATATTTTCGTCCTGCTGTACCTGCTGGGGGCGTTCGCTTTCCTTTACGTCCGGATTCTTTGCGTCATCGGCAGCACAGGCTCCGAGATTGAGTGCCATAGCCGCAATAAGCACGATGCAAAGCAAAAGAGATGAAATGCGACTGAGTAAATTTGTCTTTTTCACTTGCGTTTCTCCTTATAATGTATTTGTTTCTCCGTTTTACGCCGGCACTCGCAGCACTCAAAAACGGCATTTTGCAGCAGGTCTTTCGACTCGGCGCAGTCCGACCGCCTTCTCAACGCTTCCGTCAATGGCTTGTCCCCGCTCCTGCGGCGGAGCGGATAGGTCGGACCCTCAATGCGCCTCACGGCGACGGGCTCGTACAGGATTTTCACCTGTTTCCCTTACTCTGCGAAAAGTGATTATAACACACAAAACGACTTATTAAAAGCCTAAATCTTTACTTGCGTCGAAATATCTGTTATTATTTGTGCGGTGATTCAATTGACTGTACGACTTATTGCATTCGACCTTGACGACACCGCTCTGCGTCCCGACGCAAGCCTTGCGCCCGAAACCGCCGCCGCTCTTGAGCGCTGCGGCAGATTGGGCATCATGCTTGTGCCGGCGTCCGGCAGGGCGCTTTCCTCGCTGCCGCAGGAGGTACTCGGCATCTGCGGCGTAAGCTACGCCATAAGCTCGAACGGCGCTGCGGTGACTCGTCTCAAAGACGGCGAAAGGATATTTGAGCGGAAGCTCTCGCCCGAAGCCGTCGTCTCCGTACTCGACGCCTTCCCAGATATGCTGCTTGAGTGCTTCATTGACGGCACTCCCTACTCCGACGAGAGCTACGTTGCGGACCCCTTGAGCTACGGGTGCAGCCCCGCCTACGTCGGCTATGTTCAAAGCACCCGCACCCCCGTCCGTGACATACGGGGCTTTATCCTCGAAAACGCCGCTCGGCTCGACGGGCTTGACCTGCTCTGCCCCGACCTTGAGACCCGTGAGCGCTGCCTTTTATCGGCAAAGGCACTTTCCGGCGTTTACGTCACAAGCTCCTCACCGAGGCTCGTGGAGTTTGCCGCTCCCGACGCCGGAAAGGGTGCTGCGCTGCGTGCGCTGTGCGAAAGGCTGAACATAAGCCCCGCAGACACCGTCGCATTCGGAAACGGCGACAACGACGCCGATATGCTGCGCTTTGCCGGACTCGGCATCGCCGTAAAAAACGCAAGCCCTAAATGCCTGAGCGCTGCCGACCGCATATGCGGCGGCAACTTTGAAAACGGCGTTGCAGGGGCTTTGGAGGAACTGTTATGATAAGACTTGCAAAAGGAAAAGACCTTGATGCGATAGAGCAAATTTACCTCGACATTCACAAAGCCGAGTCCGAGGGCAAGGCGGTCATCGGTTGGCTGCCGGGCGTCTACCCCGTGAGGGCGACGGCGGAGGCGGCGCTTTCCAGAGGCGGCCTCTATGTGTACGAGGACTGCGGCGAGATACTCGCCTCGGCGATAATAAACCGCACGCAGGTGGACGTTTATGAGGGTGCAGCTTGGCTCTACCCCGCACAGAGCGACGGCGCTGCCGTTTTGCATACGCTCACGGTGAAGCCCTCGGCGGGCGGTCGAGGCGTCGGCAAAGCCTTCGTCGCATTCTACGAGGAGCTTGCAAAACAGTGGGGGCTTTGCGTCCTGCGCATGGACACCAACGCCAAAAACCTCCGTGCAAGGGCGATGTACGCCGCCCTCGGCTACCGTGAGGCGGACATTGTCCCGTGCGTGTTTAACGGCATCCCCGACGTGATGCTCGTCCTTTTGGAAAAGAAGCTGTGAGGCTTTTCTCTCCCTCAGTCAGCTTCGCTGACAGCTCCCTCGTCAGAGGGAGCCATGAATCGGAGCGTGTCTCGCTGCGGCAGCAAGAACGGGCTGCGGTGCTGTTAAAAAACAAATGAGAGTTACGGTATATCTCAAAGCTTTTATCATAGCTAAAACAACTGCCATTCTCATGCCTCTACACTTCCGAGGGAGGTGGCAAAACCGTCAGGTTTTGA
>CAVDMS010000003.1:0-53428 GCA_963610045.1 Bacteroidaceae bacterium
ACCGAGATTTTTTATGAAGTATGGGCGGAAAAGAGCCGCTCAAAACCGACTTATCCTTATCTGAGTCCGCCCAAGCAGACCTTTTTATGTATGTGTTTGTAAATTAGCCGAAGAAGCTAGTGATCTGTCCGTAGAGAACGATGATCATGCCGATCGGGGTAATGAACTTGTAGCAGGCCTCGAAGAATGCCTTGCCCCACATCTTGTGACCGGAAGCGCCAAGCTCCTCGGTGAGCAGGTTGTGGCACTTGCCGCCGTTGCTCCAGGAAGGCATCCATAGCCAGCCTATCGCAAACGCCATGATCATGGAACCGAGCGGCATCATAATGCCTTCGGAAAGCATATCGTAGAAGTCAAGCCAGTCTGCACTCCAACCGGAGGGATTCTCGATGCCGAACAGCTCGCCCGGAGTGGGAAGCAGTGCGCCACCCGCCTGACCGCTGCCGAGACCGTCAAGTGCGGTGGGCATACAGAAGACGAGAACGAGGATTGCGAACATGAGAGCGGTAGCTCTTCTCTTGGGAGCCTTGCCCTTTGCGATGTTGGCGTCGATCTTGGTGGAGGTGATCGCCTCAAGCAGGGACATGGAGGAGGAGATTGCTGCGATGAAAACGAGGAAGTAGAACAGGAAGCCCATGAGGTTGCCTATAAAGCCGCCCATGTTGTGGAATACCATCTGCATGGAAGCGAAGAGGAGGCCGGGGCCGCCGGTGGTGTTGCCGTCAAGGAATGCATAGCAAGCGGGCATAACGATCATACCTGCCATGATAGCAACGAGGGTGTCCATGACAACGATGATAACTGCGTTCTTCTGGATGCTTTCCTTCTTGCTCAGGTAGGAGCCGTAGGTGATGATGGCGCCCATACCGAGGGACAGGGAGAAGAACATCTGACCTGCTGCGGTCTTGAGAACGTCAAGGAAGTTTTCCTTCAGAGGCTCAATGTTGAGGCCGAACATGAACTGGTAGCCACCCATTGCGCCGGGCTGAACGGCAACGTAAACAATGATGACGATGAGCATGACGAAGAGGCAGGGCATACCGATGTTGCAGAACTTCTCGATACCGCCGCCGATACCGCCGCAGACGATAATGGTGTTGATCGCAATGAAGATAACGGTCCAGATGATCATCTGAGTGCCGTCAAGCAGGAAGGTGCCGAAGAAGGTGCCGATGTTTTCAAGCTCAACACCCCAGGTGTTCCAACCGAACATTGCGGTCAGGTAGCTGCATGCGTAACGCATGACCATGCCGCCGAGGACCATGTAGAAGCAGAGGATCAGGAACGGGCAGAGGACTGCCATGTAGCCGAGCCAGGTGAACTTCTTGCTGATCTTGCGGTATGCCGCTACGGGGCTCATGCCGGTGCTGCGGCCGATAGCCAACTCACCGATCATAACTGCAAGACCTACGAATGCTGCGAGGACGAGATAAACGAGCAGGAATGCAAAGCCGCCGTTTAAGCCCATCTTGTACGGGAAGCCCCAAATGTTGCCCAAACCGACTGCGGAACCGACAGCAGCCATGATAAAGCCAAAATTGGAACCAAACCCTTCACGATTTGTGTTTTCCATTACTTTCTCTCCTTTTTTAATTTTGCTGAGATACCCGTGCAACACATCACGGAAAACCGACGATTGCGTTTTGTTAACCAAACCGTCAAATTTATAAATTGACTTTACACTATATTCACAATTTTCGCAATAGTTTTTCGCTGTTAAATAATAAACTTACGAACTTTTCACCCTCTTTCCCGTGATTTTGTACAAAAAATGTTCGCGGCTGTTGTGAGTTTTGCTGTTCATGCCGTATTTTGGAATTTATTCCGCACTGTTATTTGACACTCTTCGCCGCTTTCTTAATGCGAAATTTACCTCCGTGTCAAGTCGCTTTACACCCTTGTGGAAAGTGCAGAGTGTCAAAAACGCCGTCGCAGATAAAAACAAATGTAAAAACTTTATGACTTCTATTGATTTTTTTATTTATTATTGTAAAATGGGTCTGTTTTTGATTTCGGTCGCCGCTGCCGTATACAGCGGTATCCGCCGCCGAATGTGCGGCAGAATGGAGATTTAAAATGACTTACGAAATGGACATCGCCGGGCTAAAGCGTGAGCTTCCCCTTTGCAAGGTCACCGATGAGCTGTATATCGGAGCCTTTGTCATGTTCGGTGATGTTGAGCTGACCGTGCATTGCGCAGCGGAGCTTTTAAAGCGTGCCCCCGAATACGATTACATCATCGCACCCGAAGCCAAGTCCATTCCCCTCCTCTACGAGATGGCCCGTCAGAGCGGCGCCGAGAAGTACTTCCTCGCCCGCAAGGGTCCCAAGGCTTACATGAGCGGCGTTTTCGAGGTCGCAGTCAAGTCCATCACCACCATGTCCGTTCAGAAGCTCGTTATCGACGTTGCCGATGCGGAGCTGATGAAGGGCAAGCGCATACTCATCGTGGACGACGTTATCTCCACCGGCGAGTCCCTGCACGCAATGGAGGAGCTTGTCAAGGCGGCAGGCGGCGTTATCGTCGGCAAGATGGCGGTCCTCGCAGAGGGCGACGCCATAGGCAGAGACGATATCATCGTTTTGAACAGCCTTCCCCTGTTTAACGCCGACGGCAGCGTCAGAGAGCGCAAGTAATATATTTAAAGTAAAAACGGTGCTGTTTTAGTAAACAGCACCGTTTTTGTATTTTTCGGTTTACAGAGCGGTCCCCTTTTTCGGGACGAAAAAGGCACTCATATCGACGCCCTCAAGCTCAAGGAGCCGAACCTTGCGCTCGATACCGCCGCCGTAGCCCGTCAGACTGCCGCTCGTCCCCACCACACGGTGGCAGGGTATCATCAGCGAGATCGGGTTATGCCCCACCGCACCGCCGACCGCCTGTGCGGACATTTTATCGACACCCCGCTGCCCTGCAATGATCTCCGCAATTTCGCCGTAGGTCATTGTCTTGCCGCAGGGTATGGTTAACATAATATCGCAAACCGCCTTGCGGAACGGCGTTTGATCGTAGCGCAGCGGCGGCAGGAAGTCCGGCTCACGCCCGGAAAAATAGACGTCCAGCCAACGCTTTGCGTCCCGAAGAAGAGGGGTCTCCTTTTTCTCGGTCTCCTTCGGCAGGCTGCTACCGAAGTATCGCTGACCGTTGAACCACGCCCCCGTGACGGCTTCCCCGTCGCAGGAAAGGGTCATAACGCCCAAGGGCGAAGCATACTCAGTCGTGTATATCATAACGCACCTCCGTTTGCCGTCATTTTACCTTACGGTGCCGCAAATTTCAACGTAAAAATACCGAAGCGGTATTCTGCCGCTTCGGTGTATTTTTCGATTTACTTTGTGCCGAATATTCTGTCGCCTGCGTCGCCGAGTCCGGGGACGATATAGCCGTGCTCGTTGAGTCGCTCGTCAAGAGCTGCGACGAAGATATCAACGTCGGGGTGATCCTCCTGCATACGCTGCACGCCTTCGGGTGCGCCGATGATGCACATGAGCTTTATGTGCTTTACGCCGTCGTCCTTTAAAAACTGGATCGCTGCGGAGGCGGAGCCGCCGGTGGCGAGCATGGGATCGACCACGATGACGTCACGCTCCTCGATGTCGGGCGGCATCTTGTAGTAGTACTTCACGGGTTCGAGGGTCTCCGGGTCACGGAAAAGTCCGATGTGTCCGACCTTGACGTTGGGCATCATGCTGACCATGCCGTCGACCATGCCGAGACCTGCACGGAGTATGGGAACTATGGCAAGCTTCTTGCCGGATATGCGCTTTACCTTTGCCTTGGCAACGGGAGTTTCGATCTCGACCTCTTCAAGAGGAAGATCTCTTGTGGCTTCGTAGCACATCAGCATTGCGATCTCCGAGATAAGCTCACGGAATTCCTTGACCGACGTACTTTTTTCTCTCAGAATGGACAGCTTGTGCTGTATAAGGGGATGATCGAATACGCATACCTTGCTCATAGTAAATCTCCTTTTCTGTTCCGCACCTGATCGGCGCTTATATATTCATTGCCGGCTATCCGGCCTTGTATACATACGCTCCTGCCTCTCCCGCTCGGCCTGGCTGAGTCTGAGGTACACGGGGAGCAGATCGTGAACGCTGCACGGTTCCTTGCCGCTTGCCGCCATCGCAACGCCCCATGCGCTCTGCGAAACGAGGTTGCCCGGTGCTTTGCGGTAAGAAAGCCCCGCAGCGTCAAGGAATTTTGCACAGACCTCCGTACCGTCGCCGACGAGGAGCGGTACTCTGCCGTCGTTTTTAAGCTCAGTGCAAAGCTCCTCAAGCGAGATTGCCCTGTCCTCCGTCAGACGCCGGGGAACGCCGTTATCTATATCAAAAAGCGCATTGTAGACCTGATTTCTGCGTGCGTCCATCACCGGGCAGATAAGCCCCCCGGCGGCGACGCCGTGCCACGCCATAGCCTCAAGCGTCGACACTCCGACGCAGTCCTTTTCAAGCGACCACGCAAGCCCCTTGACCGTTGACACTCCGATCCTTATTCCGGTAAACGAGCCGGGTCCCTGCGCAACGGCAATAAGGTCCGGCTCATTAAGATCAATACCCGAATTTTTCATCATGTCCTCAAGCATGGGGAGCAGGGTGCGGCTGTGAGTGAGACCGCAGCACTGGCTGTACTGGGCGACAAGCTCACCGTCACGCACGAGAGCGACGGAAGCGGCCTTTGCGGATGATTCGAGCGCAAGTATCAGCATTTTTCCCGTCCCTCCTTTACGGTGATCTTTCTGTCCGTATCGGACAGCTTTTCGATGGTTAAAATCATTTCGTCGCCGAAAAACGCATCGTCAACGTTTTCGCTCCATTCGACGGCGCAGACGGCGCCCCTTGCGAGGTAGTCCTCCCAGCCGATGTCAAAAAGCTCGTCCGACGAGCCGAGGCGGTACATATCAAAGTGGATAAGCTCCCGCTCGCCCTCGTATTCGTTGACTATGGTAAAGGTCGGGCTTGACACCCGGCAGCTAAGCCCCATGCCCCTTGCAAGCCCACGCACGAATGCGGTCTTGCCTGCACCGAGGTCTCCGTACATCGCAATGACGGTGCCGTCTGCGATCTTCGAGGCAAAGCTTTCACCGAGAGCCTCGGTCTCGGCTTCGCTGTGAGTTATGTATGTCTGCAAGACCTTCCCTCCCGAATTAACAAAATGTTTTCCTAAAAATGAATTATACCACAGATTGCATCATTGCGTAAAGAGCAATTATGTGCTAAAATGCTGCATATACACGGTTCGATTTTGTGAAAACGAGCATTTTCCCGAAAGGCGGTGACCCTCACGAACAGGCGTTCACTCATAAAAGAATTTTTTAAGCGAGCCGACATTCTGCTTCTTGCCGTTTGCGTCATATCCACGGTATTCGGCATAATCGCCATAAGCAGCGCAACGGCGAACATCGGCTCCGGCAAATATATCGTTGTTCAGACCTTTTCACTCTTTCTCGGTCTCATTGCCTTCTTTATTTTCACGGTCATTGACCCGGACGTTATTGCAAAGCAGTGGCTCCCGCTCACCATCCTGAGCGCAATATTCATACTCGGTCTTATTCCCTTCGGTCACGACGACGGCACCGGCAACCGTGCATGGTACCGCTTCCTCGGTATCGGCGTTCAGCCGACGGAGGTTGTCAAGGTCGTATTTATCGTGCTTTTGGCAAAGCAGATATCAAACTACAAGGAGCAAAATGATCTTATCAACAAACCCAAGTCCGTCCTGCTTCTTACGGCTCACTGGGCGCTGCTGTTCGTTATAATCATGGTGGCGTCAAAGGACCTGGGTTCGGCGGTCATATTCCTTGCGATATTCATTGTCATGCTCATAGCCGGCGGAATTGCATGGTACTGGATCGGCATCGGCGCTGCGGCTGCTGCCGCCGTGACCCCGATACTTTGGAACAATGTGCTTCAGGAGTACCAACGAAACCGCATTCTCGTTCCCTACGACCCCACGATAGACCCCACGGGCGAGGGCATACGCTGGCAGGCAAACCGCACCATCCAAGCGATGGAGGCGGGGCGCTGGCAGGGCGTCGGCTACGGCAACGGCTCACTGAACATCGACGCACGGCACACCGACTGTATCTTTGCCTCGATCGGTGAGGAGATGGGCATGATAGCCTGCCTCGTAGTCATTGCGCTGCTGATGTTTATCATCATCCGCTGCTGCGTCGTCGGGACAAAGTGCGGCAGCAACTTCGGTATGCTCATCTGCTACGGCGTCGCTGCGGCGATCGCCTTCCAGACATTTATAAACATCGGAATGTGCATGGGCATCACCCCCGTCATCGGCATCACGCTCCCATTCTTCAGCTACGGAGGCTCGTCCATCGTTACGCTGTTTGCGGCGGTCGGACTCGTTTCCGGCGTTAAGTTCCGACCCAAGCCCAAGCGCCACAACATTAACACAATTGAGGTTGACTAATAAAAAACTCCGACAAAGTCGGAGTTTTTTATTATAGTATACCGAGCTTCAGCATTGCGGTAAAGCTGCTTTTGAGCCGCTTTTGCAGCTCTTTTTCACTGTCCTTTCGCCCATGCTCCACCCACGTTACGAGTATGCCCATGATGACGGAGGAGATTATGGATATAAAGTAATCGTAGGTGTCGGGATCCTTAATAAGGCGCTTTATGCCCTCAAGCCCGGCTGCGGAGCGGCGGAAGCTGTCAAACAGGATGTCGGTGCGGCGTATGCTCACCAACACCTCAAGCAGCTCGGAGTTGCGGAACCAGTACTCAAGCACCGCCTTGCGCAGATCCCTCTCTCCGTGCGCAAACGCCTCCGCAAAACAGTTGTCGCACATGAGCGCCAGCACGTCGTCAAGGCAGTCGAAGTTGCGGTAAAAGGTCGAGCGGCTCACGGTCGAGGCACGCTGAACGTCGCTTATGCTGATCTTGTCATAGGGCTTTTCACGGAGGCACTCCGCAAGCCCCGCACAGATAAGCTCGACCGAGGCTTTGGCTCTCTTGTCCTGCTTGATGTGGTACATATTCATCACCTTTGTTTTATTTTTTGCGGTACTATTGTATCACAAGTTTTTTTGTAGTACAATACAGCCGTATAAAACATACAGGAGGCTACACCATGGCTGAAAACATCATTTATTGCTATTCCGGCACCGGCAACTGTCTTGACATTGCCATGAACATCGCGAAAGAGCTGGGAGACACCGACATCGTTATGATGCGCTCCTTCCCCTCCAAGACCGATGCGACCGAGTACAAGCGTGTAGGCTTTGTTTTTCCCTGCTACGGCGGCGGTCTGCCCGGCATGGTCGAGGATTATCTGAGGAGCATACACATCGGCATCGACGCATACACCTTCGGCGTCGTAAGCTACGCCGGCTATCCCGGCTGCGGACTCGATAAGCTCAACGCCATACATCCGCTGAGCTACTGGACGGGTATCTCCCACCAGTGCAGCTGCATTTGGCTCTTCCCGCATTTCCTGATGATGCCGCCCCTCACCCCCGCACTTGCGCAGAAGCGCAGCGAGAGACTTGCAAAGCAGGTCGCAGTCGACGTCAAGGCGGGCAAGACGAAGAAGGCTCCTCCCAAGATGCTCATAAACGCACTCGAAAGCTCCGCATGGCCGACGCTTTCCAAGCTCAAGGCTCAGAAGCTCACCGTCTGCACCGACACCTGCGTGAGCTGCGGTCAGTGCGCAAAGCTCTGTCCCCAGGGCAACATCACGATAAAGGACGGTCATCCGAGCTTCGGCGGCAACTGCATCCAGTGCCTCGGCTGTCTCCAGCTCTGCCCCACCGGCTCCATCAACATGGGCAAGGTCACTCAGCGCAGAGAGCATTACCACAACGAGAACATCACTCCCGATATGCTCATGCAGAAGGAATTCCATTTCTGATAAACATACGAAAAAACGCAGGTGCCGTTGCACCTGCGTTTTTTCATGTTTTAAATTACTGCTGCTTTTCGATGTACTCAACGATCTTTCCGACCGTGGACAGCTCAACGGCGTCCTCGTCGGGAATGGAGATACCGAACTCTTCCTCGACGGACATTATAAGATCAACGACGTCAAGGGAATCGCCTCCGAGGTCATCAACGATATTGGTTTCCATCGAGATGCTGTCGGCGGATACTTCAAACTGCTGTGCAAGAAGCTCACGAATCTTATCAAATGTCATTTTTCATTACCTCACAGTTGATTTTTATGCCCACTCACGGCTCTGCGGCTTGTTTCCGCCGTTCTGCTGCTGCGGTCTGTCGTAGGACACGACGACACGGCGGTTAGGCTCTGTGCCTGTGGAGCTAGTGCTTACGCCCTCGTAATTCTGAAGGGCGGTGTGAATAATGTGGCGCTCGTAGGAATTCATCGGCTCAAGAGCCATGCTGCGCTTATATCTGATGACCTTTGCAGCCATCTTCTCCGCAAGACGCACGAGAGACTCCTCACGCTTTGCACGGTAGCTCTCGGCATCGACGCTGATATGCATATGCTTTTCGCTGTTGCGGTTCACAACGTAGTTCGTAAGATGCTGTATCGCATCGAGGGTCTCGCCCCGGCGACCTATGACCGCACCCATGTTCGGGCCGGAAAGGTTGACGTTGACGCCCTTGTCACGGGGGCTTATCTCGATCTTGGCCTCGGTTCCCATGCGCTCAAGCAGTCCGGAAAGGAAGCTTCTGATCGCTTTGTAGTCCGCACATTCCTCCGCAGGCTCGTCCGCTGCGGGGGTCGAAGCTGCAACGGGTGCTGCCGCTTCGGTCTTTTCGACCTCCTCGACAGGCTCGTCGGGTGCTTCGTATTCAACTCGGATCACCGCCGGTGAAGCGCCGATGCCAAGGAAACCGGACTTTGCCCTTTCGACGACCTGAACGGAAACGTCGTCACGGTCAAGTCCCAGCTCCTTCAAAGCTGCGGCGATAGCTTCATCTTCGGTGCGTCCTCGCATTTCCAAAGACTTTATCATATTATCATTCTCCAGTATTATGCTTCGGTGTTTTCTTCGGTCTCGTCCAGCTCCGGGATGCGCTCCGCCTCATCGGTCTCCTGCACGGATGCGGTGCCGAAGCGTTCGGGAACATAGGCACGGCCTCTTGCGTAGCGGCGATTGCCGACCTGTGAGGGGCTTACCTCCGCCTCCTCTATACCCATGCGGCTGCGCTTTGCGGAACGCTCCGCTTTCTCTGCGGCTGCACGGCGCTCTTCCTGAGCCTGCTTCTGCTGAGCTTGGACATTCTTCTTGCTGCTGTTCTTATTGCGGGTGGTCGCACCCTCGGAACGGAGCTTCTCCGTCTCAAGACGGCGGCGCTCGATCTCGTCCGCCTTTTCCTTTTCACGGGCAAGGCGCTCCGCATCCTCTGCGTCCAGCTTCTTCTTATAGTGCTTGGTGAGGACGAAGTCTCTCGCCATGCCGAAGATGCTGTTTGCAATCCAGTAAACACCCAGTGCCGCAGGCATAACGAAGCAGATCCAGATGGACATTATGGGCATCATAAAGTTCATCATTTTCATGGAGCTTGCGGCGTTGCCCGTTGCAGGCTGAGGATTGTTCCACTGGCTGACCTTCATGGAAGCCCATGAAAGGAAGGCTGCGATAACGGGGATGAGAAACAGTCCGAGAGCGGGCAGCAGCACATCGGAACCCTTGTCAAAGTAATTCCAGATCTTGAAGTCGGGAATGGTTCCGAGGTTTATGCCGAGGAAGCTGTAATCGAGGTCCATAAGCTTCCCGCCGAAATCGCCGATCGCATCTACGACCTTGTCCCAGTTATTGTGGATGGCGTCGGATATACCGATCTCCTTATAGGAACCCCAACCGTCGGCGCTGAAGTTGAGGTTTTTCGTTACCCACTTGGTAATGGTGCTGACCTGACTCTCGCTGAGTCCCATCATGCGCTCAAGGGGCTGACGGATAACGCTGTACAGCGCTATCAGGATCGGGAACGGCAGCAGCGACCACAGGCAGCCGGACATGGGGCTTATCTTTTCCTCACGGTAAAGCTTCATGACCTCTTCCTGGTACTTCTGCTGATTTCCCTTATGGCGCTCCTCCAGCTCCTTTAAACGGGGCTGGAAGCGGGTAGTGCGCATCATGCTCTTCTTACTCTTTGCCATGAAGGGCAGCAGAATAAGGTTGACCACGAACGCAAACAGGATTACGGCTATACCGTAATTATGAGTCTGGTTGTACAGAAGCTCAAGCAGTCTGGCAAAGGGCCAAACTACATAATCCCAAAATCCCATTCGGTTACTCCTTGACAGTATTCCCCGTCACGGTACGGGGTCGAAATAGTTTTGCTTCCTGATGTGGAAAGGATGGCATCTTGAAATCCGTTTAAGGGCGAGCCAACCGCCTTTTAAAGCGCCGTACTTCTCCAACGCCTCAAGTGCGTACTGGGAGCAGGTCGGGCTGAATCGGCAGCAGGGCGGGCGAAGCGGCGAAATGTTCCGCTGATAAAAACGCACCGCAGCAATGAGGAGCTTTTTCATACCGTCTCCTTTTCAATTGTAAGTCCGAGTTCGGAGCATGCCTTCAAAAACGCCGACTCCATCTTGTGATAATCACCGTCAACGCAGCGCCCCCTCGCAACTATAACTATGTCATAGCCCTTTTTGAGGCTGTGCGCATTGAGGCGGTATATCTCACGCAGGCGGCGGCGCACACGGTTTCTCACCACGGCCTTGCCGAGCTTTGTCGATACCGTATAGCCAAGGCGGTTGCAGCCTTGGCCGTTTCGCCGGCAATACACGACGACAAACGGCGTCACGGCGCTTTTGCCCTTTGTATACAGCCGCCGGAACTCGAAATTCTTTTTGAGACTGACTCTTGCGTCCAAATCTTTCACCCCGATAAACGTCAAGATGCGGAAATGCACAAACACCTAAAGGGCGGATCGCTCCGCCCTAAAAATATTGATTTTTTGCATTTCCGATCAACGGTTCCGATCAGGCGCTGAGCTTTGCTCTGCCCTTTGCTCTGCGGCGGGCGAGGACCTTGCGGCCGTTTGCGGTTGCCATTCTCTTGCGGAAGCCGTGCTCTTTCTTGCGCTGGCGCTTCTTGGGCTGATAAGTACGAAGCATATCTCTGCACTCCTTTCAGATTTAATACTCAACATCGGCACTAAAGCGCCGAAGCAGTTGACAATGAATAAGCTTCCGATGCTCAAAGCATCGGAAGCTTATTATATACTGACAGTCCTCTCGGTGTCAACAGTTTTTTATGCGGTTTTGCCTTTTTTAAAGACCTTATTCACCATAATGAGCAGCACCGCAACGACCGCTGCCGATGCCGTGACCGCTATGACCGCAGTCCAGTTTGCGCCGGCAAGCCCGGTGATGTCGAACTCACCGCTCTCGGCGTTCTGAAGGTGAGAGAACACCTCGACGACGTCATATATAACACCGCCGGCGGCGACAAGACCCGCAACGATGCTGATAACGGGAGAGTATGCCTCGCTGCCGCTGTGTACGATCCTCTTGAGCTTGTCGCTCCTGAAGTCGATGACGGAGCCGATGTATGCCGCAGACACCGCAAGGATGATGCTTTCGGGCAGCATATAGGTCGCATTGTAAACGAAGGAGTAGGAAAGCGCCGCCTGAGTGGGTATCGACAGTCCCGCCCATACCGTTGCGCCGGAAATAACGTGGCAGATGTAGCGAAGCACGGACACGAAAACGCAGCCGAGAGTGAGTGCGACCGCCTGGCTCTTTATCTTGTTTCTGAATATGCCCGCAAAGCCGACGACCGTGAATGCGACGATGTAGTCAAGAAGTATGACCGCAACGATGCTCTGCCATGTGGTGACATAGGAAAGCGAGTTGAGTCCCAAAAGCTGCTGAATGACGCCGTAGACGAACGCCGAGCCGAGTCCCCATCCCATACCTCTGCGGTAGGCGATAATGGCTATCGGCAGCATGGAAGCGATCGTTATCGAACCGCCGTAAGGAAGCTCGGCAAGCTTGATCATGCTCAGTACCGTGGCAAGTGCGATCATAACGGCACATTCCACGAGAGACAGTGTTTTGTTCTTTTGCATTGTTTCTCCTCCTTAAAAAGAAAACCGCATTGCTCTGCAATGCGGTCATAGGAAAACGATTGAGTTAAATTTTCGTTTCCTACGCCGGCATTACCCGGATCAGGTTCAAGGGTGGCAGAGGTTCAATTACCTCCGTCTCAGCCGGGAAAACCCAGCCCCCCTATTTGCTATGCGACAATATTATTCTCTCAAACGACTTTTGTCAACACTTTTATTCGCAGGGAATATCGGCTATCAGCCTGCCCATCACGAGGTAGCGCTGATGATTGTTCCCCTGAAGGCAGGTCGAGAGGATAAGCACCCTGTCCTGCGAAAAGCTGAGCGTGTAATCGTCAAGATAATTTGCCTTCACGTTCTTCTTATACATAACGCTCCCGAAGAACTTGTAAAAGCCCTCGGTGCTGTCCATATCGAAGTTTTTCAGTATGTGCGCATACGAATACGGCGTTGCGGCAAATATCTCGTAGATAAGCTCCTTATCCTGAGTGTACACGACGATGTACCTCGTTTTCTCGAAGAAGTTTGCGTCGGCAAAGCGGTTGAGCTGCGCAAACATTTTGCCGGAGTGCAGATTATGCCCGTATAGCACCGTCACCGTATCGGAAAAGTCACGTCTGTTTATGTCCTCGCTGAATATGCAGCCACCGGTGTAGTGGGAGCCGTCCTCGGCACGGCGGATGTAATAATCGTCGTCCCCCTCACGCTGAAGCACCGGGTAACTGATGTTCGTTCCCGGAACGCAGACCCATGCGTATATGTCGGGGTTTATCTCCTTGAGCGCCGCAAAGTCAACGGGGTTCTCAACCGACGTTGCGTGTATGTCGGTATTGACGTTTTCGCCGGGGCCGCTCTTGCTGATCCTGCTCCCCGTGTTCTCGGCGACGACGTAACTTATTATATACCATGCGCAAAAAGCCAGCACCAAGAGTGCGACCGCAAGCAGGATCGCATACAGGGTCTTTTTGCTTTTTTTCTTATTTTCCATCTTCGTCCTCAAAGCGCAAAAAACTCCACGGCAAGCCTTATCGCAGCCATGGAGTTTTTTGCTTCGATCAAATTACTTGTTTACGATGAGCTTGCGACCGCAGAAAACCGCAGCACCCAGTGCCAGTACGGCAACTGCGATGACCCAGTAGATTGCACCGGTGTCGCCGGTCTGAGGACCGGGGGTGGGGTCATCGGTAGCGGGGTCGGTGTTGCCATGATCGGGGCTGATTACTTCTTCGGAGGTTGCAGCAAATGCAACGCAGCTCAAAGAGAACATCAGAACAAGGATCAGAAGGATACTTACCAACTTTTTCATATGGATTCCTCCGTTATACATAATCACACTTATGATAATACATTATTACAGAACAATATTACACTACATTATAACAAAATGCAACTATACATTTTTCACAAATCTACACTTCATTCTTTGACGGGGATGTAAAATATGTCCAGTACAAGTTCAAAAAGTGCATCTTCATCGACGTAAAACTCGGCATGATGCTGTTTGCCCATAACCGATTCGCCTTCAACGGTGTATATGTTGCCGTCAAAGCTCATGTCGGCTGCGGCGTCGGCAAGGTAAACCATCATTGCAAGGCCGAGGCTCGTTTCGACGTTGTCGCTCACGCTGCCGTATATGTCGATTACCTGCGTGGGGTCTGTCCTCGCAACGCTCAACGCCTTCTGCACAAGCCCCCGAAGGAGCTGATTCTGACGCTGCATACGCTCGCTGTTGCCCTGAAGCGTGTACTCTCTCGGTCGGATGTACGCCTCGGTGAGGTCGCCCTTTAAGCGCACTGTCTCGCCCTTGGTGAATCTGCCAAAGCTTGTCACCGGAGTCACGTCAACGCCGCCCACGCTGTCAACGACCTCGCTCAGACCGTCGAGATATATGGACGCATACGCCGGGATCTCGATGCCGAAAAACAGATCCGACACCGCATTCACCGTAAGCTCACAGCTCTTTTCTCCTCCGCCGCCGTAGCTGTACGCAAGCGCAAGCTGTGCCTTCGCCATGCCCTCGAACTCACCCGTGTCGATGTCGTATATCTCCATGTTGCACATGGCGTCTCTGGAGATTGCGATAAGGCTGATCTTTTTATTCACGGGGTCAAGCACCGCAAGCACGTTTACGTCCGTCTGATGCGGCTCCGTTCCGTCTCCTTTTTCATAGTCGTCAACACCCATGAGCAGGATGCAGCTTATCTCATCATTATATTTATACAGCTTTCCGTTGTAGCGCACATAGCCCTCATCGGTAAGCTCGGCGCTGTCAACGCTTGAAAAATCGACGGAGCTTCCGTCGCTCGTCATGCTGTTCTTGCCTATCGCCCTGAGTATAAAGAATGCGGCGACCAAAAGCAGCAAAAGCCCGACTATTACGGCAATTACGATAAGAGCGGTTTTTTTACCCTTTGAAGTTTTTTTAGTATCCGGCGCCTTGTCTTCGGAGACGGCGGCATCCATTTTGTTTTCTTCGCTCATAAGAACCTCCCGAACGGAGAATTTGTGGAGATTATACACCTTGGCGGGGTAAAATTCAATCTATACATGAAAATTTCACACTTCCTCCAAAAAGTTGAGCAAATTTTAAATTTTTTTGAAATAAATTATTGACAATTTGTTTACAACAAATTATTATTTTACCCGAAGTCTTTTTTAAATATTTAAAGCTTTGGAGGAAACATGAAAAAAGTTAAAAAACTTATAAGCCTGACGCTTGTTCTTCTCTTCGTCGTCACGCTTATCCCCACCACCGCAGGTGCGGGATTCTTTAAGAAAAACGATTCCACCGCCGTCAGCGAGGACGGCAAATGGGTCAGCGCATGGAGCACCAGCCCCGTAAGCGCAAGCCTCAACGACCTCGGCGTACTGGACAAGCTCGGCGTCCCCGTATCTCTCGTCACTTCCCGTGTCGTCATTCAGCCCACGGCAAGCGGCTCTGCGGTTCGTCTCACCTTCTCCAACGAGTTCGGCAATCTTCCCCTGACCGTCTCCGCCTGCAATGTTGCAAAGGCAGACCCCGACAACCACAAGAAGGTTGACGGCGACACCCGTATGTCCGTTACCTTCGGCGGCAAGACCCGTGTGACCATCCCCGCAGGTCAGGTCGTCACCTCCGATCCCGTTGCGATCAACGTCACCGCAGGCGAGAGCCTTGCAGTCACCGCATACTACAGAGGCATCAACGTCATGCGCACCATCGGTCTTATCGGCGCCGACTCCTACGTTGCGGTCGGCAACCAGAGCCGCATAAACAATATGCTCACCGGCGTAAAGCTCAAGTACGAAGCCGACTCCGGCTCCTATGAGATCATCCCCGCACTCGTCGGAATGGACGTCTTAGCTGCAAACGACACCGACGTCTGCGTATTCTTCGGCGACTCCACCCTCGCAAACGAGATCCCCCGCCTGCTCGCCGCAAAGCTGCGTGCTAACGGCATAAACAACGTCAGCGTAACTCAGGAAGCCATCAAGGGCAACCGCCTCATCGCAAACGGCGTGGGCGCTGCTGCAAACCTCCTCGGCGAGGCGGGCGTTGACCGCTTCCAGAGAGACGTTCTGTCTCAGGACGGCGTTAAGTACGTCATCGTAAAGCTCGGCATCAACGACATCGTTCACCCCTACTGCGCTTCCAAGGCCGACAAGCTCACCCCCGTCACCTTCGAGGAGATGGTAGCAGGCTATCAGCAGCTCATCGACATGGCACACGCTCAGGGCGTTGAGATCTACTTCTGCGAGATCACCCCGTGGAAGGGCTACACCCGCAACGTGTTCGGCAGAGGCGACGACGTTCAGTGGACCGAGGAGATCGACGCTATTCGTCTTCAGCTCAACGACTGGCTTGAAAACGAAGCTCCCTCCGACGGCTTCATTGACCTCAGCGCAATGCACAGCGCCGACGATGCATACGCTCTGATCTCCGATCAGACTCCCGACGGCATCCACCACAACACCGCAGGTCAGGAGAACTTCGTAAGTCAGATCCCCGTAGAGCTGTTCAAATAAACTAAAAACTCACATCCCGCCGATGCTTTCGGCGGGATGCTTTTATATTACGCAACAGACGGTTGCTTGAATCGCCCTGCGGTAAGTGCTATACTGGAGCCATCAAGCGGCAAGGGAGAACGACATGGAAAACGAAAACGTATTTTTAAAGCTGCCACGGCGAAGGGGCTTACGCAGGAGGAGCTTGCGGACAGGCTTTTTGTCACCCGTCAGGCGGTCTCACGTTGGGAAAACGGTGAGACGGTCCCGAACGTCGAGACCCTAAAGCAGCTTTCTGCACTGTACGACGTGAGCATAAACACGCTTTTGGGTTCGCCGAGGACGCTCATATGCCAGTGCTGCGGTATGCCGCTAGAGGACTCGATCACAAGCCGTGACCCCGACGGCTCGTTTAACGAGGACTACTGTATGTGGTGCTACTCCGACGGCAAATTTACCTACGGGTCGATGGGCTCTCTGCTGGACTTTCTCGTCGAGCATATGCCGAACCCCGACTCGCAGCCTGCGGAGGAACGGCGGCACACCTTTGCCTCCTACCTTTCGCAGCTCAAACATTGGAAATAAAGAGATGAAAAAACGTCCGAACACCCCAGTGTTCGGACGTTTTTCTTTATCAAATTATCGCTCCAAGCTCTTTGAGCCTCCCGACGAACTCCTTTGTGTCCGCCATCGCGGTCTCTCTTGATACCTCAAACTCCGCAAGTACGGCGTTGCAAAGCTCCTCCATGCTGCATTCGTTTTCAAGGCGGTGCCAAATAAAAGAGCCGACCTCGTTGCAGGCGATAAGTCCGCCGCAGCGCTTTGCCGCCGTACCGATGGGAACAAGCACGGTCTCCCCCGCTATGTCCCTTGATATAAATTCAGGATTTGCCTTCATTTTCTTCTCTCCTTTTTGCGATCTCCTCGGCGCTGAGTCTTATAAGCTCCTCCGTTCTGCGGCACAGGTACTTCGGCTCCTTTGAGAAGCTCCCGCTTTCGCAGTAGCAGGAGGCGGCGCACATCATGCACACGTCGCGGCTTGCGCAGGCGGTGCATTTCGGCGGCAGCAGTATCTTTTTAGTTTCGCTCCTCACCGCATCCCACGCAGCATCAAAGCCGACCTCACGGACATTTGCCGCCGTGAGCGGTATCATTCCGCAAGCGCTCATGCCTCCGTTCCAGTCTATCCAGAACGCTGTGCTGCCTGCACGGCAGCCGATATGCTCCGACGGCTCGTCCCTGCACTCGTCGCAGTCGATACCGCCGCACTTTTCAGCCCTCATGCGGCAGCGCTCAAGGTATTCCTCCTCGCTCATGCGACGCTTCTCGGCGTAAAGCGAGACCTCTGCGGACGTCTCCGGCGACAGTCTGTCATTTTGCCCCACGCTGCTTTCGTCACGGCGCAGCGGCGGAAACATATACGACGCAAGCTGAACGTGGCAGCCGTTTTCCTCGGCGGCTGCGAATATCCCGTCGAAATCGGCAAGGTTATAGCGAGTAACGCTGTAATTCATCTTGACCGTTATACCCCGGCTCCGGAGCTTTTCTATGGCATATACCGTCCGATCGTAAGCCTCCGGTATTCCACACAGCTGCCTGTACGTTTCACGGCTGCTGCCGTACAGCGATATGTTTATTTTCGACGGCGGATCGGCTGCAAAAAACTCGACCATTTCGTCGTCGATAAGCGTTCCGTTCGTGTTTACGGAAACGACAAGCCCCAGCCTGCGCAGAGCGGTATATATTTCCCTGAAGTCGGGTCTGGAAAGCGGCTCACCGCCGGTGAGCAGCAGGTACAGCATACCCCTGTCCTTGGCTTTTCTTCCAAGCTCTATCCATTCCTCGGCGCTCATCAGCCCGCCCTCGGCCCGCACCTCGCCCATACTCTTTCTGACGTAGCACATCTTGCAGCTTAAGTTGCAGCACGGCGTAAGCTCAAAGGTGCCGGACAGCGGTATTCCCGCTGATTTTGCACGGTAGTGCAGATGGCGGCTTATTCTCGATTCAACGTATTGTGGTTCCATATCATATTCTCCGCAGATATTCTTCAAGAGCGCATACCGCGCCCTCGTCGGGCAGGCAGGACAAAAGCGCCGTCGGCACGGTCTTTACAAGCTCGGATATGAGCGTCGCCGCCAAAGCCGGATCGTCGGGGTACGCCGTCTTGTGGGCGCATTCCCTGAATATGCTCCGAAACGCCGTGATACCCGTTACCGGCTCGATGCGGTTCTCCTTAGCCTTGCGCGGCAGCACGACCGCCTTTAGCGGCAGCGTTCGGTTTTCACAATATTCCGAGGTGCCTGAGTAGTATATGCCACCGGCGGTAAAGCCCGCTTCGCCGTTTCTAATAAGGCAACGGTCGCCGTTTATTATCCTTGCGCCGCGGTATTTTTTCCACAGCTCCGCCTGCGTGGACTTCCCCGTTCCGCTCGGAGCGCTAAAGAGCACTGCGCCGCCCTCATATTCGATATACGATGCGTGAAGCACGACAGCGTTTTGCTCCAGAAGGATGTGGTTCAAATCAAGCGCTTTAAGAACGCTGACTACATCGGTAAACTTTCTGTATTCCTCCGACATAAGTATGTTCCATTCCGCCCCTTCGCCCTCGACAAAGGCGTATGGTGCGGCATTTTTAGCTCTAGCCGTATTTGTAAGATACCTCCTGCCGTCGCCCTCATGCGGCTGCGGCAAGGCGTCGGCAAAGTGCAGGCGCACGCTCACACAGCCGTCCTCGCACTCGGTTTCAAAGCGAGAGAGCTTATCCGTGACCGCAAGCTCGCAGGGCGCCGAGATGCACAGTCGCACCCCCGAAAAGTCAAAGCACTTACGGAACATAGACGTACATGAGCTTCGACGAACCCGGTATAAAGTGTCCCGCAACGACCGCAACGCTTTCGCCCGGCGCAAGGGATTTTTCCACGGTCGTCATGTAGGTGATGCCGCCGATGTAAATTTCACCGTCGTAGTTTTTGTAGAACAGATAGACGGGGGCAGAGATCGTTTCGTCGGATATGTTGGTGACGACAAGACCGCCGCTGCGCTCGATGATCTCAAGGCTGTCCTCATGCAGGCTCGGCTCGCTGTCAAACCATATGATGCTCTCCGCACTCAGAGTGCAGCTCTCGAAGGTCTCCGGCATCTGCTTTTTGTCCTTTTCCATCACGCGGACCTGCGCTCCGGGAGGCAGCGTCGTAATGTCAAAGCGGTACTCCGTTCCGTTTATCGTGACGACTGCGTTTGCAAGCTGAAGCGTGCTTCCTCCGGCATTTTGGAACAGAGCCGTGAATATATTTTCCGATACGGTGTCGCTTCCGTCCTCAACATATGCGCCCGCAATGGAGTCGAGCGAAACGAGCTTTAGTCCCTTCGCCGAGTCCTCGACCACCGTTATGGAGGGGTCGAAGGTCGTTGCGGCCTCCCCGTCGTCTCTCAGCACGAAATACAGTACGGCCGCAATGGCTATAAGCAAAACTGCGGCTATTATGTATACATTCTTTTTCTTCATGTCTCTCTTCGGGTCTTTGCGACCCGTTCCTTTCAAAAGCAAGGATTTAGCAATATAAGTTTACACTCCGTTCGGCGTATCTGTCAAGCGATTGAGCAGAACTCATGTCGGCTTAACTTTTGCGCTTGACGTTATTTGCCGTTGCATATATAATTTATATGTAAAATTATCGACAAGCAAGGAGAATTCGGTATGTCTAACTTAAAGAAAGCATATTACCGCAGCTTCCAGACCGTATTTGACCTCGGCGCCCGCTGCCTCCCCTGGAGAAAGCCCATAACCGTCAGCGGCGAAGGCTCCGTCTCCAAGATCCCGGAGCTGTTTAAAAAGCACGGCAACAAGAAGGTCATGGTCGTCACCGGACGCACCGTCGGCAAGACCATTGCTCCCCCCATCATGGAGTCGCTGAATGCCGCCGGCATCGAGACCGTTCACTACTCTCAGGTCGCCGCAAACCCCACCGTCACCGTTGTAAACGAGATACAGAAGATGTATCTTGAAAACGGCTGCGACGCCTTCCTTGCGATCGGCGGCGGCTCGCCGATGGACGCCGCAAAGGGCGCAGCGGCAAGAGTCGTTCACCCGAACCGCTCCGTCAACAAGATGGCGGGTCTGTTCAAGGTCATGCACAAGATACCCACCTTCGTCGCCGTCCCCACCACCGCAGGCACCGGCTCCGAGACCACGATCGCAGCGGTCATCACCGACGAGAAAACGCATCACAAGTATGCGATAATGGACCTCTGCCTCATCCCTGAGTATGCGGTCTTGGACCCCGAAACCACTCGCAACCTCCCGCCTAAGACCACCTCCACCACGGGTATGGACGCTCTGACTCACGCAGTCGAGGCATACGTCTGCTGGAAGAACACCACGAAGGAGACAAACCGTCTCGCAGAGGAAGCGACCGTCGCAATATTCAAGTACCTTGAGCGTGCGTACAACGACGGCAACGACATGGAAGCACGTCAGGAAATGCTCATCGCATCGTTCAAGGCGGGCTTTGCGTTCACGAGAGCGGGCGTCGGCAACGTACACGCCATTGCGCACACCCTCGGCGGTCTGTACAACACTCCGCACGGACTTGCAAACGCAGTCATCCTGCCCATCGTGCTTGAGGACTACGGCTCTGCGGTCTACGCAAAGCTTGCACATCTCGCCGAGCTTACCGGCGTTAAGACCTCCGGCAGCGACGAGGAGAAGGCAAAGGCGTTCATCGCCGAGATCCGTGCCATGAACAAGCGCATGAACATCCCCACGGGCTTTGCAAACATCGAGGAAAAGGACATTCCGCAGATGGTGGAGTGGGCGCTCAAGGAAGCAAACCCCATCTACCCCGTCCCCGTCATCTACGACGAAAAGCACTGCACCGAGGTCATTCACCGTATAATCAACGAGGCGTAAGCCGATACAATTTAAAGACATAACAGGAGGAAATTATTATGAGCATGAAGAAAACAGGTTTATTTGCAGCAGGTGTTCTGTTCGGCACCGCAGGTCTTAAAATTCTCGGCAGCAAGGACGCAAAGAAGGTCTATGCACACACGACCGCAGCAGTTCTGCGTGCAAAGGACTGCGTCATGACCGCAGTCACCGCAGTCCGTGAGGGTGCGGACGACGTCTACGCAGAGGCAAAGGCAATAAACGCAAAGCGTGAGGCTGCGGAAGCGGCAGCGGTCGTCGAGGACTGCGCTGCGGAGGAAAGCAAGGCGGAATAAGCCATGAAATGCACTATCCTACACGATATTCCGGGGCGGCTCAGGGTACACCTCTGCTGCGGCCGGATGACGCTTCGGCAGGCGGACGTTTTGGAATACTACCTACTGTCGATAGACGGAGTGCAGTCTGTCAAGGTCTTTGACAGGACGCAGGATGCGGTGGTGCTTTATTCCTCGGAGCGTGAAAACGTCATCCGTGCGCTGGCTGGCTTTTCGTTTGAGAAGGCGGAGAGCTTAGACCTTGTTCCGGAGTACACCTCCCGTGAGCTTAACCGTGAGTTTGAGGATAAGCTTGCAACGACCGTCATGCGCCGCTGCATATCAAAGCTGTTCCTGCCGCTGCCCCTGACCTCGGCGATCTCCGTGATCCGCTCGGTGAAGTACATAAAAGAGGGGCTTATCTCTCTGTGGCACGGTAAGCTGTCCGTCGCCGTTCTGGACGCCACCGCCGTTACGGTGTCGATCCTGCGGGGCGACTTTAAGACAGCCGGCTCCGTGATGTTCATGCTGCGGCTCGGCGAGATACTTGAGGAGTGGACGCACAAGAAGTCCGTTGCCGATCTTGCGTCCGCCATGAGCCTGCGTGTAGACAACGTCTGGCTCCGGACTGACGACGGCGAGGTGCTGACAAAGGTCTCGGACGTAAAGCCCGGCGACCTCATTGTCGTTCGCACCGGCGGCGTCATCCCGCTCGACGGCATGGTCGCAGAGGGTGAGGCAATGGTGAACCAGTCCTCGCTCACTGGCGAGTCCATGCCCGTGGCAAAGCGCCCCGGCAGTCCCGTTTACGCCGGCACGGTCGCCGAGGAGGGCGAGTGCGTCATATGCGTTGAAAAGGTCTCCGGCAGCGGGCGCTATGACCGTGTCGTCCGCATGATAGAGGAGTCGGAGAAGCTCAAATCCACCGCCGAGGACAAGGCCGCACGCATGGCGGATAAGCTCGTACCCTACACCTTGGGCGGTACGGTGCTTACCTACCTTCTCACCCGCAACGTCACCAAGATGCTTTCGGTGCTGATGGTCGACTTCTCCTGTGCGCTGAAGCTTGCGATACCCATTGCGGTCCTGTCCGCAATGCGTGAAGGCAGCGGCTACAACATCTCCGTCAAGGGCGGCAGATTCCTTGAGACCGTGGCAAAGGCGGACACCATCGTCTTTGATAAGACCGGCACCCTGACCCACGCAACGCCGACGGTCGCAATGGTCGTACCCTTCGGCGGACGTGACGAGCAGGAAATGCTTCGTCTTGCCGCCTGCCTTGAGGAACACTACCCCCACTCCATAGCGAACGCCGTTGTGGAGGAGGCAAAGCGCTGCGGTCTTTCCCACGAGGAGTACCACTCGCAGGTGCAGTACGTCGTAGCGCACGGCATTTCCAGCACCGTGGAGAATAAGCGTGTGCTTATCGGCAGCGCCCACTTTGTTTTTGAGGACGAGGGCTGCGTTATCCCGGAGGACGAGCGGGAGAAGTTTGCCGCCATCCCGACCGAGTACTCTCAGCTCTATCTGTGCATCGACGGGAAGCTTGCCGCCGTGATATGTATCCACGACCCCCTGCGCCGTGAGGCGAGGGACGCAGTTGCGGCGCTTCACCGCTGCGGCTTTACGAACGTCGTGATGATGACCGGCGACAACCGCCGCACGGCGGAGTCCGTCGCAAAAGAGGTCGGGGTCGACGCTTTCTATGCCGAGGTCCTGCCTGAGGACAAGGCGTCCTTCATCCGTGAGGAAAAGGCGAAGGGTCACACCGTCATCATGGTCGGCGACGGCGTCAACGATTCCCCGGCGCTTTCCGAGGCGGATGCGGGCATCGCCATCGCCACGGGAGCCGCCATCGCAAAGGAGATATCCGACATCACCATCGCCTCGGAGGACCTCTTCGAGCTGGTGACGCTGCGCCGTCTCAGCGAAGCGCTCATGCGGCGTATCCACGGAAGCTACCGCTTCATCGTCGGCTTTAATCTGTCGCTGATCGTTTTGGGCGTGGCGGGGATAGTTCCGCCCACCACATCGGCGCTGCTGCACAACACCTCGACCTTAGGCATCAGTCTGAAGAATATGTCGAACCTTCTCGACAAGTCGGACGATGCTTCGGCTGACACGGTTCTTGTGTAATATGCTTTTACGAAAGACGCCTTGACCGCAAAGCCAAGGCGTCTTTTTAAATTAAATAAAGAAACGAAGTGATATTATGAACGAAAACTGGAAATTCTCCGATATCCCCTACACCCGTCCCGACACGGCTGCGCTTCAGTCCCGTTTTGACGAGTTGACTCGGCGTGCAAAAAACGCCGGGAGCGCAGATGAGCTTCTCTCGGTCGTTCGTGAGCTTGACGCTCTCCGTCAGGAGATCTCCCTGTGCGACAGTCTCGTCACCATCCGTGCCTTCCACGACGTCACCGACGAGTTTTATCAGACGGAGTTTGCCGAGACCCTGCCCGGTTTGGAGACGCTGGACAGCCAGTCGCTTGCCCTTGCGATCTCGGAAAGCCCCTACGCTTCGGCGATCGACGAGGCATACGGTCCTCGGCTCCTTGAGCTTTTGCGTCTTGACCATCGGCTCGGCGCCGAGGGCAAGGAGCTGCAAGCCGAGATATCCCGCCTGTCGGCTCGCTATCAGCAGCTCACCGCATCCGCAAAGTACAGTGTTCAGGGCGAAACGCTCAGCGGCGGCGAGCTTCGTGCAGCGATGACGAGTCCCGACCGTGAGCGCCGCCGTGCGGCATTCGAGGCAGAGCAGAAGACGGTGCTTGAGCAGGGCAAGGTATTTGAAAAGCTCCTGCGTGATCTGGTCAAGGCCCGCAATGCGCTTGCACGGGCAAACGGCTTTGAGAGCTTTGCCGACTACGGCGACCTTGCGCAGCAGCGTACAGGCTACGGCCGCAAGGAGCTTGACGAGTTCTGCCGTCAGGTGCAAAAGCACATCACGCCCCTGTACCTGCGCTTGCAGGAGGAGCAGCGGCAGCGCTTGGGCGTGGACGTTTTGATGCCCTACGACCGCCCCCTTGTGTTCCCCGACGGCAATGCCGTTCCCGTGGCGGCGGACAAGCTGCCGGAGGCGGCTCACCGTATGTACCACAGTCTCAGTCCCGAAGCCGGAGAGTTTTTCGACGAGATGCTCCGCCACGAGCTGCTTGACGTTGCAGGCTCGAAAAACAAGATCGCAGGCATGGGCTTTTGCGATGAGCTCGCAGCGCCCTACAAAATGCCGTTTATTTTCGCCAACTGCGACGGCACCGCCTCCGACGTCAGCGTGTACACCCACGAGCTGGGTCACGGGCTTCAGGGCTACCTCTCCGCACGCAATCAGCCGGTCATGGACTATGTCGGGCTAAGCCCCGACCTTGCGGAGGTCCACTCCAAAACGATGGAGCTTTTAAGCCGCCCCTACCTCCCTGACTTCTTCGGCGACAGCGCCGAGCGCTTCCTTGCAGAGCAGCGCTACGGCGTCATAAGGGAGCTGTGCGCATTCTGCTCCATCCACAGCTTTGAAACGTGGCTGTACGAACACCCCGACGCACAGCTTCGCGAGTGGGCGGAGATGTCCGACCGCATCGAAAAGTCCTTCGGGCGCACGCTTAACAACGAGGCGTGGCGGCAGCAGGTGCTGTCCGGCTGCGACCTGTTTACAAGCTCCCCGCTGTATATGTTCCCTCGCTACGTCGTCAGCTACGCACTGTCCATCGTCTGCGCACAGCAGCTCAAGGCCGCCTACGACGCAGACCCCGTCGACGGTTGGAAGCGCTACCGTGCGCTGTGCGCCTCCGGCGGCAGCAAGTCCTACGCCGAGACGCTTTCGTCCGCAGGTCTGCCGCTGCCCTACGCCCCCGGCGTCGTGGAAGCCGTGGCAAAGCAGCTTGAGCGTGAGCTTTGGGGCTAAATCCGCTAACCGGATTTGCATGAATGTACTCAAGGGTAGGGTAAAAATGTCCGCAGCAAATTATCCCTACCGAAATGAAGTATCTTTATAAAATAAAAAACCTAACGCCGAAAGCCCTTGAAAGCAAGGACCTTCGGCGTTTAATTTGGCACCCCCGGCGAGACTCGAACTCACTACCTTGCGCTTAGGAGGCGCACGCTCTATCCAGGTGAGCTACGGAGGCTTATTCAATTTTAAGGTTTGCCGCCACGCTTTTGGGGAGCGCTCTTGGTTCTCTTAGGAGGCGCACGCTCTATCCGGGTGAGCTACGGAGGCGTATCAAATTGCCCTGTTATTTTAACTCATTACTACCGCCTTGTCAATCACTTATTGTGCGGCGTTCCGGCGCTCAGATTGTGGATAATCGGTAAACAATGTGTTCAGCCGCTTGACTTTGACCCTGCGAAAGACGATAATGAAATATCATATTTTCTTTGTTTTTGAAAGGATCTTTCAGATGCTAAGGCTTAAAGGCATTACCAAGGACTACGCCATCGGCGACGAGGTCGTCCATGCGCTCAAGGGCATTGACCTTGAATTTCGGGAGAGCGAGTTCGTTGCGATCCTCGGTCACTCCGGCTGCGGCAAGACCACGCTTTTGAACATCATCGGAGGTCTTGACCAGTACAGCTCCGGCGACCTTGTGATAAACGGCAAGTCCACCCGTGACTTTTCCGACCGCGACTGGGACAGCTACCGCAACCACTCCGTCGGCTTCGTCTTTCAGTCCTACAACCTCATCCCGCACCAGACCGTGCTTTCAAACGTCGAGCTTGCGCTCACGCTGTCCGGCGTCGGCAAAGCCGAGCGCCGTGAGCGTGCGATAGACGCTCTGCGCAAGGTCGGTCTCGGCGACCAGCTCTACAAGAAGCCGAACCAAATGTCCGGCGGTCAGATGCAGCGTGTCGCCATAGCGAGAGCGCTCGTAAACGACCCCGACATTCTCCTTGCCGACGAGCCGACGGGTGCGCTCGACTCCGAGACGAGCGTTCAGATCATGGAGATACTCAAGGAGGTCAGCAAGAGCAAGCTCATCATCATGGTGACGCACAACCCGGAGCTTGCAAACGAGTATGCGTCGAGGGTCATCCGCCTGAAGGACGGACTCATCACCGACGACTCCATGCCCTATGCCTCCGAGGAAAAGACCTCCGACGGTCCCGCCTTCAAAAAGACGGTCATGAGCTACATGACCGCACTTTCGCTGTCGCTCAACAACCTTATGACCAAGAAGGGGCGCACGCTTTTGACCGCATTTGCGGGCAGCATCGGCATCATCGGCATTGCGCTCATTCTCTCGATCTCCACGGGCGTCAACAACTACATCGCTCAGATACAGGAAAGCACCCTCTCCGCCTACCCCATCACGGTCGAGGCGGAAAGCGTTGACATGAGCGCACTTTTGACGACGCTCATGGGTATAAACGCAAGCGACGACGAGAACGCCCACGAGAAGGATGCGGTGTACTCGAATAACGTCATGCTTGAGATGATGGACGCCATGACAAACGCCGAGGTCACCACGAATAATCTCCGTGACTTTAAGCAGTTCCTTGACCGGGAGCAGAGCGACGACGCCGAGACCGAGCTTAAAGATCACGTCACCGCAATACAGTACAGCTACAACTTCCCCATGAATATGTTCACGGAGGACCCCGACGGTAAGATCGTGCGCAGCGACGCAATGGACATCATGCGCTCCATGAGCGCCGGCATCGTCGGCGATGATGCGCAAAGCTCCGCCGACGACGCATACAGCGGTATGATGAGCGCCATGCCTCAGTCCTCCTCAAGTCAGAGCAGTATCACCGTTTGGCAGGAGATGCTCCCCGGCAAGGACGGCAGTGCCGTGAGCGAGCTGCTCACGAACCAGTACGACGTGCTGTACGGCAGGTGGCCGGAGAGCTACAACGAGGTCATCCTCATCGTTGACGAGAACAACGAGGTCTCCGACATCGTGCTTTATGCGCTCGGACTCAAGTCCTCCGACGAGATGGTGCGCATAATGACCGCCTACATGAGCGGTCAGGAGGTCGATAATTCAAAGGTCGAAAGCTGGAGCTATGCCGACATCTGCAACAAGACCTTCAAGCTCATTCTCCCCGCCGACTGCTATCAGCAGGACCCCGTCACCGGCGCCTACAAGGACATCACCGAGGACGAGCTGGGTCTCAAGACCCTGTACCAGAACGGCATCGACATCAAGGTCGTCGGCGTCGTGCGTCAGAGTTCGGACGCCGTGACCGGCATGATGCAGGGCGCAATCGGCTACACAAACGAGCTGACAAAGTACATTGTCGAGCAGACGAGCGGCAGCGAGCTTGTAAAAAAGCAGCTCAGCGACCCCGACACCGACGTTTTCACGGGACTGCCCTTCAAGGGCGACAACGAAGCGCTGAGCGACGAGGAGATACAGGCTGCGGTCGAGGCGTACTTTGAGACGCTCGACACCGAGAAGAAGGCGGCGCTCTACACCGAGTTTTCCGCCGTCGCCCCGCAGGTCTACATCGACTCCATGCTTGACGAGCAGCTCAACGGCGTCACCCGTGACGACATTGAAAAGCTCGTCACGGAGAACTACCCGGAGTACATGGACATCGTTGACGCCATGGACGACGAGACGCTCTTTGCCTATATGCGTGAGATGCTGTCCGCCGAAATATCCAAGGCCTACTCCGAGCAGATAAAGCAGAGCCTTTCCTCGCTCTCGGTATCGGAGCTGGCGGCTGCGTTTGACAAGTGCTACTTTACGGCGTCAGACTTAAAGCTCATATACGAAAACTTCATGCCGGAGACCTTCTCCGAGTCCACCTACGAGGACAACCTCAAGACCCTCGGCTATGTGGATCTCGACTCCCCCGACATCATCAACATATACGTCTCGACCTTTGCGGACAAGGACGCCGTCGCCGAGATAATCGAGGACTACAACGACGGCGTTGACGAGAAGGACCGCATAAGCTACACCGACTACGTTGCGCTCATTATGAGCTCCGTCACCACCATTATCGACGTTATCTCCTACGTACTCATCGCCTTCGTCGCCATCTCGCTCATCGTGTCGAGCATAATGATAGGCATCATCACCTACATCAGCGTGCTTGAGCGCACGAAGGAGATCGGCATACTCAGGGCGATCGGTGCGTCGAAGAAGGACATTTCCCGTGTATTTAACGCCGAAACGATCATCGTGGGCTTCGGTGCCGGACTTATCGGTATACTCGTCACCGTGCTGCTGTGCATCCCGGTCAATGCGATCGTCCATTCGCTCACGGGAATTAACAGCATAAATGCGGTGCTTCCCGTGTCCTCGGCGGCGATACTCGTGCTTATCAGCATGGCGCTGACGGTCGTTGCGGGTCTCATCCCCTCCAAGGTCGCAGCGAACAAGGACCCCGTCGTGGCTCTGCGCACCGAGTGATAAAATAAGAAAAAAGCAAGGCTCTATGAGCCTTGCTTTTTTCTTATTCCGCTCTGTCGAGCTTTTTGTTTATCTCCGAAAGAATACGGTTTATGGCGCTAAGCTCCTCCGCCACGGGGTCGGATACGCTGACCTGATCGACCTCGGATGCGTAGTCCACCTTCTGCCCTGCGATCTTTATGACCCGTGCGGGTACGCCGACCGCCGTGCTGTCGGGCGGTATCTCGCCGAGGACCACCGAGTTTGCGGCGATTCGGCTGTTGTCCCCGACCTTGAACGGTCCGAGGACCTTTGCGCCCGTGCCGATAAGCACGTTGTTGCCTATCGTCGGATGGCGCTTGCCGCTGTCCTTGCCGGTGCCGCCGAGGGTGACGCCGTGGTATATGAGGCAGTCGTCGCCTATCTCCGCAGTCTCGCCTATCACGATGCCCATGCCGTGGTCAATGACAAGGCGCTTGCCGATCTTTGCGCCGGGGTGTATCTCTATCCCGGTGCGGCGGCGGCTCATCTGCGAGATGAGGCGGGCAATGAACTTCATGTCATGCTCGTAAAACCAGTGCGCCCTTCTGTGGCTCTGCACCGCCTTGACGCCGGGGTACAGCAGCAGCACCTCAAGTGCGTTCTGTGCCGCCGGGTCTCTGGCGAGGTATGCGTCTATCGTTTCCTTCAGATCTTTAAACATAATATCACTCCGCAAAAACCGGACTGCTCAGGTAACGCTCGCCGGTGTCCGGCAGGAGAGCAACTATCGTTTTTCCTTCGTTCTCCGGCTCCTTTGCGAGCGCTATCGCCGCAGAAAGTGCGGCGCCGGAGCTGATTCCCACAAGCACGCCTTCGGTCTTGCCGAGGGTGCGCACCATATCATATGCCGAGGCGTCCGACACGGTCATTATGCGGTCGATGACGCTGCGGTCGAGAACATCGGGTACGAAGTTTGCGCCGATGCCCTGTATGCCGTGAGGTCCTGCGGTACCCTTGCTGAGCAGGGGCGAACGCTCCGGCTCGACGGCAACGATCTTAACGTCGGGCTTACGGCTCTTGAGGTACTCGCCGACGCCGCTCACCGTACCGCCGGTGCCGACGCCCGCAACGAAAATGTCCACGTTGCCGTCGGTGTCCTCCCAGATCTCAGGACCCGTTCCCGCTCTGTGCGCAGCCGGGTTTGCGGGATTTATAAACTGTCCCGCTATGACGCTGCCGGGGATGGACTCGTGCAGCTCCTGTGCCTTCGAGACTGCGCCCTGCATTCCGAGCTTGCCCGGAGTCAGCACAAGCTCTGCGCCGTATGCCTTCATAAGCTGTCTGCGCTCTATGCTCATGCTGTCGGGCATGACGATTATCACTTTGTAGCCTCTTGCGGCGCCGACGGAGGCAAGACCGATGCCGGTGTTGCCGGAGGTCGGCTCGATTATGACGGAGTCCTTGTTTATAACGCCCTTTGCCTCGGCGTCGTCAAGCATCGCCTTTGCGACTCTGTCCTTTACGGAGCCGGCGGGGTTGAACATCTCAAGCTTTACGAGCAGACGTGCGGAAAGCTTCTCGCTCTCTTCGATATTAGTGAGGCGCAGCAGAGGGGTGCGGCCGATAAGCTCATCAACGGAATTGTATATCTTAGACATAATTATTACTCCTTTAAAGAAATTTTGAAAATAAAAAAAGACAGCACAAACATGCTGTCGTCACGGTCAAACGGCTTTACGCCTTCATACGGACACGGAGCGACAACATCGACAGGTACAGGTACAGATACAACAACGGTTCATTTTTTCCACGGCACATCGCTCCTTTTTTCTTAAATTCCTATTTCTTTGCTTGGATATCGTTATACTACTCCCCTTTTTCCGTCTTGTCAAGCAATTCCTACAAATTTGCTGTGATTTATTTTTCGGACATACATTCCGTTTCCTCATAAAAAGACTCACGGTATACCGTGAGTCTTTTGTCAGTGATGATTATTGTAATACACCGCCGCCTCGGTGGTGAGGACAAAGTCGCAGTCGCCGTTTGCCATCGAGTTAAACAGCTCCTGCATCGTACCCTGCGCACGTGTTATCTGCCCCAGCTTGTTTTTGCTGCGCTCGTTTGCGTCAAGGATCGCCTGAAGCGTCTTTGCCGAGCTCATATACAGCACACCGCCGGAGAGCGTCCCCTTGCCGGAGGAAAGACCCGCTATGACCGCATCCGTGGTCATGTAGGTCGTGAGTATCGTGTAATCGGCGGAAGAAAGGTCCGCCGCAATGCCGCCCCATGCACAGTCGATGTTGCCGGAGTTAAGCTCCACGAACACGTCCTCGGTCCTTATCGGCTGCACTCTGAGCTGCCAGCCGAGCTTGTCGCAGACCTCCTGCGCCAGCACCACGTCAAAGCCCGTGTACACACCGTTTTCCTCAAAGCACATGGGGAAGGAATCGAGATCAATGCCGATGGTAAACTCCCTCGGCTCGATATATCCGAAGTCCTTTACCCTGTTCTTGCCGGAGGGAAAGTCCACGGCGCCGGAGTCGCCGAACCAGTCCTGCGCAAGAGCGTCTATCCTGCCCTCGCTCTCAAGCTCCTGAAGCGCCGCATTTATATAGTGATAGCTTGAGTCGCCGTTGCGGAGAACAATGGAGTATTGCAGCTCGTCAAGGCTTTTGACGACGCAGTATTTCCCGTCCCCCGTGCAGGCGCACAGCGACGCAAGCATAAGCACCGCAAGGAGCAATGCGGTTAATTTTTTCATCATACGTCGGCTCCGCCTTTCGTTTTTGCTGAAAACATAATACTCAAAATTTCGCCGCAAATCAAGTGGCTTCGACGGTTTCCAATGAATACCTGCCGACGATCTCCGCTCTGCCGGAGAGCTTCACGCCCCAAAGGACGCCGTTTGAGTAGTCGGCGCTGACGCTCAGCACCCCGCCCGGCTGACGCAGCTTGAGGTCCTGCGCCGTGCCGCTTTTCATCGCCCGGTATGCGCAGACGGCGACGCTGCCGCTTGCGCAGGAGCTTTCCCACACCAGGCTGTCCGTCTTTTCGACGTACACTAAAGGGCGCAGAAGCCCGTTTTCGTCGTCCGTGAACATCAGCCCCAGCGCCTCGGAATCCGTCTGTCTGCACCAGTCACGGATCACCCGCTCCGCCTTGTCTACGCCGATCTCGTCATGCACGATAATGTGGCTTATCCCCGGCAGGCGCACCATCGGCAGCACCGTGCGCTCGCCGAAGCTTCTAAGCTCGCAGTCAAAGCAAGCGGTCGGCAGCGGCATCGAGAGCGTGCCGGAGTACAGTCCGTCGGAAAGCTTCTCGGTCTCGACATTGAGCGGCTCGTCTGCGCCCGATATCTCAAGGCGCACGCTCGCCTTTTCTCCGTTTTTTGCACCGTGGGAGTCCATCACGAGCGCCGCTGCGGATATTGCTGCGTTTCCGCAGAACTCACCGCCCATCATCCGCAATGCGGCAGCGGAGCCGAAGCGCTGCGGCTTACTCAAAAAGCCGACCTGCTCCGCCTCCGTGTCTCTTTTCATAAGCTCCGCCGCAAGAGATGCCTGCTGCTCGACGGGGACTGCCCCTTCGACTATAAGCGTCACGTTCCCGGTGGGGTTTATCTTGTAGCAGTTTAATTCCATTACCTTTTGTAGTTCCTTAAAAAGCGTTTTGTGCGTTCCTCGTCGGGGTCGCCCAGCACCTTGTCGGGGTCGCCCTGCTCAACGATGCTGCCTCCGTCCATGAAGATGACCCGATCCGACACGGCTCTTGCAAAGTCCATCTCGTGGGTCACGACCACCATCGTCATCTTCTCCTCGGCAAGCTGACGAATGACCTTCAGCACCTCGCCCGTCAGCTCCGGGTCAAGTGCGCTCGTCGGCTCGTCGAAAAACAGGATGTCCGGGTTCATCGCAAGCGCACGGGCTATCGCAACACGCTGCTGCTGTCCGCCGGAAAGTCTGCCGGGGTACTCGTTTGCCTTGGACGCAAGCCCCATCTTTTCGAGTATCGCCATTGCCTCCTCCGTCACCTCGTCACGACTGCGCTTCTGAACGGAAACGGGTGCGTCGATGATGTTTTTCAGCACCGTGAAGTGCGGAAAGAGGTTGAACTGTTGGAACACCAGTCCGAAGCAGCTCTTGAATTTTTTAAGCTCCGACGGCGAAACATACTTCATCTTTCCCGTCTCGTCCGTCCATGCGGCTTTGTTGCCCATGTACTTTATCTCGCCGGAGTCAGCCGTCTCCAAAAAGGTCGCACAGCGCAGAAGCGTCGATTTGCCGGAGCCGGAGGGTCCGATGACGGACACCGTTTCGCCCTTGCCGACACTTATGTCGATGCCCCGCAGCACCTCAAGTCCGCCGAAGCTTTTGCGGATGTCGTTCATTTCAAGTATCATGTCCGCACCTCTTAGCTGTAATATGCCATTGCCTTTTCGCAGCGCTCCATGAGCCACGCAACGACAAAGTTAAATATGTAGTACATGACGCCGGCGGTCATGAATGCGACAAAGAAGGTGTCCGAGCTGCTGTTTGCGATCTGCGTCGCCCTCGTGAACATCTCGACCAGTCCGATGGAGTAGCACAGCGACGTGTCCTTTACGAGCGTTATGACCTCGTTGGTGACGGAGGGCATGACGTTCTTCACCATCTGCGGCAAAATGATCTTCACAAAGGTCTGCGCTCTGCCGTAGCCCAACACGTTTGCCGCCTCGTACTGACCCTTGGGGATGCACTCGATGCCGGAGCGGTAGATCTCCGCAAAATATGCGGCGTAGTTTATTATAAACGCAATTATCGCCGCTGTAAAGCGCCATTGCGAATCGGCGATATAGCGCAGCCCGAAAAGTCCGAAGAACCAGTTGAGAAGCATCGGCAGTCCGAAGAACACGACCCAGAGTTGGAGCATGAGCGGCGTTCCCCTCATTATTGATATGTACGCCTTTGTGACGTTGCGCAAAACGCAGTGCTTCGAGCGCCGTCCGAAGCAGACCAAAAGTCCCAACGGCAGCGAGCCGATAAGCGTCAGCAGAAATATTGCAAGTGTCGTTCCGAAGCATTTGACAAGCTCCGACAGTACGGTTTGAAATTCCATCGTACACCTCACCTCAAAAGTTAAGCCGCCCAGAGGGGCGGCTTATTGCTTATTTGTTTATAAGTATCAGCTTGTCGATGACAAGTCCCCGCTCCACATAGTCGGAGGACTGCGCTATCTTAAGCAGAGTGCCGTCCTCAGCCATTTTGAGAAGCTCAGCATTCACGGCGTCCCTCAGTGCGGTGTTGCCCTTGAGGAAGCCGACCGCATACTGCTCGTGCGAAACCGTCTCGGAGAGTATCACATACTCGTCGGACTTTTCGTTTATTCTCGAAGCCGCAACGCCGTAGTCGGCGGCGACTGCCGCAACGGTGCCGTTGTCAAGATCGAGGAAGCCGAGGCTGTAGTCGGAAAGCTCGACCACTTCCTTGAGCGACGCCTTAAATTCCTTGTTGTCCTCGACCGCCTGAGCCGCCGAAGAGCTTGCCTGTACCATAAGGCTCTTGCCCGCAAGGTCGGAAAGCGAGGTGATGCCGGAGTCCGCCTTCACGACGACCACTATGTCGTTGTCGGCGTAAGGCACAGACCATGTGTAATCGTCCTCCTTGCCGGTGTAGGTAAAGCCGTTCCAGATGCAGTTTATGTTGCCCGCCTCAAGCTCCTTGTCCTTTGCAGACCACTTGATGGGGACCGCCTCAAAGCCCCAACCGAGACGGTCGCACAGTTCCTTTGCGACCGCAAGGTCGTAGCCGTCGTACTCACCGTTGTCGGCAAGGTAGCCGTAAGGGGGAAATTCCGCATCGAAGCCGACCTTGAGTACAAAATCCTTGTTGAGATCATCCTCGGTAATGACTCCCGCCGCCTTGCCGTTATCCTGCTCGACGGAGCCGCAGGCGCAGAGTGCAAAAACAGATATCACCGCAAGCAGCAGTGCAATAAGCTTTTTCATCCTTGTGTCCTCTCTTTGTTCATTGAATTATCACGTTGCCATAATATCACGGTAGTTCGCTAAAGTAAAGTCTTTTTTTATTTCCCGTTGTGCAAAAAATGCACAGCAAATGTTGCACAGGCGCTTTAATTCCCATTAAAATCGTGGTATATTAAATTTACCAGGAAAACAGTAGGAATTTGGAGGTGATACTTTGAACGTTACGAGCAAGGGACGCTATGCGCTGCGCATAATGATCGACCTCGCCCAACACTCCGAGGACGGTTATATTTCCCTTAAAACCGTGTCCGACCGTCTGGGGCTTTCGATGAAGTACCTTGAAATGATCGTCGGCAACCTCAAGAAAGCCGAGCTTGTCGATTCGACAAGGGGCAAGGAGGGCGGCTATAAGCTCAACCGTGCGCCTGCCGACTACTCCATCGGCGAGATCCTCCGCTGCATTGAGGACAACCTCGCTCCCGTCGCCTGCATCAAGGAGGGCTCGGTCAACTGCGACCGCTCCGGCGCCTGCCTGACCATCCCGATGTGGAAGGAGCTTGACGATATTACAAACGCATATCTCGACACCGTGAGCCTTGAAGATCTTCTCACGGGTGCAAAATGGAAATCTGTTGACTAACTCGACTTGGGGTGCTATAATCCCCCATGAATTTAATAGGATATAATCGAAAGGAAGATGAAAATGTTCGTTTATGCAGATAACGCCGCAACGACCGCAGTCAGCAAGACCGCATTCGATGCAATGATCCCCTACCTCACCGATTACTACGGCAACCCCTCCAGTCTGTACGCCTTCGGCCAGAAGGCAAAGGAGGCTCTTGAGGAAGCCAGAGAGACCGTCGCCTCCATCATCGGCGCAGAGCCGAGAGAGATCTACTTCACCTCCGGCGGTTCCGAGGCCGACAATCAGGCTATAGTCTCCATGGCAAAGTTCGGTGCGCTCAAGGGCAAGAAGCACATTATTTCCACCAAGTTTGAGCATCACGCCGTGCTGCATACGCTCAAGGCTCTCGAAAAGCAGGGCTATGAGGTCACGCTGCTTGACGTTCACGAAGACGGTATCGTCCGTCTTGAGGAGCTTGAAGCTGCAATCCGTGAGGATACCGCACTCGTGACCATCATGTTTGCAAACAATGAGATCGGCACCATTCAGCCCGTCAAGGAGATCGGCGAGCTGTGCCGCAGCAAGGGCATCCCCTTCCATACCGACGCGGTTCAGGCAATGGGTCACATCCCCGTGAACGTGAAGGAAATGAACATTGACCTGCTCAGTATGTCGGGTCACAAGTTCCATGCGCCCAAGGGCGTCGGCGTACTGTACGCAAAGCGTGGGCTGCCTCTGTTCAACATCATCGAGGGCGGCGCTCAGGAGCGTGGCAAGCGTGCCGGCACCGAGAACATCCCCGGTATCGTCGCACTTGCGGCCGCACTCAAGGAGAGCGTCGAACACATGGAGGAGAACACCGCAAAGATCATCCCCATGAGAGACAAGCTCTTTGCCGAGCTGAGCAAGATCCCCCACTCCAAGATAAACGGTTCCCTTGAGCATCACGTTCCCGGCACCGTGAATATGTGCTTTGAGGGCATCGAGGGCGAAAGCCTTCTCCTGCTCCTTGATTCAAAGGGCATCTGCGCATCCTCCGGCTCCGCCTGCACCTCCGGCTCCCTCGACCCCAGCCATGTGCTGCTGTCCATCGGTCTGCCGCATGAGGTCGCACACGGCTCCCTGCGTCTGTCCATCGGCGAGTATAACACCATGGAGCAGATCGACCACATAATCGAGTCCGTGCCGCCGGTCGTCGAATACCTTCGCAGCATCAGCCCCGTGTGGGAAGAGCTTGAAAACGGTACCCGCAAGCATCTCATCTGATAATTTACGATTAAAAACAGGAGGAAATTATTATGGCACTCTATAGTGATAAGGTAATGGACCATTTTCAGAATCCCCGCAACGTGGGTAAGATAGACGACGCACCGAACGTCGGCATCGGCGAAGTCGGCAACGCAAAGTGCGGCGACATTATGAAGATGTACCTCCAGATCGAGGACGGCGTCGTTAAGGACTGCAAGTTCAACACCTTCGGTTGCGGCAGCGCCATTGCGACCAGCTCCATGGCGACCGAGCTTATCAAGGGCAAGCCCCTTGAGGAAGCGCTTGAGCTGAGCAACAAGGCGGTCGTCGAGGCGCTTGACGGTCTGCCCACCCACAAGATCCACTGCTCCGTGCTTGCCGAGGAAGCGGTCAAGGCCGCCGTCAAGAATTACTACGACAAGAACGGCATCGAGTACGACAAGGAAAAGTTCGCTCAGGTCCACGACTGTGAGCATTGCGCAGACTGAGATAAAGGCATAAAAAAAGCTCCCGCCCATAGAAAGCGGGAGCTTTTTTATGCCGTTCAGCACTTTACGAGAGCAAGGATCACCTGCACCATTTTTTCGAGAGAGGACACGGGGATGTACTCATGCACGCCGTGGAAGTTGACGCCGCCGGTGGAAAGGTTCGGACACGGCAGTCCCTCATACGACAGACGTGCGCCGTCGGTGCCGCCCCTAATGGGGACGATCTTCGGCTCGACGCCGGCGGCTTTGAACGCCGCCTCCGCATCATGCACAAGCTCCATGTGCGGAAGGATCTTCTCCTTCATGTTGTAGTAGCTGTCCTTGAGCGTCAGCTCAAAGCTTCCCTCACCGTAGACGCCGTTTAGGTAGCTGCACAGCTCCTCGACAAAGCGCTTTTTCGCCGCAAACTTTTCGGCGTCGTGGTCTCTGATTATCATTGCGACACGGGCAAGCGTCTCGTTGCCCTCGATGTCGGAGACGTGGTAAAAGCCCTCGTAGCCCTCGGTGTGTGCCGGGGTCTCCGCCGCAGGCATACGGGAGACGAACTCGACCGCCATCAAAACCGCATTTTTCATCTTGTTCTTCGCCTCGCCGGGGTGGATGTTCACCCCGTGTACGGTCACGACCGCAGAGGCTGCGTTGAAGTTTTCATACTCCAACTCGCCAAGCTCGCCGCCGTCCACGGTGTACGCCGCCTTTGCCGGAAAACGGGAGAAGTCGAAGTGATCGGCTCCGCAGCCGATCTCCTCGTCGGGGGTAAAGCATATCGCCATACCACGGTGTTTAAGCTCCGGGTGCGCCTTCAGATGCTCCGCAGCCGTCACGATCTCGGCGATGCCCGCCTTGTCGTCCGCTCCGAGCAGGGTCGTTCCGTCCGTTATCACAAGCTCCTCGCCGACGCATTTGCCAAGCGAGGGAAAGTCCGAGAGCTTTATGTGTCCGGCGTCGCCGCCTTCGTATTTGATTATGCGGGGCTTCACGTTTTCGCCGCTTGCGTCCGGCGATGTGTCCATGTGTGCGATAAAGCCCAGCGGCTCTGCGCCCTCGACGCTTCCGGGCAGGAATGCGTACACTCTGCCGTAGCGGTCGAGCGTCACCCGCTCAAGCCCGATGGCGTTAAGCTCGCTCACAAGATGCTCTGCGAGCCTGAGCTGCCGCTCCGTCGAGGGAACGGTGGCAGAGTCCTCGCTCGACGTTGTGTGAAACGAAACGTAAGTCAAAAAGCGATCCAAAACGTTCATAGCATAGTCCTTTCTCACAGGCTGCTTTCGCCCGAAACCTCGATCCCGTGCGCCTTTAGAAGCTCGGCTGTAACGCCGTCGCCGGGGATGAGCTTTCCCGAAAAGCTGCCGTCGTATATCGTCCCGCTCCCGCAGGAGGGGCTGTTTTCTTTAAGAAGCGCCTTGCGTATGCCCAAGGTCTCGGCAAGGTACAGCGCAGCCTCGGCGCCCTTTTTAAACTGCTCCGTCACGTCCCTTCCCTCCGAGGAAAAGACACCGCCGTCACGTCTTTCCGAAGGCGCTCTCGGCGTCGTAAGACCGCCGTACGCCTCCGGGCAGACGGGGATAAGCTCGTGGCTTTCGCAGAGCTTGTGCAGCTTATCGTCCGGCAGACGGTTGCTGCCGCCGTCGTATTTGCAGCAAAGACCCAAAAGGCAGGCGGATACAAGAAGCTTGTCCCTCATCGTCTCATACCTATGACCGCACCGGCGGTACCGCCCGCAATGCGGGTGAGCAGCGCCGTATTGTCGCCGATCGGCACGCCGGAGACTATCTCTCCGCTGATGTACAGCACCAAAACGAGTATGAAGGTGATGGGGATGTAGCCGCTGCGCATACCCGCAAGCGACGCCATGATTATCAGCATGAACACCACCGCCGACGCACCCATAAGCACACCGGGGAAAAACAGCCAGTGGATAAGTCCCGACACGAGCGCAGCCACCAAAATACCGCCCAAGATGTTTCCGCTGCCGTAGCGCTGCTCAAGCGTGGGGCAAAGCAGCAGTATCATCATAATGTTCGATATGAAGCTGCGGTAGTCGGGGTGTCCGAGTACATGGAGTATGAATCTCGGATATGTAAGCAGGTCGGACAGCGACGAGTGGTACACTGAAAACAGCAGACTGTTAGTACCGCCGATGTACTTTTCCAGCATCAGCGCAGCAAAGGACAGCAGCGCAAAGGTCAGCGCCACGGGGGAGTTGTACTGGAATCTGACCATCTTTTTCATTTCAGCTTCTCCAATGCGTTTTTGTAGTGCTGTGCCGTTCTGTCGTCAAAGCAGACCATGCGGACACGCTCGATCTCGGGATGCTCGCTGAGGTACTCGGCAATGGCGTTTATTGCGATGGGAGCCGCCTTGTCCAGCGGAAAGGCGTAGACCCCCGTGGATATCGACGGGAAGTCAACGGTCTTGCAGCCGTTTTCCGACGCCAGCACAAGGCAATTGCGGTAGCACGAGCGCAGAAGCTCCGCCTCGTGTCTGCCGCCGCCGTGCCACACGGGTCCGGGGGTGTGGATAACGTACTTTGCCGGGAGCTTGTAGCCCTTTGTTATCTTCGCCTCGCCCGTCTTGCAGCCGCCGAGGGTGCGGCACTCCTCCAAAAGCTCTTTGCCCGCCGCTCTGTGTATGGCGCCGTCAACGCCCCCGCCGCCGAGCAGGGAGCAGTTTGCGGCGTTGACTATCGCATCGACGCTCTGCTTGGTTATATCTCCTCTGATTATCTCAATGTTCATGCTTTTCACCGTTTTCTGATCTCAATTTTCACTTTGCCGTCGGCGGCGGAGAGCCTTATGCGTCCGACGTTTTCGCCGTGCTTTTCGATTATCTTTGCCGCAACGGGGTCCTCAACATCCTTCTGTATCGTTCTGCGAAGGCTTCGTGCGCCGTACTTGACGGAGTAGCTCTTTTCGACGAGGTAGTCTATGAGGCTGTCGTCCCACGAAAGCGCAATGCCGCTTTCGGATATCGCCGCCTTCGTCTCGCCGAGCATCAGCTCCGCAATGCGGCGGAAGTCGTCCTCGGTGAGCTTGTTGAAGTACACGATCTCATCCACACGGTTTATAAACTCCGGGCGCAGGAAGTCATTGAGCGCCTTCATGGCTCGCTCCTGTCCCATGTCGCTCACGCTGCCGCCGAAGCCCAAAGAGCCGCTTCCGGTATTGGAGCCTGCGTTCGTGGTCATTATAATAACGGCGTTTTCAAAGTTTACGGTCCTGCCCTGTGCGTCGGTTATTCTGCCGTCGTCAAGTATCTGGAGCAGAATATTCAAAACGTCGGGATGCGCCTTCTCGATCTCGTCAAACAGCACGACCGAGTAGGGCTTGCGCCGTATCTTCTCGGTGAGCTGTCCCGCCTCGTCGTAGCCGACGTAGCCGGGAGGCGAGCCGATGATGCGGGAAACGGAGAACTTCTCCATAAATTCGGACATATCGAGCCTTATAAGGCTCTCCGGCGAATCGAAGAGGTCCTCGGCAAGACGCTTTACAAGCTCGGTCTTGCCGACGCCGGTGCCGCCGACGAATATGAAGCTTGCGGGCTTGCGCTTTGCTTTCAGTCCCACTCTGCTCCTCGCGATGGCTGCACAGACCGCCTTTATCGCCTCGTCCTGTCCGACGATGTGCGCACGGAGCCTGTCGCCCAGTCCCTCAAGACGGCGGAATTCGTCCGCCTTTATGCTGCTTGCGGGGATCTTCGTCCACAGCTCGATTATGCGTGCAAGGTTATCGACCGTAAGCTCCGGTCTGCCGCTTTTATTAAGCTCTTCGAGCTCCTTTTCACGGGTCATTTCCTTACCACGCAGTATCGTGATGCGCTCGTAGCGCTTGTTGAGCTGCTCGTCGGCATCCTCGCCCTTCGGCGGCTCTGCGCTCATCAGCGCCTCACGCTCAAAGCGCAGGTTGTCGAGATCACGCTGCGCCTCGATGCGGCGGTTTATGCTCTCGTCCTTGAGGTTCACATCGGAGCAGGCCTCGTCGATGAGGTCTATCGCCTTATCCGGCAGGAAGCGGTCGGTTATATAGCGCTCCGACAGGCGCACCGCCTCGGCGCACATTTCGTCGCTGATCTTAACGCCGTGGTAGTCCTCGTAGTAGTGGGCGATGCCCTTTAATATCTCGATGCTGTCCTGAACGGAAGGCTCGTTTATCGTCACGGGCTGGAACCTGCGTTCAAGCGCCGAGTCCTTTTCGATGTGCTTGCGGTACTCGGTGAAGGTGGTGGCGCCGATGACCTGTATCTCGCCCCTCGAAAGTGCGGGCTTTAGGATGTTTGCGGCGTTCATGCTGCCCTCGGCGTCGCCTGCGCCGACGATGTTGTGTACCTCGTCGATGACGAGTATCACGTTGCCTTGACGCCGTATCTCCTCGATAAGCCCCTTCATGCGGCTCTCGAACTGCCCCCTAAACTGCGTTCCCGCAACGAGGGCGGTGAGGTCAAGAAGATAGACCTCCTTGTTTCGGAGCTTTAGCGGCACCTGCTCCGAGGCGATCCTTTGCGCAAGTCCCTCCGCCACGGCGGTCTTGCCGACGCCCGGCTCACCGATGAGACAGGGATTGTTCTTCTGGCGGCGGTTGAGTATCTGAATGACCCGCTCCAGCTCCTCCTTGCGCCCTATCATACTGTCGAGCTTTCCTTCTCTTGCCCTTTCCGTCAGGTTTATGCAATAGCTGTCAAGGTAGCTTTTCTTGACGGGTCGGGGGCTTTCCCTGCGCTCCGAGGCTGCGCCGCCGTCGCCGTTATCGTCCGACTTTTCCGCATTCTGACCGCCGAAAAGTCGGTTTAAAAACGGGAAGGTAGCCGTTTTGCCGTCGTCGCCGTCGTTATCGTCACCGTCGGCATCGTCGAGCCTTGCAAGCTCCTCGATGCCGTCGAGCGCACCCATCATCTCCCCGGTCAGGTTGTCGAGGTCCTCGTCGGAGATCCCCATTCTGTCCATAAACTCGTCAACGGGCTTTATGTGCAGCTCTCTTGCGCACTTGAAGCAAAGTCCTTCGTTCTTTGTCTCGCCGTTTTCGATCTTCGTAATAAACACGATCGCAATATTCTTTCCGCATCGTGAGCAAAGTCTTTTCTGCATGATCTACTCCAATCTGCCGCCGAGCGGCTCTCTTTATAAATAGACGCATCACCATAGGTCTGCGTGTGTGTTCTGAATTATGACCGCACTGTCTCCGCAGTACAGTCCCGTTATACCGGCGTTTAAGTCCGCCGTGTCTTTAAGCTTTAGGTTTTTGCCGTAAAGCCTTGCCGTGTCACGGTCGAGTGCAAGCACTTCCCCGTCATTTGCCGCAAGCGAAATGAGCATCCTCGTTTCCGCCGCAGCGCACTTTTTGAGGCTTGCGTCAAGGCTCAAAAGCTGCCCGTCGCCGCCGCTTGCGTGACGCCGCAGCTCAAGCACGACCCCGTCGGGCGTAAAGGCGAAAAGTCCGAGCGCCCGGTCGCCGTAGTCATACTTATCAGTGTCGCCTGATGTGTCCGAGATATACGCCGCCGTCTCGGTCACAAGGCACAGCGCATCGTCTCCGAACCACTGCGCACCGCTCGGCTGCCCGACGCCCTCGTTTTTTGCGAGCGTCTCGCCCGTTTCCGTCGAGATGAAAAGCACGGCATCGTCCCGCACTACGGCAAGCGTCTCGCCGTCGGGCGAGAGCGCCGCCATGAAAACGACGTTTTCTGCGCTGTACCATTTATACACTTCCGAAAAATCCGTGTCAAGCACCGTGACGCAGGCGGCGCAGCCCGCCTTCTCCGTGCAAAGCACGGCGCCTTCCTCGCCGAGGCAGGCATAAATGAGTCTGCCGGGGGACGTGAAGCTTTTCGTCTCTCCGCTCTCGTCGAGCAAGAGAAGCTTTTTTGCGCCCTTATCCCAGATAAGGCAGCGGTCGCCGTTTGTCACGGCTCTCGGCTCACTCATGTTAAGGCTCATGCTGTTTAGGGTATCGCCCTCAAGGTCGTACTGCCGCAGCTCATTCGGAGTGTACCACACAAGGCTCTCTCCCGCCGAGGCAAAGCTTTGGTTTTCGTCCGGCACGAAGTCGAAGCCCTCGTCAGGCTCCCGGTGCCGGGTGGTGAGGAAAAGCAGCGCAAGCGTGGCTACGGCTGCAAGTACGAGAAAAAGGGTCTTTTTTCGCATTTTGAGGTCAGTCCTTCCGCATCATCTCGCCGGCAGGACCGTCATACCAAACTCGGTTGAGATACAGACCCTGGGGCGGCATAGTGGGGCCGGTGAGCCGTCTGTCGCCGATCTCAAGCAGACGGGGGATATCCTCCGGCTCAAGCTTTCCGCAGGCTGCATATACCAATGTTCCCACTATCGCCCGACACATATTGTACAGGAACCCGTCGGCACAGACGGAGACCGTTATAGTGTCGCCCTCTTTTTCCGCTCTGCACCGATAGACGGTGCGAACGGTGGTCTTTGTTTCCGTTCCGAGACTCCGCACGGCGGCAAAGTCGTGCGTCCCCTCAAATGCAAGCGCTGCCGCCTGCATACGCTCCATGTCGAGCCGCTTCGGATAGAAGCAGACCCGATCCCGAAGGAAGGGATCCCGGATGTTGGAGTTATATATTTTATAGATGTATTCTTTTTTTATACACGACGATATTGCGTTGAAATCCTCCGGCACCTCAACTGCATCGACAACGGCGATGTCGTCTGGCAGCCGAGTGTTCACGGCGAGCGCAAAGCGGTCGATGGGTATGCGGCAGTCGGTGCGGAAGTTTGCGCAGTAGCGCAGAGCGTGGACCCCGGCGTCGGTCCTGCCGCAGCCCGTGAGCTTCACGGGATGCTCGCAGATGCGCTCAAGCGCCGCCTGCACGGTCGCACACACGGACACGTCGTTTTTCTGCACCTGCCAGCCGTGATACTTCGACCCGTCATATCTTATTCTTAACGCTATGTTTCTCATGCCTTACAATCCGAAATGCTTCATAACGAATACTGCGGCAAGAAAGACTGCGCCCGCAAGCATCGCCTCGAAGTCCGCCTTTTCGTATTTGAGCTGCTTGAGCCTCGTTCTGCCGTCGCCGCCGTGGTAGCAGCGGCTCTCCATTGCGACCGCAAGCTCGTCCGCACGGCGGAACGCCGAGATAAACAGCGGTACGAGGATGGGCAGCAGTGCCTTTGCACGGCGCATTATGCTGCCGCTTTCAAAGTCCGCTCCCCTCGCCTTCTGCGCAGACATTATCTTGTCCGTCTCCTCAATGAGCGTCGGTATGAATCTGAGCGCCATGCTCATCATCATGCTCATCTCATGCACGGGGATCTTGATCTTCTTGAGCGGTCTTAAAAGACGCTCAAGTCCGTCCGTCAGCGCCATAGGGCTTGTCGTGTAGGTCAGCATGAAGGTGCCGACGATGAGCAGCACTATCCTCACCGACATGAAGAGCGCCTTTTTAAGACCCTCCCATGTGATTATCCAGCCCTCGATTATCGGCGTACCCTTCGTGTAGAAGATATTGAGCAGCGCCGTCAGAACGATGACGATCACGAGGGGCTTGAGTCCCTTAAATGCAGTCTTGGGGTTTATCCTCGCAAGGTACATACACAGTCCGGTAATTGCGATGACAAAGGCATAGCCGATGAAGTCCGTCGTGTTGAAAAGTCCCACGATGTAGACTATGACGAGCAGCAGCTTCGTTCTCGGATCAAGGCGGTGCGCTATCGTGTTGCCCGGAAAGTACTGACCGAGGGTGATGTCCTTCAGCATTCTGCGCCACCTCCCGTCAAAGCGTTCAGCTCCTCAAGCAGCCGGGAGATCGTGTATATAGACGGCGAGAGCGCTATGCCACGGCGGCGCAGCGCCATGCTCAGCTCCGTCGCAGCGGGGACCGCAAGTCCTATCGCTTTAAGCTCCTCCGGGTGCGAAAAGACCTCCTCCGGCGTTCCGTCAAACTCGATGTGACCGCCGTTAAAGACCACGAGCCTGTCCGCAAGCTTGGCTACGTCCTCCATACTGTGGCTGACGATGATGACCGTGGAGCCGGTCTTTTCACGGTACTCGCAGATGTTGCTCAGGATACGGCGGCAGCCCTCCGGGTCGAGACCCGCAGTCGGCTCGTCAAGTATAAGCACGCCGGGGCGCATTGCGATAACGCCCGCTATCGCAACTCTGCGCTTCTGACCGCCGGACAGCTCAAGCGGCGATTTGTCAAAGCAGTCCTCCGGCACACCGACAAAGCCCGCCGCCTCACGCACACGCTCACTGACCTCCGCTTCACTCAGTCCCATGTTCTTGGGACCGAAGGCGATGTCGTTAAACACCGTCTCCTCGAAAAGCTGGTACTCAGGATATTGAAACACAAGTCCGACTTTAAATCGCACCTTTCTTGTCGCTTCCTTGGAGGCAAAAATATCCTCCCCGTCCACCGTCACGCTGCCGGAGGCGGGTGCAAGCAGTCCGTTTAAATGCTGAATGAACGTGGACTTGCCCGACCCCGTGTGTCCGATAAGTCCGACAAGCTGTCCGCTCGGTATCTCTATATTTATATCGTCGATCGCAACCTTCTCAAACGGCGTTCCCGCACTGTAGACATGGCGCAATCCGCTCACTTTAATTTCTGACATTTCCGATTTCCTTTGCAATTTCATCGGCGCATTCCTCGACCGTAAGCGCCGTAAGCGGGAGCCTGTGTCCCGATTTGTTCAGCTCGTACAAAAGCTCCGTCGTAGCCGGAACGCCGAGTCCCTCGCTGCGCATAAGCTCCACCTGCGAGAACACCTCCTGCGGCGTTCCGTCGGCAACTATGCTGCCGTCCGACATGACGATGAGCCTGTCGGCTCCGATGCACTCCGACATATGATGCGTTATAAGCACGACCGTTATGCCCCTCGTCCTGCACAGCTCCGTGACGGTCTTTATGACCTCGCTGCGGCCCTTGGGGTCGAGCATTGCGGTAGGCTCGTCCAGCACCACGACCTCCGGGTCCATTGCGATGACCCCGGCGATCGCCACACGCTGCTTCTGTCCGCCGGAGAGCAGGTGCGGTGCATGAAGGCGAAATTCGTACATATCGACCTGTTTAAGCGCTGCGTCAACTCGCCGTCTTATCTCCTCGGACGGTACGCCGAGGTTTTCCGGCGCAAAGGCGACGTCGTCCTCAACGACGTTTGCGACTATCTGATTGTCGGGGTTTTGGAACACCATGCCCACCTTGCGACGTATGTCGAGCGTCTTCGTCTCGTCCGAGGTGTCCATCCCGGCGACGGTTACGCTGCCCGACGTCGGCAGCAGGATGGCGTTTAAGTGCTTTGCAAGCGTACTCTTGCCGGAGCCGTTATGTCCCAACACGGCGACGAAGCTGCCCTTTTCTATCGTAAGGCTCACGCCCTTTAAGCTCTCCGTCTCGTCTCCGGGGTAAATGTAATGCAGATCTTTAATTTCAATTATTCCTATTCCGTTCATTTATCTCTCCCAACGGCAGCTTGCCCCGCAGGGCAGCACCAATCCGCTGTCGGTCACCGGCAGTCCCAACTCCCGTGCCTCGGAGCTGCCGCCGAACTTCTTTGTAAACACGCTCTCGGTGACGTATGACAGCACCGATGCAGACAAGCCCGTCGTATACGAATTTATCAGCACGAAAAGCGGATCGTCCGAAAGCACGCCCGCACACAGCGACACAAATGGCCAGAGGTTCTTTTCGAGCTTCCACACCTCGCCGCCGGGTCCCCTGCCGTATGAGGGCGGGTCCATGATGATCGCATCGTAGCGTCTGCCGCGGCGTATCTCCCGCTCAACGAACTTTGCGCAGTCGTCCACTATCCAACGGATGGGAGCGTCTTTAAGTCCCGACGAGGCGGCGTTTTCCTTTGCCCATGCGACCATGCCCTTTGCGGCGTCAACATGGCACACGGCCGCTCCCGCCTTTGCGCAGGCGACCGTCGCAGCGCCGGTGTAGGCAAAGAGGTTCAGTACGCTCACGGGTCTGCCCGCAGTGCGTATCTTTTCCATGGCCCAGTCCCAGTTGCACGCCTGCTCCGGGAAAAGCCCCGTGTGTTTAAAGTTCATGGGCTTTACGTTAAAGCGCAGCTCACCGTAGCTTATCTGCCAGCTTTCGGGCAGTCCGCCCTTGTCCCAGCTTCCGCCTCCGGTCTCGCTGCGGCGGTACCTTGCGTCACGGCAGTTCCAACGGCTGTCGCTCTTCGGCGTTTCCCAAATAGCCTGCGGGTCGGGGCGCACGAGATTGTACTTCCCCCAACGCTCAAGCTTTTCGCCTCCCGAACAGTCGAGAAGCTCAAAATCCTTCCATTTATCAGAAATCCACATAGATCATACCTACCGATTATAATTTGACATGGTATTATATCACTCTTTGTCTGCGGTTTCAATTGCCGCATATACTTTTTTCATAATTTCGCTTTGACGTTCATCAAACATTCAGCGTTTGTTTATAATTTCTTTTGCCTTTGTTCATTACTTTGACATAAAGCTCGTGTATTATAGGCACATAAGACAGAGGTGAGCATGATGGATGAAAACAATCGCAGCGAGCAAGAGAAAATCGACGCTGCTCCCGAAACTCCCGAATCACCCGTATCGAGCGAGACGGGATTCACCTTCGGCTCAAACGACGGCGAGTACCGTTTCGTGAGACCCGAAGCAAGACTTTATGAGGACGCAGAGTACGTTCCGCAATCCGAAAGCACGGAGTTTCCCAACTACTATGTTCCCTCCGAGAAAAAGCCCAAGGAACAGAAGGACGACGGAGCAAAGCCTCCCAAGCGTCGGCTCGGACTGAAGATTGCCTGTCTGTGCCTCGTGTGTGCGCTGCTCGGCGGGATCGCCGGAGCCGCAGCCGGACGTCTTATGTACGGTCAGGATGACAGCAATGACGCTGCCGCCGACACTCCGATAAGCCGCTCCACCGGCACCCCGATAAACAATTCTACAAGCACCGCAAACGACATTTACACGCTTGCCTGTTCGCAGACCGTCGGCATCAAGACCGAGGTCACCTACACGAATATGTTCGGGCAGACCAGCTCCACCGCCGTATCCGGCACGGGCTTTGTCGTCACCACCGACGGCTACATCATGACAAACTACCACGTCATCGAGTACGCCTACGAATATAACTACACCGTGTCCGTCATCTTCAAGGACGGTACGCAGTACGACGCAAGCATCGTCGGTGTCGAAGCCGAAAACGACGTTGCGGTCCTGAAGATAGATGCGACCGGGCTTACCCCCGTCGCAGTCGGCGACAGTGACGACATTCTCGTCGGCGACACGGTATACGCAGTCGGCAACCCCCTCGGAGAGCTTGACTTCTCCATGACGACGGGCAGCATAAGCGCCCTCGACCGCAGCATCACGGTCGACAGCGACCAGCCCGCAATAAATATGTTCCAGTTTGACGCAGCGGTAAACTCCGGCAACTCCGGCGGTCCCGTGTACAACACCTCCGGTGAGGTCATCGGTATCGTTACCGCAAAGTCCAGTGAAAACAACGTCGAAGGCATCGGCTTTGCCATCCCGATAAACGATGCGGTTAACATCGCAAACGACCTTATCACCAAGGGCTACGTTACGGGTAAAGCTTATCTCGGCGTCACCGTCGATACCCGCTACACCTCGGTCTATGCCGACTACTACAGCATGCCCGAAGGCGCATACATCTTCTATGTCGAGTCCGGCACCTGTGCCGAAAAAGCGGGCATCTCCGCAGGAGACATCATCACGAAGATCGGCGATTACGACATTCGCAGCTACTCCGATCTCTCCTCGGCGATCCGTGAGTTCCACGCCGGCGACACGGTGAAGTTCGTGGTCTACAGAGCAAACGACTACATCGAGCTTTCCGTCACCTTCGACGAATCCAAGCCCAACACCGGATCAAACGGTGTTAACGAATCGGGGCTTTCAAGCCACCCGCAAAGCGGCGGCAGATTTAATTGATATTTCGATACTTTTCTTCTCCTTATACATCCTCTCTATTTCTCCAAAGCAAAGGGCCGTCGGGTTATCCGGCGGTCTTTTGTTGTCGTTTTTGCTCAATTTATTGCAAAGAAGTTGACATTCTTTTGTATGCATTATATAATTGCACTATCGTAGCAACCAAAATTTATACAGGAGAGTATACTATGGAAAAAGAAATGCTTGACAAGATGGGCTTCGGTACCCGTGCGGTACACGCAGGCAACGTGAGGGATACGCAGTACGGCTCCCTGACCATGCCTATCTACCAGACCTCGACCTTCTACTTTGACAGCTGCGAACAGGGCGGCCGCCGTTTTGCGGGCGAGGAAGGCGGTTACATCTACACCCGTCTCGGCAACCCCACCACCACCGTTTTGGAAAACAAGATCGCAGCTCTTGAAGGCGGTGAGGCGTGCGCAGCGGCCGCTTCCGGCATGGGCGCCATCTCCTCCTGCCTGTGGAGCATTGCGGGCGCAGGAAAGCACATCATCGCCGACGAGACCCTCTACGGCTGCACCTTCGCCCTGCTCAGCCACGGCATGACGCAGTACGGCGTCGAGGTCACGTTCACCGACCTCAGCAAGCTCGAAAACCTCACGGCAAACCTCCGTGAAAACACCGTCGCCGTTTATCTTGAGACCCCCGCAAACCCCAACCTCAAGATCACCGACATCGAGCTTATTGCCAAGGCTGCGCACGAGTACAACCCCGAAATATTCGTCGTCTGCGACAACACCTTTGCCTCCCCCGCTCTGCAGAACCCCCTGAAGCTCGGTGCAGACGTTGTTGTCCACTCTGCGACCAAGTACCTCAACGGCCACGGCGACGTCATAGCGGGCTTTGTAGTCGGCTCTGCCGAGTTTATTACCAAGGTCAAGATGTTCGGTCTTAAGGACATGACCGGCGCAACGCTCGGGCCTTTTGAGTCATGGCTCATCCTCAGAGGTCTCAAAACGCTTGAGATCCGTGTCGCACGGCACACCGAGAGCGCGAAGAAGATCGCCGAGTTCCTGTACAACAACGACAAGGTCGAGCACGTCAACTACCCCGGTCTGCCCACGCACCCCGGTCACGAGATCGCAAAGCGCCAGATGAAGGACTTCGGCGGCATGATCTCCTTCGAGATAAAGGGCGGCAAGGAAGCAGGCATGAAGTTCTGCAACGCACTCAAGCTCTGCACCATCGCTGTCTCCCTCGGCGACGCCGAGACGCTTATTGAGCATCCCGCATCCATGACCCACTCCACCTACGGTCCCGAAGACCTCAAGGCGGCGGGCATTTCCGCAGGTCTCATTCGCCTCTCCGTCGGTCTTGAAAATGCCGACGACATCATCGCCGATATGCAGCAGGCATTCGACAGCATCTGAATTTAACAAATTTAACAACGAAAAAAACTCCTGCCGGCGGCAGGAGTTTTTTCGTTGCGCAAGCTTTCACTTGCCCTTTTTATGTCCGCACACCGAGCAGAAGCTCTCGCCGTTTTCGTAGAAGTGGCGGTTTGACTCGATGTGCTTTTTCATGTTCACAAAGCGCTGCACCTCGGCGCTGCTGAGCTTTTCACGCACGGTGCGGTGCGAATAGTCGTGCCATGTGACGAGTACGACGCACAGGAAGATCAGTGCGAAAAGGCAGAACACCGCAAACGCCACCCACAGCATCCCGTCCGTCGTTTTGCCGATGTACGGTCCGTTCAGAAACGGTCTGAACAAAACGGCGCTCAAAACCGCAACCACGGTCAGCACGATGTACAGCGGAAATCTTCCGCCGAGACGCATCGGCAGCTTGCCGCAGTGCGGGCATATCTTCATTCCGTCGGGGATCCTGTTCCCACATTTCGGACAGTCTCTCATGTTGTGTCTCCTCACTCAAGCGATGTGGACATATTGTACTCCTTTTGTCGGAAAAACACAAGACTTATAATTGACATTGGAGGGAATCGGGAATAGAATAATAAGGATAATTACTCGAAAGGCAGCATAGTAATGACATTTTCTCACGCAAAACGGCGAAGCGACTCGGTCAAGGACATGACGCAGGGCAATCCCTACTCGCAGATCATTGCCTTCGCTCTGCCGATTTTTCTCAGTCAGGTTTTTCAGCAGCTTTACAACACCGCCGACACGCTCATCGTCGGCAGGTTCCTCGGTACGAACGCTCTTGCGGCGGTCAGCTCGTCGGGAACGCTGATATTCCTGCTCGTAAGCTTCTTTAACGGCACCTCAATGGGTGCGGGCGTCGTCGTGTCGAAGTACTTCGGCGCAAAGGACAACGACAAGATCTCCCGTGCGATACATACGAACATCGTGTTTTCGCTCCTGTGCGGCGTCGTGCTGACCCTCGTAGGCGTTTTCCTGACCCCCACCTTCCTCGTGTGGATGAAAACCGACCCCGACGTTCTGCCGGAGGCGATCGAATACTTCCGCTACTTCTTCCTCGGCAGCCTCGCCATGATAATGTACAACGCCTGCCGAGGCATCATGAGCGCCCTCGGTGACAGCAAGCGCCCCCTATACTATCTGATATTCTCCTCGCTTCTGAACGTTGCGCTCGACGTTCTGTTCGTTGCGGGCTTCGGCTGGGGCGTGTGGTCGGCGGCGGTCGCAACCGTGCTGTCGCAGGCGGCAAGCGTCGTGCTGTGTCTGCGTCACCTGCTCGTGAAGGATCAGATCTACTCCATCCAGCTCAAAAAGCTCCGCATAGACGGCGATATGCTGCTTGAGATCATCCGCTACGGCTTGCCCGCCGGTGTGCAGAACTCCGTCATAGCCTTCGCAAACACCATCGTGCAGACGCAGATAAACTCCTTCGGCAAATACGCCACCGCAGCATACGGCACCCACGGCAAGATAGAGGGCTTTGCCTTCCTGCCCATCGTCAGCTTCAACATGGCGATCTCCACGTTTATAAGCCAGAACCTCGGTGCGGGGCTTCACGACCGTGTGAAGCAGGGCGCACGCTTCGGCATCGTCGCTGCCGTCTTAATGGCGGAGCTTGTCGGCGTGCTGTGCTACATCTTTGCGCCGCAGCTCATCGGACTTTTCGACAGCAATGCGGAGGTCATCAGACTCGGCACCATGCAGGCCCGCACCGTGTCGCTGTTCTTCTTCCTGCTTGCCTACTCGCACTCCATTGCGGCGGTGTGCCGAGGCGCAGGAAAGGCGTTCGTGCCGATGTTTATAATGCTCGGCGTGTGGTGCGTCCTGCGTATCTGCTACATAGCATATGTGAGCCACACCTTCGGCGAGTTGAGCTACATCTACTGGGCATACCCGATCACATGGGCGATAAGCTCGGTGATGTACCTCATATATTACCTCAAGGGCGATTGGATACACGGCTTCGATTGACAAAATTAAAAAGCTCCGCACCCTAAAGGTTCGGAGCCTGATATGAATGATATGAAAAATGACTGAAAACCAACGGTTTTCAGTCATTTTTTGAGCCTGTCAAAGAGCTATGTAAAGGAAATCACGACAATGTAAAATCCAATACGCAGCAGGGGAGCTTGAGGGGACAAAGGTCCTCCTCAAATTGGATTATAGCCATCAAAAACGCCTGAGTTATGTGAAACAAATTTTCACATAACTCAGACTTTTTGACGAGCATAGCGAGGTTTTTTGTGAAAATAAATTTTCACAAAAAATGTGGCGTCTTTTTCAGCGTGTCAAAAAGTTTTTGATACGCTGAAAAAGGACTGAAAACCAACGGTTTTCAGTCCTTTTTTATCACATCTGCCAGACCTCGACGCCTTCCTCAAGGATCTGTCCCTGGTTGTAAGCTTCAACTATCTTGCGGATCGCATGATCGGCAAAAATGGTCGAGATCTTGTCCGCCGTGGGAATGGGCCACTCCTCCTCGGTAAGTTCGGGGAGCTGCTCGATCTTGCGCATATTTTCGGTCGCCTTGCGGAGCTTGAGCTGCTCCTCAAGCGTATGACGGCGCAGCTTGTCGTCGGGCGCAAGCTGGGTAACGTCCACCCTGCCGACCACTCGGTCGATGATGATTATGCCGTGTCCGTTAGCTTCCTTGCCCTGCGGGAAGTACCAATATGTCAGTTGGTTATCGTCCTGCTCTTTAAGTCTGAAAGTAACCATTAAATAGCCTCCGTAGAATCAGTATGCAGGTATTATAACTCAATTCTGCCCACATTGCAACAGAAAGCTATCACCGGGCCGTCACGCATAATACGGATTGGGCTTAGCCAAAATAGCGATGAGGTCGATGACAACGCCGACAAAGACCAGCCCCATGGTGCAGAGGTAGAGTATGCCCATCAGCGGCTTACCCTCGTAAAATTTGTGCGCACCGAAAACGCCGAGCAGCAGACACAGCCAAAACGAGACCCACTTGTTGCAAAGCTTTCCGCCGGCTACGGCGGCGTTGGTATTGGTGTTTGTATTCGTATTCGTGTTTGCGTTGACATTGCTGTTGGAGTTGTTTATCACGATCTGCGGCTGCTCCTGCTGCTGTCTTATCTCCTCGACCTGCCGACCGCAGGAAGTGCAGATGACGGCGTCGGCTGCGATCGTCGACCCGCAATGCTTGCAAAACTTTGTTTTTTCTACGGTGTCCATACTAATCCTCCCTTTTTGACATTCAGTGAATGTCATGTTGCGCTGATTATAGCATAAAATTGCAGCATTGACAAGCAGTAAATGTCAAAAAGG
>CAVDMS010000004.1:0-51476 GCA_963610045.1 Bacteroidaceae bacterium
GGACAGGGGCGATATCGAGGTGTTGCAGAAGTTCTTCGGCTACACCGTGTCGAACATCAAGGGCAAGCCCACGAACTCCGAGTTCATCGCCATGATCGCCGACTGCCTGAGTCTGAGGCAGAAACAGGGCGTGCGGTGAGGGAAAAGCGAGGTATCAAGGTGTGCGGCTTTGCATGAAACCAAGCTAAACCCATAAACCCCGCAAAAGTACGAATTATTTTCGCCGACGAAGCCTATAAATCGTTCTGCACATAGCAATAAACTCTCTTGATTTATCGGGTAATACCGACAGTCAGGAGAGTTTTTTGTCGTATCATTATTCTGTTCTGCTGGACTGCGTAATATTAGCCCAGCTCCCAGTCGCTGAGGAGGCTGTCGACTGTGACACCGAGTGCGTCGGCTATGGCTTTGAGCTCAATGTCCGTTGCGACACGCTGCTGGCCTTCGAGCTTGGACAGGCTGCTCGGATTCATGTCGACGCCACGCAATTGCAGCATCTCGACCAGGGTGCGCTGCTTCATGCGCCGCTCCTTGCGAAGCTGCTCAATTTTAGCGCCACATATGTTTTTCGTGCCGTATGGCTGCTTTCGAGGCTTCATGTTCTCACATCCATTTTAATTCTTTTTAGGAATTATAATGGCTGAAACTCTTGAAATAATTCCGAATTAGAATTATAATGAGAATAACTTGCACACAAAGGAGAGATAGAGACCTTGAAAACGACTAAACTTATCCTCGGCATCCTCAGCGGAGTACTCTTTATAATTATCGCACTTCAGTCATGCGCCGTGACCGTCGGCGACGCACTTGCCGATAACGGCGGGAGCGGAGGCATCAGCGGTATGATGCTTGCTTTCTGCCTGCTCATCGGCGGCGTTGTGGGCGCAGCGGCGAGAAACAGCAAGGCAGGCTCGATAGTGGCGGCGGTGTTTTACCTCTTGGGGGCGTTCTTTGGCCTGATCTCGGGCGGCTTTGGCGACCTCGCCATATGGACGGTCGTCAGCGCAGCCTTCGGCGTGTTCTTCATTGTCGGTGCGATCGTCATGAAAAAGCCGAAAGGAGATTGAGCCGTGGACGAGAACATGAGTTCAAACGCAGTCTGCCCGAAATGCGGCGAGCCGCTGAGCGAGGGGCAGCGCTTTTGTCCCAAGTGCGGGACGAAATACCTTGAGCCGAGCAGCAAGGCCGCAAAGCTCAAGAAGCTCGGCAAAAAGGTGCTCATCGGCCTGCTTATCGCACTGGGGCTTTTTATTGCGCTCATCGTGGTCATTTTGTGCATGCCCGACACGCACGAGCACGATTGGGTCGCTGCGACCTGCACCGAGCCCAAGACCTGCGCCGATTGCGGCGAGACCGAGGGCGAAGCCTTGGGGCACACACCCGGCGAATGGGAGCTTGACGAGCCGAACTACACCACCGCCACCGTGTGGCTGCGGCAGAAATGTACGGTTTGCGGCACACAGCTCGATTCCGAGCTCAAGAAGCTGAGCACCCTTTGCGAGGGCGGCGAGCTCCTGCTCACGCCCGATGAGTTCACGCAGCGCTACGGTGATGCACTCAATTATTGCTTTTCCGAGTACGGCACAAAGCTCGTGGCCGCCGACAGTGACAGCATCGGGTGCTGCATAGTGAAAAACGGAAGCACACTCGTCGGCACTGTGCTGTTCTTTAAAACGGGCGACAGCTTCATTGCGGACAAAGACGCTCACGGTATTGTAAAGCTCACGGTCGGCTTTAAGTCGACCGACAAGACCGAGATAGTCAAGACCATCGTCCCGCTCGTCATGACCGTCGACCCGTCGCTTGAGTTTGAAGAAGCAAAGAGCGTTGCAGTGAAATTTTTCGATGACCCGTACACATAGTGAATTGTCAAACTAAGTGCAACACAAGGAGAGTTCAAAGTCCCACAACTCCTGTGCAGAACGGAAATTAAGAACTTTACGAGGCCTGGCGTTAATAAGCGCCAGGTTTCGTTTTAGTGTGGCCGGAGAAACACGAGACAGATTTCTGCCCTTTGGATAAAACTCACGCAGTAAGCCGTTTGAGTTTTCGTTCGTGCCCTTCTGCCATGCGCAATACGGATCTGCAAAGTACACATCGCAGTTCAGCCGCTTCTCAATGTTCCGCCAATTTGCAAACTCCGTCCCTCTGTCGCAGGTGATCGTCTTGACCAACTGCGGAGGAAACTGCGAGAGCACAGAAACAATGGCGTTCTCCATGGTTTCGGCTTTTCGGTCGGGCATTTTCACTGCAATATAAAATCTTGTTTTGCGCTCTGCCAAGGTCGCAAAACAGGCTTTGCTTTTTCCCTGACCACTCACGACAGTATCTGCTTCCCAGTGTCCGGCTTCTTTGCGGCTATATACGGCTTTGTCACGCTTGCGTATCGACTTGCCTTTGTTGTACTTGCCCCGTGTTTCTTTTACACCATGGCTTTTCCCTTTGCGCCGCAATACTTTCAGGTTTCCGTTCACGAGGTATTTTTCGTATATCCATCGGTATATTGTGCGCCAGCTCGGCATCTTTAAGTCGCACGGCGTACAGGCAATTTGCTCCGGTGACCATGTGGCTTTAAGTTTCTCGTTTATGTACTCTATTACTTCCTGCGACCAAAACATCCCTCGATGGCAGTACGAGCGCCGCAGCAAATACTTCTTTTGAGCTGTGTGAGGATAATATGTCGGTATGTCGTACATATGTGTGCAGTTGCGGCGTATCTCTCGGGAGACGGTGCTCGGGCTGCGGCCGATCAATTGAGCAATTTTCCGGTAACTTAGCCCATCAACATAATATTTTCGTATACAAGTGCGTTCTTCTATGCTAAGATGTTTGTAGTTCATACGATTCTCCTTTTGGTTTTTTGTTTTGTCGTAATTACATTCTACCAGAGTTTCGTATGAACTTCTTTATCCTTTTTCCCCGTTGCACTTGATAGTATAATTCACCGTAATAAATAAAGCCCCAAAGGCTTGTGCCTTTAGGGCTTTGGTACGCCCGACGGGATTCGAACCCACGACCTTCAGAGTCGGAGTCTGACACTCTATCCAGCTGAGCTACGGGCGCATATAAGTTTTGCCCGTATATTATAGCAAAGGCTCGGCGTAAAGTAAAGCAATTTATTTCGACAGAACAGAGTGTTTCTCACTTATTCTCTTTTCGCTTGCCTTCGCTGAAAAGGTCTGAGCTGCAATATCCATAAATGCCTCCGTAACGCTCCACACCCGTTCGCTGTTTCTGTAACCGAAGCGTATATCATACTTTCCCACGTCGCCCAAGGAGAACCTGTAAAGTGAGCAGAACACGTCGTTCGGCAGCGAGGTTTCGGCAAGAACAACGGGGCAAAAGCAAAGTCCGACCCCTTTTACGCAAAGCGTTAGCAGAGTTTCCACGTTCTCCGCCCGCACCGGGATCGGCGGCATGGCAGGAAGCGTCGCTAAAACGTCCGCTGCGATATGTCCCGCAATATCCTTTGGCGTTCCCAAAACAAAAGGGCATCTCCACAGCTCCGCAAGCTCTCCTTTAAGAAGTCTTTCGACAACGCCGCTCTTATCGCTTTCGAAGCAGCGCTCAAGCAGTCCGTCGGATGCAAACAGCATGACCTCCTCCCTGTAAAAATCCCGCACCGCAATGCTCTTTTCAGTCTCGGCAAAGCCCGCAAGGGCAATGTCTATATCGCCCTCCGAAATGCTCCGGCGCAGTCCCTCGTTCGTGCCCTCCTTTATCACTATGCTTATCCCCGGATAGCGCTGACCGAAGGCGGCAATAATATCCGGCAAAACGGCTTTGCCTCTTGTGGATGCGATACCGATTCGCAAAACTCCGCTCCGATCTCCGGCAATGTCGCAAAGCTCCTGCCTTGCCGTTTCGACCCTTGACAGAATATCCTTCGCCTGCTTTAAAAACACCGTTCCCGCATAGGTAAGCTCAAGCGGGATATGCCTCACGAAAAGCTCGCAGCCAAGCTCACGCTCCAAGGCGGCAATGCTGCTGCTCAGAGACTGCTGCGTTATAAAAAGCTTCCCCGCAGCCTTTGTAAAGCTGCGCTCACGAGCCGCCGTCACGAAATATTCAAGCTGTGCAAGCGTCATAGCGTTACCTCCATTACAGTTAATGTTTGTATTATATACAATAAGTAACAGTTTGTAAATGTTAAAGAAATCTGATATGCTATCGAAAGCGTTATTTTCGGAGAGGAGGTGCGTCATGGAGCTTCTGACGATTTCGGTATTTTGCATTTCGCTGCTTGTCTGTATTCTGCTCAATGTTTCTATTTTGTACGCCATGCTTGTAGGCTTGTTTTTGTTTGCAGTGTACGGTATTAAAAAAGGATACTCGCTTTGCAAGGTACTCGGCTTCGCGGCGACAGGCGTTAAAACCGCAAAAAACATTCTGATAACCTTCTTCCTCATCGGAATGCTGACCGCTTTGTGGCGCGCATCGGGAACGATCGCAGTCATCGTCTGCTACGCTGCAAAAGCCGTACAGCCCTCGGTTTTTATTCTCATGGTCTTTCTGCTCAATTGCCTTGTCTCCGTTCTCACCGGAACTTCGTTCGGCACCGCAGCCACGATGGGCGTTATTTGCAGCTCCATGGGCGCTTCTTTGGGTGTATCACCGATATTGCTTGGCGGTGCTGTGCTTTCGGGAGTTTACTTCGGCGACCGCTGCTCTCCCGTTTCCACAAGCGCACTTTTGACGGCGGCGCTTACCGAGACAGACATATTCTCAAACATAAAAGCAATGCTGCGCTCTGCGCTTATTCCCTTTCTGTTGAGCTGTGCCGTTTATGGGATCGCAGGTTTTCTTTTTGTCGGAAGCGGCAGCGTTCCCGATCTTAATGCCGTGTTTTCACGCGAGCTTGTGCTCTCGCCTTATGCACTGCTGCCCGCAGTCGTTTTACTGCTGTTGTCTTTGTTTAAGGTCGATGTAAAGATAAGCATGGCGGCAAGCATTCTCACCGCACTTCCACTGTGTCTTACCGTGCAGCACACGGCGCTTAAAGATCTTCCGGAAATTCTCCTGTACGGATTTGCGGCAGCGGACGAGGAGCTTGGAGCAATGCTCAACGGCGGCGGTATCATCTCGATGCTCAAGGTCGCCGCCATCGTATGCATATCCTCCGCCTATTCAGGCATTTTCCGCAGCACAGGGCTCCTCAGCGGCATTGAATCGGCGCTCAGAAAATTCTCGGAACACACCACCCCCTTTGCCGCTGTTCTGCTTACCTCCGTTCTGACCGGCATGATCTCGTGCAATCAGACGCTCACCATCACGCTTACACAGCAGCTTTGCTCCGACACCGAACCGGATCCTCCGCGCCTTGCCCTTTCGCTTGAGGACAGCGCCGTCGTTGTTGCCCCGCTCATTCCGTGGTCCATCGCCTGCGCCGTGCCATTGGCATCGGTCGGTGCGCCGACGCTTTCCGTCGCATTTGCCTGTTTCCTGTATCTTCTTCCGCTGCGGCAGCTTGCACTGTCCCTCTATCGCAAGCGGCATATGAAAAAGCAGGGCCTGCCGTCGTAGGTCCTGCTTTTTTATATCTTTACTTATAGTATATTCCGAACACGCTTTTGTGCGGCTCGGTTGCTTTGCCGACCTCAATGTCAAAGGCTACCTCAATGATCCTGTACCATGGAAGGCGGTAGTTTTCGATCGTGATTCCGCCCCAACCGGACTCGGTGTACGGCGCAAGCGAGCTTATGAAATTGCAGCGCTGAAGCTTCTCCAAAACCTCCGGCACAAGCTCCTCCATAAGGCGGCTGAGCTCCGCATTTACCGTATCCGGAGATGTTTTCGTAGCCCACAGATTTTGCGGATCACCCGAAAGCTCAGTGCTTATATACTCACCGAGAACCATTCTTACGTTGTTGCGGTAGCAAATATCCTTCACCAGAACATCGGTAAGCGAACACATATACCCATACTCGGACAACTCGCTGCACTCTCCGTTTTTCAGGTAAGCGTAGCGGGAAACACCGTGGCTGAGCGCCGTTCCGGTGACGATCGCCATGTCAAGCATTCCGGAGTATGCTATGAGCTTTCCGAACTCTGTATCGTTTACCAGAGACCTTCTGAATTCATTGCCGTACTCTCCGTATCCGCTGTCGGCGGCGTCCATCAGTATGACCGCATCACCGGCGGAAAAGCTGTCATTCAGGGCATTTATAAGCTCATCGCAGTATTCCTTCGCCTTTTCCTGATCCTTTGGCTTTGTCAGAACATATATCTTGAGCTGTGCCGAATCGCTTTCAGTCAGCCCAAAGAAGCTCATATGCTCCGAAACTATCTCGTTTAAAGGCCGGTAGTCATACTCGCAGGCGTTTTGATCCTCGGTTCCTCCGAAGTATCGCAGCTCCGCCTCCGCACCCTGCCAGTCAATGTCACGAAGGTACATTGCCGCCACCGCCTTAAAGCCCAGATCGTCCACTCCGGAAAGGAGTGCATCGCCGTTGCGCAGAAGTGTGCGGATATACGCTATCTCGTTTACCTGAACACAGTTCGACTCGGATGAATCGTCAACTCCGCACAGCACGGAAAACACTCCGTTTCCGTTTTCTGAGAGAAGTCTGTACAATTCATCCGTCAAAAGCAGCTTGCGCTGCCTTGCCTCGGTACTGCGCCTAATTTTCTCCGCATCGGAAAGCGAGATCTCGCTTCCGTCGGGCGACAGTCCGTATGCAGCCACAATGGTTTCGGGGCTAAGCTCATCCTCGGAAATAAGCAGCCTCGGCTGAGCAAAGTATGTTCTCAGGCTGTGATAATCGTCAAGCGTCCAACCGTCGTAGCCCACGGTCGGGGCAAGTCTCATAACGGTGTCAAGCAGCCACACACGGTTATCCTCATCGGAAGCGAGAAGCTCAACCGTCATGTCAAGCAGCTCTCTGTCCGTCACCGTGCGCCCGTCGGAAAGCGTCACCGTTTCCTCGAGGGATGCCGAGCGCGAAGCGCAAAGCCCGCCCGAGAGAAGCTGATCGAGAGAAATAATATATCTGTCGCAGCCCCGGCCTTCGCATTGTACGAGCCACTCGTAAAGCGCCGCCCTGTCGCCCTTAACCTGACCCGGCTGTCCGTCAAGGCTTGATTTGAACAGCTCCTGCGAAGGCATCAGCAGCTCATAGTCGAGAGACTGCGCCAAATACAACACACGTTCGTAATTGTCGGGTCTGTCGTCAAGCGGGATGTAAGCAAGCTCAACCGCATTTTCGGGAGCGGCGGGCGCTTTTTCGGGCTGTGTTCTGTTTATGCCGCAGCCGCTCAGAAGAAGTGCCGCCGCAAGCAGAAGTACGCATAGTCTTTTTTTCATAGTATCACTCTACCGTTTATTGCATTTTTCGCAGCAGTCGCCGCATTTTCCTTTATTACCGCAGTGTGAGCAGTCGGAGCCGCCGCAGGAGCAGCTTCCGTCACGGCGCAGACTTCTCACGGCAAGAAACACCCACACCGCAAGCAGTATCACAATTACTAAGCCCATATCACAGCACCAGCCCCACCACGCAGTAGACCGCAAATGCGACTATCCACGCAACGCAGCACTGTCCGATGACGACACCGACGGTTTTAAGACCGCTGCCAAGCTCTCTCCGCATTGCGGATATTGCCGCAACGCAGGGTGTGTACAGCAGTGCAAAGGTCAAGAACGCAATGGCGCTCTGCGTCGTGAACACTCCGGTGAGCGCCGATGCAAGGGCGCTGCCGGAGGCGTTCATCAGAACGCCCATCGTGCTGACGACCGCTTCCTTCGCCATGAGTCCCGTTATGAGGCTCGTTGCGATGCGCCAGTCGGCAAAGCCGAGGGGCGCAAATATCGGTGCCACGCTCATGCCGATGAGCGAAAGCAGACTGCTGCCGTCTCCCGCCTCGACTATGTTGAGCTTTGCGTCGAAGTGCTGGAGGAACCATATGACGATGGTCGCAAGGAATATCACGGTAAAGGCTCTGCGGATAAAGTCCCTTGCCTTTTCCCACATAAGCAGCAGCACGCTTTTGAGCGAGGGCATACGGTAATTGGGAAGCTCCATCACAAACGGGACGGGCTTTCCCGTAAACGAGGTCAAGCTCAGTATTTTTGCGGCAACGATGCCCGTGACCATACCGCCTATGTAAAGCAGGGTCATGACGAGCAGCTTGTCTCCGGGGAAAAACGCCGCCGTGAACAGTGCGTAGATAGGGATCTTCGCAGAGCAGCTCATAAACGGCACAAGCAGCATGGTCATTTTCCTGTCACGCTCGGAGGACAGCGTCCTCGTCGCCATGACTGCGGGTACCGAGCAGCCGAAGCCGATCAGCATGGGAACGAAGCTGCGCCCCGACAGTCCGATCTTGCGCAGCAGCTTATCCATGACAAACGCCACTCTCGACATATAGCCCGTGTCCTCAAGTATCGAGAGGAAGAAAAACAGCACGACGATGAGCGGCAGGAAGCCGAGCATACTGCCGACGCCCGCAAAAACGCCGTCTATAATAAGGCTCTGCACAACGGGGTTTAAGCCGTATGCAGTGAGAAGTGCGTCCACCCAATCGGTAAACATGGCGATACCGAGGGCAAGCAGGTCGCTGAGCCTCTGCCCGACGACGTCGAAGGTCATCCAGAAAATGAACGCCATTATCGCAAGGAAGGTCGGTATCGCAAGGTATTTGTTGGTCAGCACCTTGTCGATTTTGACGCTGCGCTGCTGCTCCTTGCTCTCCTGCGCCTTGACGACCGTGTCCGCACAGACGCTTTCGATAAAGCGGTAGCGCATATCTGCAAGCGCCGCATTGCGGTCAAGCCCGCTCTCCCGCTCCATTTCGAGCGCAGCATGCTCCACAAGCTCAAGCTCGTTTTCGCTCAGCCCAAGACGCTTTATTATCTCCTCGTCCTGCTCTATGACTCTCGTTGCGGCGAACCTCGACGGAACGCCTATGGCGTCGGCGTGGTCCTCGACCACATGGCTCACCGTATGTATGCAGCGATGCACAGGTCCCGCTCCGCAGAAGTCCACCTTTTTGGGCTTCTGCTTTTTGCGTGCCGTCTCCATCGTAAGCTCCAAAAGCTCCTCAACGCCGTCGTTCTTTGCGGCGGCTATGGGCAGCACCGGGATGCCGAGACGGCTCGACAGCTCCTCGATATCCACGGAGCCGTGGTTTCCCAGAAGCTCATCCATCATATTGAGCGCAAGCACCATCGGCTTGCCCATCTCGGCAAGCTGAAGCGTCAGATAGAGGTTTCGCTCGATGTTCGTTGCGTCGGCAATGTTCAGAATGGCATCGGGCGAATTGTCGATTATAAAATTGCGGGTGACGACCTCCTCGCCGGAGTACGGGCGTATGGAGTAGATACCCGGCAGATCGACGATGGTGCAGTCCTTATGCCCCTTCGCCTCGCCCGCCTTATGCTCCACCGTCACGCCGGGGAAGTTGCCGACGTGCTGATTTGAACCCGTGAGCTGATTGAACAGCGTCGTTTTGCCGCAGTTCTGATTGCCTACAAGCGCTATTACCATGTCTCAGTCCTCCTCCAGAGGCAGGACTTCGATCTTGGCTGCATCGTCCTTGCGCAGCGTCATGGTATATCCCCGCAGGCTGATCTCTATAGGGTCGCCCAGCGGTGCGGTCTTTCTGACCGAGACCACGGTTTTCGGGATTATCCCCATATCGAGCAGATGGTTGCGGAGATTCCCCTCTCCGCCCACGCTCGTTATAACGGCCTTTTTGCCGATCGGCAGCTTATCCAAGGTCATAAAAAATCCTCCGTATTAAACTCTCCCTACCAAAGTAGTTTAGTTTAACACGGAGTATTTGTCAACAATTCCGATTTTTGAAGCTCAGCGCTTTTTCTCGCTCATTCGCTTTATGTCGCTCAGTCTGTCCTCGTAGGCTGCGGTGATAAGCTCCTCGTGCCTGAGCCTCGGCTCCGCTACGCCCAAAAGACGCATCAGGTACTTCACAAAGCCGGGGTTCATCATAAGAAACGGTCCGACCATGGCGGTGGAGAAGAAGTTATTTATCCGCACACCCTCGATGACGCTTGCGGGGTTTATGCCCGTACCGTAGCGCACCTTTGCAAAGCCGAAATCGGAGTTGTCGCCGTACAGCGTTGAAAACTCCGCCTTGAAGCCGACAAGCTCCATGCCCTCAAAGTCGCAGAGCATGACGGCGTTGTGCCTGTGCATCATGTCACGCTTTGCGTGAAGCGGCACTATGCCGAGTCCGTTTATGCGGGTGCCGTCATCGTTTTCGATGTATTCGCAGAACACCTCTCCGGCGTTTGCGGTCATAAGAAAGGCGGTGCCGCCGTCCACAAGCTCACGCAGGCGGTCCCTATACGGCAGGAGGCGCTCTATCGCCCACTCCTGCGCCCGCTCGGTCATGGCGCCCATAATGATAAGGCTCACGTCCTCGGACACGAATGCGGGTACGTCGTCAAAATGCGTTTCGACAAACTCCGCCTCCGGCATACACTCTCTGAGGTAGCGGTGATTCCAGCAGTCGCCGAAAAGATTTGCCGCTTCCGGGTACAGTATCTCAATCTTCATGGCTTACCTCCGCTTTCCTCTTCTTTATCTCCGCGATAACGCCGCTTTTTACGCTCGCCGTGAGCTTCGGCGTCGTGAGGTCGTGGAGTATGAACACCTTGTCGGTGCCGCAAAGCGAAAGCTCCTTCGGTGCATCCGTCTCAAGCCGCACGCAGCGTATCTTCTCCTCCGGCACACCGGCAAGCAGCAGACGCAGATGGTAGTCGTTCGTTCTGACGCCGCAGGCGACTATGCGCTTTATGCTCTCGTCGTTTAAAAGCTCAAAGTCTGCGTCGTATATCCAGGTCATTATCTCGGTCGTCTTTTTATACGTCGCATCGTCGAGCATAAGGATTATCTCCTTGCTGCCGGGTTCGGAGCGCATATAGTCGAACACGATGGAGCAGGCGACGGGGTTTTGTCCCTTGGTCATGTTCGTCACGACCTTTATGCCGTCCTCCTCCGTGCTGGTGTAGCGGCTCTTTACAATGTGCATATGCTCAAAGCTTTCGGCAATGCTCTCCGAGCTCAGCCCGAAGGTGCGCAGGAGCGAAACGGTGGTGACCTGATTGTAGACGTTAAAAATGCTGTCGCTTATCATGGGGTAGCTTTCCTCGCCCTCGGCGGTGCGCACGGTAAAGCGTCCGTTTTCAAAGCCGGGCGAAGCGAGGAAGTCCGGCGTCGGCGACAAAAGTCCGCAATTCGGGCAGTGCATTTTGCCTATGTGGTGGTAGCGCACATATTCGTACTCCGGAGCGTGTCCGCAGTCGGGGCATACCCTTGCGTCGTTTATGATGTTTATGCACTCCTCACGGTCGCTCGGCAGACGGGCTATCGAGAAATAGCTGCGGGGATTATTGCGCTTGAGTCTGAAGCTTATGGGGTCGTCCGCATTGAGTATAAGGTGCGTATCGTCGGGCAGCGCCTTCTCGATGACGGAGAAGATAAACTCCGGGTGTGCGTTGCGCTGTATCGAGTCACGGAACAGGTTGGTGCATACGGTGTAGTCTGGGTGAACGTAGGGGTAGATACGCAGAGAGCTGCGCTCGTCCACCTCTAAAACGGCGATCTTTTGCTTGACGTGACCGCCCAATGATGCTGCGGCGATGAGCGAGCTTGCGACGCCGGCGTCGATATTAGAGCCTGCACGGTTATTCAAAACGTCGTAGCCGTTTGCCGTAAGCACGTCGATTATCATGTTGCAGCAGGTCGTCTTGCCGTTGGTGCCGGTCACGGTTATGACGGTGCCGGGCTTGTCTATGCGTCCGAGGAAGTCGGGACACAGCTTTATTGCAAGCTTTCCGGGGAAATAGCTTGCGTTCATGCCGAGCAGCCTTTGCAGCAGCATGACGGCCTTGCTTACCCACAGAGCGATATAAAATCTCGGATTCTTTTTCATGTGTATCTCCTCGTCCTGTTTTTGGTCGATTATTTTATTATAACCGACCTTCGGGATTATGCAAGCCTTATAAGCGCCAACTTTACAAAAAAGAAAAAAGTCCGTGCTCTCACACGGACTTTTTTAATCAATTCAGCGGGCTTGAAACCACCGTGTCGCCGCAGACGACGTACAGCCAGTCTCCGATATACAGCCCCCTTGCACCGCAGAAGGCATCGTCTAACGGAACGCCGAGCGTTTTCTCAAAGCCGTTTTCGTCGGAGTACGAGTACAGGCAATATTCGTTATCGACCGTAAAGCCGATGATCCCACGCTCCGGCGATACGAGCAGAGCATTGTGGTCGTACAGCGACTCCGAGTACCAGCCCTCGATAAACAGCGTGTGCTTTGCGCTCACGTCCGCCTTGTCGGAGACATCGAACATCACGAGCTTGAGTCCCGTCGTCGTTACCGTATCGCCGTCCTCCTCCGCCTCGTTGCCGAGACCGAACAGCAGTCCATCCGACCACGGGTGCAGGTATTCCGAGAAACCGCTTATCTTGTATTCGCTCTGTATCGTCGGATTCTTCGGGTCGCTCAGGCAGACAGCAAACAGCGGATCGACCTGACGGAAGGTGCAGAAGTATGCATAGTCCCCGTCAAAGCGCACCGAGCGGACGTATTCGCCCTTGGCAAGACCCTCGATGGACGAGAGCAGCTTCATGTTCCCGTCAAAGATGTAGAGCGCATTTTCCGATGTCCGGTCCTCGCCCCATTCGTAGTTCACAAAGCCTCGCTTTGTGTCGGTGTACACCTTGTAGCGCTGACTGTCGTTGCAGGTCACGACACGCAGCATACCGTCGTACTCGTCCATAGCAAACTGACCGTCGAGGGCACCCGGCACGGTAACGCAGCCGCTCTCTTTAAGTCCGTCAAGTGATATGCGGCAGATGACGGTGCTTTGCTCGTTTTTAAGCTCCTCGACATAGTACTGGTCCTCGGCGTAGCCATTGACGGTCTCCTCCGAGTAACGGGTCGCCGCAACATAGAGGTTATCACGGCTCATGCTCACGGTGTCGCCTCCACCCAAAACGCTTACGCTGCCGAGGTTTTTGGCGGTCTTTGCGTCATAGGCTCCGGCGACGCAGTACACCGCCTCCGGCTCTCCCGGCATGATGCAGATGCAGCTGCACGGCATGAGCGACTCCTTGCCGTTTTCGCTTATCCTCGGAATGTAGCTCACCGGCTCGTCTTCCGATATGTCGCCGTAAATGTAATATGTCGAAACGAGGTAGAGCTTCCCGTCGTACAGTCTGCTTGAGACGAAGTAGCCGTCCTGCGAGGCGGAACCCGAAAGCTTCGGTGCGGTGCGGCTGCTGATGTCGAAAACATACACGCTTGCGGAGAGGTCTCTGCCGTAGGCGACATCGTCGCTCGACGTCGCTCCCGTGACGGCGATAGTGTCGCCGAGAACGTACAGCTCATATGCGTAGAAGTTTTCGCCGCAGACTTTTGACAGGTCAAGGCTGCAAAGCTTATCCGCCTTACCGTCCTGCGCCTTGAATATCAGCAGGCTGTTGCCGCTTATTGCGTAGATGTATTCGCCGTCGGTCTTTACGAGGTCGCCCTCGTCAACGCCCTCGACCTGAACGTTTGTGTTTGAGTGATCCTGCCCCGACGTCTCGTTTATCATCGCATCGCCGGCGAGACTGGTTTTCGCAAAGAGTCCGACATTGTTCGGTCTTGCGCTTTTTATCGCAGCGTAGACCTGCGAATAGTCCTGCGGGGCGTATGCCGTGGCAGGCGTTTTACCCGTTTCCTTCTCAGGCGCCGTCAAAGCGATCAGCCCAATGAGCATCGCAGCGCACACGAGCATTACAGCAAATCGTTTCATACCGTCCCTCCTCAAGTTTGAGTATCTGCTTATTTGACGGTACAAATACGAAAATGTTTCATTTACAAAATTTTCGGACTTTGACGCCAGTCGGCGCCGCCTCTGCGCTCCTCCCTCGCAGCGTAGCCGAGGACGTAAAAATCGTGAGCGTCGGAGCCGAGCTTAAAGAGCTTTAGGCTCTCCGTGCCGAGAGCTTTCACCGCTGCGGGCTTTGTGAGTATCGGTATGCGCCCCTTGTCCTTCGCCTCTTTGAGCAGATGGCATCCGGTTTCGTTTGCCGCCAGCACCCTTGCATACGGCGGAAGGTCGAGCGCCGCTCCCTTGCGTACGCCGAGGGACGCACACATGAGTATCCTGCGTATGCGGCTCAGGGCATAGCGCTTTGATTTTGCGGCGGCGGCGATCGCATCGAGGCTCGACTCCTCGGAAACCGCTGCGGCTATACGGTCGGACAGTCCCTCGCCGCAGTCGGGCAGCAGCGCAAACGCCTCCTTCGGCAGCATCCTAAGCCGTGAGAGCGCTGCGATCTCAAGCGCATCGGCAAATACGGGACCTCTGCCAAGCCTGCGCTCCCGCTCGTACACCTCAAGCGCCGCTGCGGGAATGTCCCCGTCTGCGTCGCTTTTTGCTTTTATCCGTCTGCGTATCTCGGACGCCGAGCGTGGCAGAGCGTCCCCATGAGCGTCGTGACCTGCGCCGAGGCGCATCACGGTCACGGGCGTAATGTCAAGGCTCTGCTCGTATATCGCCTTTATATACTCGACGCCGAGAATGTTGTTCGGCGACTCCAAAAGCGCCGCTGAGTCACCGTCAAAATGCGCAAGCGCACGCTGTCTTGCGGCGGCAAAGCTGATGCCCTCGTTTTCTTTAAGCTCACGGCGTATGCGCTCGCCCGTTTCGGGCTTTAACAGCAGCTCCGCCGTGCGGGAGAGCGCATCAGCGCAGCCGCACTCCGAGCCGAAGGACAGCGTATCGACGACGCCGAGGTTTCCGAGTATGCCGAGCGCACCCCTTGCAAAGCCCTCCGCCGACGACAGCGACCACGGCAACGGCAGCTCAAGCACGAGGTCGGCTCCGCTGCGGCAGGCAGCCTCCGCTCTTGCAAATTTCGAGTACAGCGCAGCCTCGCCCCGCTGCACGAAATCGCCGGACATGACGCACACGACGGCGCTGTCCTCCCCTGCGGCTTTGCAGCTTTCTTCAATATGATAGGCATGTCCGAAATGAAAGGGATTATACTCCCCCACTATACCGATAACCTTCAATTCTCCGTCTCCTTAAAAAATCCTTGCTTTTTGTGCAAAATGTATTAAAATAGTTTGGTAACAATTATACAGTTAAACTCGTATTTTTACAATAAGAAAGGAATTTTGTAATGAAGATTCTTGTTATCAACGCAGGCAGCTCCTCCCTCAAGTACCAGCTCATCGACATGGAGACCGAAAAGGTAATGGCAAAGGGTCTCTGCGAGCGCATCGGCATCGACGGTCATTTAAAGCACAGCCCCCTCGTCGGCGATAAGCCCGTATTCAACGAGGACATCCCCCTTCCCACCCATGCCGAGGCAATAGCCGCTGTCATCGAGAAGCTCACCAGCGAGGAATACGGTGTCGTGTCCTCCATGAAGGAGATCGACGCCGTCGGTCACCGTGTCGTTCACGGCGGCGAGAAGTTCGCTTCCTCCGTGCTTATCACCGACGAGGTCATGGCAGCCGTCGAGGAATGCACTCCCTTCGCTCCCCTGCACAACCCCGCAAACATCACCGGCATCAATGCCTGCCGTGAGGTCATGGGCGACGTTCCCATGGTCGGCGTATTCGACACCGCCTTCCATCAGACCATGCCCGGCAAGGCCTTCATGTACGCAGTTCCTTACGAATACTACGAAAACGACGGCATCCGCCGCTACGGCTTCCACGGCACCTCCCACCGCTACGTTTCCGGCCGCTGCGCAGAGCTGATGGGCAAGCCCATCGAGGAGCTGAAGATCGTCTCCTGCCACATGGGTAACGGCAGCTCCATCGCAGCTATCGACGGCGGCAAGTGCATCGACACCTCCATGGGCTTCACTCCCCTGGTCGGTCTGCCCATGGGTACCCGCTGCGGCGATCTCGACGCCGGCGTTATCCAGTTTATCATGAACAAGTACGGCATCGGCATCGACGAAATGCTGAACATCCTCAACAAGAAGTCCGGCGTTCTCGGCGTTTCCGGCGTCTCCTCCGACTTCCGTGATCTTGACAATGCGGCAGCCGAGGGCAACGAGAGAGCGCAGCTTGCTCTCGATATGTTCCACTACTGGGTCGCAAAGGTCGCAGGCTCCTACGTTGCGGCAATGAACGGCGTTGACGCCATCGTATTCACCGCAGGCGTCGGCGAAAACTCCAAGAGCTCCCGTGCCGCCATCGCCGAGTACTTCGGCTACCTCGGCGTCACCATCGACGAGGAGGCAAACTCCAAGAGAGGCGAGGACGTGTGCATCTCCACTCCCGACTCCAAGGTCAAGGTCTTTGTCATCCCCACCAACGAGGAGTTGGTCATCGCCCGCGATACCAGAGACATCGTTTGCGGAAAGTAATTTAAACGTCAAAAACGGTGCAGCAAAGCTGCACCGTTTTTCTTTTTATCCGAGCCCCGCAAGGAGCATTTTTATGCCGAGTGCGGTAACAAGCACCGCACTGAGCTTGAGCATATACTTTGCAAGCTTTTTCGGGATAAACGAATTGAGCGCCCCGAAAACGAACATCAGCGGCACGGTGCCGAGCGAGAACATCAGCATGACCTCCGCACCGTAAAGTGCGCTGCCGCCGGAGATGGCTAACAGCCACATGGCGTACATCGAGCCGCAGGGCATAAGCCCAGTTAAAAGTCCGACCGCCAAGGGTCTTCCCGCAAAGCGCTTCCTGCCCTTCTTCGGCAGACTGCAAAAGCCGCTCTGCGCCGGAGAAAGCGCACGCAGTCCGGGGATAAGTCCCCACATATTAACGCCGATTATCAGCACCGCCAGTCCCACCACGGTGAACACCGCCGACCTTGCCTGTGAGGTGTAGCTTATAACCGTGCCGAGCGCACCGAACACGGCGCCGGCGGCGGTGTATGAAAGCACCCGACCGCCGTTATAGTACAGTGCGGAGAGTATCCCCGTTTTTCTGTCGCCGCTCAGCTCGCTTCCCGATGCAGTCTGGCTCAGCATTATGCCGCCGCACATTCCGAGGCAGTGCGTGCTTGTGAGAAGTCCTATGAGGAATATGTAGCCGAGGCTTGCTCCCGCCTTCGCCTCCGGCACCGGGTTAAGTCCGCTTTTGGTGAAGAACAGCACGAGCGCCGCAGTCAGGATGATGCATATTATGTCAACCGCAACGGCGGACATTCCCTTGTCCCCGGTGTCGTAGCCGGAAGCCTCGATACGTTTTTCGATCTGCTCAAGGCTCACGATGTCGGGGTCAAAGCGCAGCTCGGCACGTCCTTTAATGTAGCTGACACGGGCGCTTATCACCCCCGGCGTGTGCAGCAGAGTCCCCTCCACCGCATCGGTGCAGGAGCGGCATATCATGCCCCGAATTTTAATCTGCGCCGTTTCTTCTCTCATTTTTCTTTTCACCAGCCTTTTGAAGTCTCAGCGAGTTGAGCAGCACTCCGTTTGACGAAAGCGTCATCGCTGCCGCCGCCATGGACGGATTCACTATCCCGAACGCCGCCGCAGGAATGCAGATGACGTTGTAAAACACCGCCCACAGCAGGTTTTGACGCACCGTGCGCATGGTGTACTTCGACAGCCGCAGCGCCGTCACGGCCGCTTCGATCCTGCCGCCGAGCAGCACGACCCCGGCGCTGTCCGCCGCAATGTCGCTGCCGCTGCCCATGGCGATGGCAAGACCCGCCTGCGCCAGTGCCGGAGCGTCGTTTATTCCGTCGCCGACCATGGCAACGACTCTGCCGCCGCTCTTTAGCTCTGTGATCTTTGCCGCCTTTTCCTCCGGCAGCACGGAGCTTATCACTCTGTCGATGCCGCACTCGGAGGCGATGGCTCTCGCCGTTTTGTCGTTATCCCCGGTGAGCATCCACACCTCGACGCCCGATTTTTTGAGCCGTGCCACCGTTTCCGCAGACTTTGCACGCAGTCTGTCGGCTACATAGACCGCAGCAAGAGCCCTTCCTCCGACCGCTATGCAAAGCTCCGCCGCCGTGCCTTCCGGCTCCGGCAGAACGGAGGTGTCGACGCCGAAGCGCAGGAGAAGCTTTCTGCTTCCGCACACGACCCGCTCTCCCGACACGGTGCCGGAAAGTCCCATGCCCGCAGTCTCTTCAAAGCCCTCGACGGCGGGAGGAAGTGCGTTCGGGAAGCGGTAGGCGGCGTATGACGTCACGGCGGCGGAAAGAGGATGCAGCGACAGGCGCTCAAGCGCAGCGGCGAAGATGAGCGCCGTCTCCGCATCGGCGTCCGGGCAGGTGTACATTCCGCAGACCTCCGGCTTGCCCTCGGTGAGCGTTCCGGTCTTGTCGAAAACCACCGTATTCACCTTGTGCGCAAGCTCAAGCTCGGCTCCGTCTCTGTACAAAACGCCAAGCTCGGCGGCTCTGCCCGCTCCCACCATGAGCGCCGTCGGAGTGGCAAGACCCAAGGCACAGGGACAGGCGATGACCGTCAGACTGCACACGCAGTAGAGCGCACGGTCAAGGTCGCCGGGGGCTGCGGCGAAGTACCACACGCAGAAGACCACCGCCGACAGCGCAAGCACTATCGGGACGAACACCGACGCTATTTTGTCCGCAAGACGCTGCACGGGAGCCTTGGAGCTTTGCGCACAGCGCACCGTGTCGATGATCTGTGAAAGCACGGACTCCTTGCCGAGGCGCAGCGCCGAAAGCCGCACCGTACCCGAACGGTTCAGCGTTCCGCCGACAAGCTCGTCGCCTTCGTTTTTCTCGACGGGAAGGCTCTCGCCCGTGAGCATCGACTCGTCGACGGCGCAGCTTCCCTCGATTATGACGCCGTCCACCGGGATGCGCTCGCCGGGGCGGACGATGACGGTGTCATGCTCCTCGATCTCGTCGATCGGAAGCTCTTTTTCCTCGCCGTCCCGTATGATGACCGCCGTTTTAGCCTGAAGCCGCATAAGCTTTTTTATGGAGTTTGCCGTCTCGCCCATGGCGATAAGCTCAAGATACTTGCCGAACAGCAGCAGCGTTATAAGCACCGTTCCCGACATGAAGTACAGCATCTTCTCTATCGGGACGTAAAACGCCTGATAGCTGCTGTACAGGTAGATTATCGTCGTGGAGACCGCAACGAGCAGGTCCATGCTCACGGTTTTGTTTCGCAGCGAACGGAAGGCGGAGCGGTAAAAATACGCTCCCGGCCAGAATTGTACGATGCTTGCGAGAATAAACTGTGCAATGTGGTAAATGTCCCACAGCAGCGGTATGGTGCAGAAGGTGCCGACGGTGATGAGCCGCAGAAGCTCCATGCGCTTTCGCATGGTGTACTCCTCGTCCCCGTCGCTTATCTCGCCTGGCTTTGCCCAAACGCCCAGCTCACGCAAGGCGGCGATCGGCTTTCCGATGTCGGCGCCCACGGGCCATAGCGACAGCTCCATCGTCGCATTGCCGTCACAAAAGCTTGCGCTCTGTACCTCGTCTATCGCCGAGACTGCGGCAATATACTCGTCGCTCCGTTCGGTGTCTAAGCCCTCGCAGCAAAGCTCCGCCCTGCCGAGCGGCACCTCATAGCCCGCCTTCCTTATGCGCCGTGCAATGTCCGGGATGCCGAGCTTTTCCTCGTCGTAGCGCAGATATGCGCTCCCCGCCGCATAGTTCACCGCCGCCTCAAGCACGCCCTCGGTCTCGCCGAGCGTGCGATTGAGCCTGTCAACGCAGGCGGCGCAGTCTATCCCGCATATTTTTATAACGATCTCTTTCATGGCATCACAGGAAACGGGAGAGCAGACCTCTCCCGTTTTTTATCAGTCTTCGACGTAACGGCCTTCCTTGACCGCCTTTCTTATATCAAGGTACTTGATGAAGGATATTCCCGAACACGGGAGGCTGAAAAGAGGAACATGGAACAGCAGGAGCCAGTCAAGCTTCGTGATGCCGCCCGCTGCGACCTCAATGTACTGACCGTCAACGAGGAAGGTACCGCCCTGCATAAGCTCGAAATAGGTGTAGTTCCAAATGCCCCAGTTAAGTCCGCTCGACGAACCGAAGCAGTGAAGCACCACGAACGAAAGGCTTGTTACGATACCGCCGAGGCAGCACACAAGCGTTGCGCTCATTCTGCGGCTCTTTGCAAGGAATATCGACACCACGGGCAGAACGTACACTATGAGATTCAGCGCCCACAGCGACAGCGGTATGTTGTAGCTCCAACGGTTTGCCTGAATAACGTGGTCAACGTCGTGCAGGAGTACGGACGCAAGCATGATGACGGCACAGATTATCATTATCCTCGTGTTTCTCTTGCCCAGCTTTGTATCGAGCAGGCGCAGCTTCTGCTTATCTGAATTTGACATGATATTCTCTCCTTATTTTTTATTTACCAGTTGGTAAGTTAAGAATATCACAGCTTTTCCCCCTTGTCAACACATACTTTACCTAAGTTGTTTTGTGTGGTAAAATGGTAAAAAGTTTATTCGGGAGGTCACTATGAGCATCAAAAGACGTATTCTCGCTATTCTCCTTGTCGTCGTCATGCTTCTGTCCGTGTCCGGCTGCTCCCTGCTGTTCGGCGTTATAAGGGGCATCGACGGTCAGATGCCGAACGGAGTCACCGACAACCGTGACAAGATCGTGGAGTTTTCAAAGCTGAAGTACGATCGCCCCGACATGGACGAAATGTCAGACCTTGCAGACGAGGTTCGCAGGCTCGTCGATAAAGGCAAGGTAAACGACAAGCTCATCGGCGCTTACGAGGAGTTTTACGATTCCTATGCGCACTACATCACCATGTCGAACCTCGCCCTTATACGCAGCAATCTCGACACCTCAGACGAGTTTTACTCCGACGAAAACGAATGGTGCTCCGCACAGTCCGGAGAAGCCGAGCGCATTTTGGATGACCTGCTCAGATATTGCGCAAACTCCGATATTTGCGACGAGCTTGACGAGGAATACTTCGGCGGCTATCTTGCCGAAAACTACTCCGAGGACGCAAGCGCCGAATATACGGATGAGATCGTTGAGCTTTACGCCCGGGAGAGCGAGCTTCTGACGCAGTATTATGATCTTTCCGTCGAAATGATGGATACCTCCCTCGACTCGGATAAATGGGACGGCTTCAATACGGAAGCCGCCGAGATATATATCGACCTTATAAAGGTTCACAGGCAGCTTGCGGATGAGTTCGGCTACGACTCATACTACGACATGGCATATGAGGAGTTCGGCCGCGACTATTCCGCAGAGGACACCGAGAGCTATGTCAAGGCCATCAAGAAATACATGGTTCCTCTGTACAAGGCAGCCATAGAGGACGGAAGTATTTTTACGATGTACGACATGGACTCCATGCGCCCCGAACGTTCCTTCAGGACGGTAAAGAGCTGCATTTACGATATGGACGACACCCTTGCCGAGATAATGCGGTTTATGGTCGATTATAAAATGTACGACACCGGCAGCGACAGCAAAAAGTTGGACGGCTCATATACCACTTATCTGTATGACGTCGATTCGCCCTACGTTTTCATCGGGCCGAGCTGCGATAAGAGCGATATTCTGACGATCGCACATGAGTTCGGGCATTTCTGCGATATGTACTCGAACTATAACGCCGGCTACAGCCTTGACACGGCAGAAATGCTGTCTCAGGGGCTTGAATACCTGCTCATCTGTTATCTCGACGATGACGATCTTGCCGATGAGCTTAGAGAGTATAAGCTTTTGGACGATCTTGCTCTGTATGCGATGCAGGGCTGCTACAGTGAGTTTGAGCACCGCGCATATGCACTTTCCGACAAGGAGCTGACCGTCGATAATCTGAACGACCTGTTTCTGGAGGTCGCAGAGGAATACGGTCTGACGGAGATGTACCGCAGCGAATATCTGAATTACCTTTGGATACAGATTTATCATCTGTTTGAGTATCCCTTCTACGTCATAAGCTACTGCATCTCCGACAGCGCCGCCTTCAACATTTACATGGAGGAGCTTTCGGACAGCGGCAGCGGTCTTGAAATTTACATGGAGATCGTAACGGATTCCGCAAGCGACGACTTCCTCAAGCTTATAAAGCAGCACGACCTTCCCTCCCCGCTCTCGGGCAAAACGATAAAAAACATTGCCGAAACCATCGAGGATGAGCTCGGCATAGCTTAGCTTAAACGTAAAAAACGCAGTCATTTGACTGCGTTTTTTACGTTTCTATAACCGTCAGCGTATCGCCGGAGACCTTGAATTTCACTTCCCGCTCCCCATAGAAAAAGCCGTATATGCGCTCCGGGTCGTCGTGATAGCCCGGCCGGGGGTCGTTCCTGAGCGCCTGCAAAAGTCCCTCACGCTGAGACGGAGGGATCTTTTCGAGAAGCTTTTCGTCTATAATAACGTTTAGCTTATGAAACTCCGTCGTATCTGTAAAGCCGCCGAGCGCCGTGGGGACGCAGTCGGCATAAGGCAGATATGGCTTTATGTCGAATATCGGGGTGCCGTCCACAAGGTCGGCGCCGGAGACCGTGATGACGGATCCGAGGTCCTTTCGGTACTCGATTCCCTCAAGCTTCACGCAGGAAAGTCCGATCGGGTTCGGACGAAACGGCGAGCGTGTTGCGAAAACGCCGACTCTTGCGTTGCCGCCGAGTCTCGGCGGGCGCACGGTCGGCGACCACGCCTTGCCGAGGTTTTCGGAAAACTGCCATATGAGCCACAGGTGGCTCCAGTTTTCGAGTCCCCGCACCGCATCGGCGCTGCGGAACTCCGGCTCAAAGACTATCTCTCCGTATATCTGCGGCGCAAGCCCGCTTTGTCTCGGTACGCCGAACTTCGTTTTAAACGGCGTGTGTATCCGTGCGACGGTAATCATTTGCATAAAATATCATCCGTTCATGCTTTATTCAAGAATATATGCTATGATACGTTCAAAATCTCAAAAAGTCAATGGAGGTCTGAGCTTGGAATACGTTCTTAAAACATACGGTCTGAGCAAGCGCTTCGGCTCGAAGCTTGCGCTCGACAATGTGAGCATAAACATCAAAAAGGGTGAGATATACGGTCTTATCGGCAAAAACGGTGCCGGCAAGACTACACTCATGCGCCTTGCCCTCGGTCTTGCAAACCCCTCCGGCGGCAGCATTGAGCTGTTCGACGGTCAGCCGCTCGACGACGCCCGCCACCGCATCGGTGCGCTTTTGGAGTCGCCCTGCATCTACAAAAACTGCACTGCCCTTGAAAATCTCAGGCGCTTTGCGATACTGACGGGTACGCCAAAGGAAAAGCTGCCGGAGCTTTTACGCCTTGTCGGACTTCAGAACACCGGCAGAAAAAAGGCGGGCAAGTTCTCCATGGGCATGAAGCAGCGCCTCGGCATTGCGATCGCCCTCCTCGGCGACCCCGATTTCCTCATCCTCGACGAGCCGATAAACGGTCTTGACCCGGAGGGCATCAGGGACGTTCGTGACGTTATCCAGCGCCTTAACCGTGAGTGCGGAATCACCTTCCTCATCTCAAGCCACCTTTTGGACGAGCTTGCGAAGGTCGTCACCACCTACGGCATCATATCGCACGGCGTTTTAGTGGAGGAGCTCTCCGCAAGCGAGCTTGCGTCACACACCTCGCAGCGCCTCGTCATCCGCACGAGCGACGATAAGAAGGCAGCGGAGCTTATAAAGAGCCGCTACCCCGACATCGCCGACATCACGGTTGACGGCAGCGGCGTCTGCCTCGGCTCCCACATCGGCAACAGCGCCGTCATAAACAGGATGCTCAACGAAAACGGCATCTTCGTCGGCGAGCTTATCCCCAGCAGCCGCGGGCTTGAGGATTACTTCATAGAAAGGATGGGCAACTGATATGTCGAAACTGCTTCGCTTTGAGTTTCACAAGCTGTTCAGGCAGAAAAGCTTTTACATCTGCACCGCCCTGCTGCTTGCGATAAACCTCTACACTATCATTTACGCCTACGATAACGGCGGCAGAAGCACAGGACTCATCTGTATGTCAAGCGCCATCTGCTCAACCGATTTTACGATGCTGTTCGGCATATTTGCAGCCCTTTTCACCTGCGACGATTACGCAAACGGCACCGTAAGGAACATCCTTTCACGGGGCTTTACGAGAACGCAGGTCTATTTTGCAAAGCTCATCACCGTAATCGTCGCAGCAGTCTGTGCCGTTCTGCTCGTTTGGGCAGCAACCTTTGCGGCGGGCACTCTGTACTGGAAAGACGGACTTAATGATTTTAACTCCACCGTTTTAAGCACCCTTGAGGCGCAGCTTCTGCTCACCGTCGCCGCAGCCGCTTTGTTCTATGCGATAAGCTCCGTGATCACCAAAACGGGCGCTTCCGTTGCGGTCTGCCTGCTTATCGACCTGATAGTTGCTCTCGGCATCGGTATTTTCTCGTTGATATTTGAACCTGATTTTTATATCTCCAAATACTGGATTTCCGATCTTCGTGGAAGCTGCTGCGGTCTTTACTGCGATTATGAGACCCTGCGCACGTCGTTTATCGCCGCTCTGTGCTACTTCTTCGGAAGCACCGCTCTCGGCTACCTTGCCGTGTGCAAAAGAGAATACTGAGATCAATCGAAAAAGCGGAGAGACAACTGTCTCTCCGCTTTTTAATATCGGTTTCTTACAGATAGAATTTGGGGGATTTCTTGATTATGCCCATGGGCATAACGGCCGCCTCGCTGATAAACTGCATCACCGGGGGCAGATGCCTTGAACTGGTGGAACACATATCAATGCAGCGCATACAGCTTATGCAGGACTTTTTCTTGACCTTCATGCCGACCTCGCTGATTGCCTTCATGGGGCAGTTGTTAAAGCATATGCCGCAGCCGATACATTCCTTAGCCGGTCTCGGAAACAGGGGAAGCTTTGTGCGCTTCTTGTCGCCGTAGGCGGGGTCGCCGGGCATCTGCACTTCGGTAAGCGTCTGCTTTGCAAGGAGCTTATCCAAAAACGCCTTGAGCTTTGCACGGTCGTCCTCATCGGGACGGAACTTGCCGACCTCGGGATTGAATGCGTGCGGCGTTATCATCTCGGCTCCGCCGACGGTCTTAAAGCCCTTCTTCTTTGCAAGGTCGCTCATCTCGATAAGCGTATCCTCCACGGCTCTGTTGCCGTAGCAGGCGACCATCACGGCAGGAGTGTTGTTGCCCTTGATGTGCGCCATGCGCTCGTACACGGGGATGGGGACACGTCCGCCGTAGACCGGGACGCAGAAGAACGCAAGATCATCCTCCGCAAGGACCATGTCAAGGCAGCGAACGGTAATGTCGATATCGTCCGCTCCCAGCTCCTTGGTTATGTAGTTTGCGACCATTCTTGTACCGCCCGTGGGACTGAAGTAAAAAACATAGGTTTTCATTTCAAACATCCTTTTTAATTTTGTCTTGTCCGACCGTTCGGAATCTATCATCCTATGATACCACAAGAGGGCGGCAATGTGCAAGTCTTGCCGTGCAAAGCGCAAAATTTTTGATACACGGGGACAATTTTTGTTAAACCGCTCACAATTTGTCTGATTTATGTGTTGTAAAACGGATTCAGAATATGGTATACTGTAATAGCGTAACTTTTTTAGGGAGATTAAATTTGAAAGGGGACTACATATGGTCACAAACAAAGAAAAGCTTTTTGCTCTCGGCAGAAAGATGACCGACAGGATCCCGCAGAAGCTCGGTCTTGTCAAGCTCACCGAGGAAGATCCCGAATTCTGGGGTCTCGCCAACATACTGGACGACGATATGGTCGACATTGCGCTCGCAATGCCCTCCCACCGCAAGCCCGCATCCTTCGAGGAGATCAAGGCTCTCACCGGATGGACCGATGAGAAGAAGCTTTCCGACACGCTCTTTGAGATGAGCTGCATCGGCATCCTCGAATACAACTGGGAAAACGAGGATCATCATCAGCAGTGGGTGCTTCCGCTTTTCGTTCCCGGTGCTGCGGAATTTCTCAACATGAGAAGGACCTTCGTCGAGAAGCATCCCGAAGTCACCGAGTTCTTCAACAACATGGCGAGACTGCCGCTTGAAGCCGTGACTCCCATGGTGCCTCCCGGAGGCGCAGGCATCGGCATGCACGTCATCCCCGTGGAAAAGGCGATAGCTCACGAGTCGAAGTCCGTCTCCGTTGAGCATCTTTCCCACTGGCTCAAGAAGTACGACCGTTTCTCCATCGGCGTTTGCTCCTGCCGTATGGTCGAGTCCTTCAACGGCAGAGGCTCCGGCGATCTGCCCCAGCATTGGTGTATCGCCGTCGGCGACTGCGCCCGCTACTGTGACGAGACCGGCAAGGACGGTATTTCCAACGCCAGCTACGAGCAGGTCATGGAGGTTCTCCGCCGTGCCGAGGAGGAGGGCTACGTTCACCAGATCACCAATATCGACGGTGAGGACAAGATTTTTGCAATATGCAACTGCGCCCTCGGCGTCTGCTATGCTCTGAGGACCTCTCAGCTCTTCAACACCCCCAACCTCTCCGCTTCCGCCTACAGAGCGCACGTCAAGACCGAAGACTGCGTTGCCTGCGGCAAGTGCGTTGAGGTCTGCCCCGCCGGTGCCGTAAAGCTCGGTCAGAAGCTTTGCACCAAGAACGGTCCCATCGAGTATCCCAAGTTCCCCGACCCCGCAGAGAACCACTGGGGTCCGCATATGTGGAACGAAAACTACAAGGACGACAATCAGATCAACTGCTATGACACCGGCACGGCTCCCTGTAAGGCAGCCTGCCCCGCTCATATTGCGGTCCAGGGCTACATCAAGATGGCGAGCGAAGGCCGCTATCTCGACGCTCTCAAGCTCATAAAGCAGGATAACCCCTTCCCGGCAGTCTGCGGCAGCATCTGCAACCGCCGCTGTGAGGACGCCTGCACCAGAGGCGGTGTTGACGCTCCCGTTGCCATCGACGAGATCAAGAAGTTCATCGCCGAGAAGGAGATCCACGAAAAGGATCGCTACATCCCGCCTCGCAGGACCAAGAGACTGTCCACCGAGGATTACGAGGAGAAGATCGCCGTCATCGGCGCAGGTCCCGCCGGCATGAGCTGCGCATACTACCTCGCCAACATGGGCTACCCCGTGACCGTGTTCGACCGCAACAAGGTCCCCGGCGGTATGCTCACCATGGGCATCCCCTCCTTCAGACTCGACCGCAAGGTCATCAATGCCGAGATCGACGTTCTCAAGAAGATGGGCGTCACCTTCAAGTGCGGCGTTGAGGTCGGTAAGGACATCACCATTCAGCAGCTCCGTGACGAGGGCTACAAGGGCTTCTTCGTCGCCATCGGCGCACAGAAGAGCGCAAAGCTCGGCATCCCCGGCGAGGACCTTTCCGGCGTCTACGGCGGTGTTGACTTCCTGCGTGAGATAAACCTCGGCAACAAGGTCGAGCTTGGCAAGAAGGTCGCAGTCATCGGCGGCGGCAACGTCGCAATGGACGTCGTGCGTACCGCAATCCGCACCGGCGCAGAGGAGGCGTACATCGTCTACCGCAGAAGCGAGGAAGAGATGCCCGCCGACAGAGAAGAGCTTGCGGAAGCGCTTGAAGAGGGCATCAAGGTCTACTACCTCAGCTCTCCCGTTGAGATCACCGGCACCGCTCAGGGCAAGGTAAACGGTCTCAAGGTCGAGGTCATGGAGCTTGGCGAACCCGACGAGAAGGGCCGCAGAAAGCCCGTCGGCACCGGCAAGTTCAAGACCATCAAGGTCAACTCCGTCATCGCCGCCGTCGGTCAGGTCATCGACTGGGGCGAGCTTGACACGGGCGCAATGCTCAAGGGCAAGAAGGATAACGCCGAAGCGGACGGACTCACCCTCCAGACCGCTCAGCCCGACATCTTCGTCGGCGGCGACTGCATGACCGGACCGAAGTTCGCAATCGACGCAATTGCGGCAGGCCACGAGGCAGCCATCTCCCTGCACCGCTATGTACATCCCGGTCAGAGTCTCACCCTCGCTCGCAACCGCAGAGACTTCATTGAGCTTAACAAGAAGGACGTCGTTCTCGGCATCGAGAGCTTTGACCGTCCCGGACGTCAGGAAGTCCGCCACGATCCCAAGAAGGCAAAGACCATGAAGAACGATCGCATGACCTTCACCGAGGATCAGGTCAAGAAGGAAGCCTCCCGCTGCCTCGGCTGCGGCGCCTCCATCGTCGACACCAACCGCTGCATCGGCTGCGGTCTCTGCACCACCCGCTGCGAATTTGACGCCATCCACCTGACGAGAGACGTTCCGGAGGCTTCCGTAATGTGCACCGCAGAGGATAAGCTCAAGCTCATCGGACCCTACGCCGCAAAGCGTGCCGGCAAGATCCTTATAAAGGACCTCAAGGCAAAGTTTGCAAAGAAATAATCATCGGAGGAATTATCCATGCATGAGCTTGGAACGGTTTTCTATGTCATCAAAGAGGTCGAAAATCTTGTTGAGGAGCATAATCTCTCCGTCGTTGCATCGGTGACGCTAGAGATCGGCGAGGTCAGCGGTATCATTCCCGAATACATCGTCGATTGTTGGAACTGGGCAAGGAAGGAGACAAAGTACCTCAAGGATACCGAGATCAAGGTCGAAAAGCTTGAGGCGGTCACCTACTGTGAGGACTGCGGCAAAACCTATTCCACCGTGAAATACGCTAAAATTTGCCCCTATTGCAAAAGCGAGCATACCTATCTGCTCACGGGCAATGAGTACAACATAAAGGAAATAGAGGCTATGTAGCCTCTGTTTCCTGCAAAGAAAAAACTCTGCAAAACAAACGCTTTGCAGAGTTTTTTTGTTGTTCATCAGCCGCTTGTTATCACCCAACAGCTTGTTTCCGGCGCCTGCGCATACACCATCGGCACAAGCCGCATATTGGCGTCGCCCAGTTCTACGAATCTTGCCGCAGCGCTCACGGATGCGGGTGCGCCGCCGAGAGTGCAGTTGCAGTACACACGGTCAAAGACCTTCATAAACAGCGCAAGGTTCTGCCCGTTTGCAGAGTCCTCACCGCTTTGAAGCGCGGTCTCGCTGTTGAGCTGAACGGAGAGCACAACATCCGTCCTTTTAAGTCCCCTCGCAATGTCCAGTGCAAAGCCCGACACCGCCGTGAGCGGAGTAGGCGCGCCCGTCGTTGCGCTGCCGTACATGAACGCTCCCGCCGCATCGGAGGGCAGTCGGACGTTAGTTAGCAGGATCTCGTCAAAGCCCATGGCGTCAAGCTCCTTGCACAGCGAGATTATATAGTCCGTGTACACACCGTTGTATGGGTCTATCCACGACCCCTGTTCGTTTGTGTATATAGAGCCGTCGGCATGCATCAGCATCATCTGCGGATAGCGGCTTGCAAGCACATTGTCGGTAAGGCAGCTTACGGACGCGACAAGGTAAATGCCCTTTTCCTTGAGCTGTGTCACCGAAGCGGCAAGATCAAGCTGACCAGCCGTGCCGTAGCCGACGGCGATCTCGTTCTGTGAATTCCACAGCAGCAGTCCGGATGCGGGCTTGACCTCAAGCACAAGCGCACTTCCCTCGCCGAGAGTCTGCGCATACGACGCCAGTGCTTCCGCCGTCACGCTTTCAGCCGTCAGGTAGCTTCCGTTGACAGCCGAAAGTCCCTCGCCCGCCGTCGCCTTTATATTGGAGTAGTCCGGCTCACCGACAACAAGCTCCGCATCGACCGTCTCGTAATCGTTCGTTTCGCCGTCCGGAGATACTGTACTTTCCTCACGCAGAAGCGGTATGTCAAGGTGCAGTCCGTCGTTTGTTATGACGATGTACTTTTGCAAGCCGTAAAACAGCAGTATCACGAAGGCGATGAGCGCAAGCACGATGATCGACACGATGAACGCCGGAGCCGCTTTCTTTCGCTTTCCCTTATAAAATTCTGAGCTGTCAGTTCTTCTCAATCAAATCATCCTTCGATCATATTGATGCGGCGAACATGGCGTTCGTCGCCGGAAAACGGCGTGTCAAGGAAGGTATCGACGATCTTGAGCGCAAGCCCTGCGCCAACCACTCTTGCGCCCATCGCAAGAATGTTTGCGTCGTTATGCAGCCTCGTCGCCTCGGCGGAGAAGCAGTCGCCGCAAAGCGCCGCCCTTATGCCGGGGACCTTGTTTGCGGTGATGGATATTCCGATACCCGTACCGCAGATCAAAATGCCTCTGTCACAGTCGCCGTCCGCCACCGCATGGGCGACCGCCTTTCCGTAAACGGGATAGTCGCAGCTATCCTCCGAGTAGGTGCCGAAGTCCTTATATTCAAGTCCACGCTCGGCAAGGTGCCTCATGACCTCCTGCTTGAGTGCGTAGCCGCCGTGGTCACAACCGATCGCAATCATTTTACCGTCCGCCTTTTCATTAATAATATAGTATTATCTCATGTTTTGCCCATTATGGCAAGCACAAATACGGGGCTGCCCGGCAGCCCCGTATCAAAGTTTACTTATTCTTCAAAATTACGTCGTGGCTTCCGCCTTCAACGATGCTTACGGAGGACACGAGCGTCAGCCTTGCGTTGCGCTTGAGGTCCTCAAGATTCGTCACACCGCAGTTGCACATGGTGGATTTTATCTTGTAAACGCTCATCTCAAGGTTATCGTGCAGGGGTCCGGCATAGGTGACGTAGGAGTCTACACCCTCCTCGAAGCTCAGTCCCGCCTTGCCGCCGAGGTCGTATCTCTGCCAGTTGCGGGCACGGTTCGAGCCTTCGCCCCAGTACTCCTTGACGTACACGCCGTTCACCATGAGCTTTGCGGTGGGGCTTTCGTCGAAGCGTGCAAAGTAGCGGCCCATCATCAGGAAGTCTGCACCCATTGCGAGAGCCAGCGTCATGTGATAATCGTGTACCAGACCGCCGTCGGAGCAGACGGGAACGTAGATGCCGGTCTTTTCAAAGTATTCGTCTCTTGCCGCAGCGACCTCGATAAGCGCCGTCGCCTGACCTCTGCCGATGCCCTTCGTCTCACGGGTGATGCAGATGGAGCCGCCGCCGATGCCGACCTTTACGAAGTCCGCACCCGCCTCGGCGAGGAACATAAAGCCCTCACGGTCAACGACGTTGCCTGCACCGACCTTGACGCTGTCGCCGTACTTTTCTCTTATGAAGTCAATGGTCTTCTTCTGCCATACGGAGTGACCCTCGGAGGAGTCGATGCACAGAACGTCGGCGCCCGCCTCGACAAGTGCGGGGACACGCTCTGCGTAGTCACGGCTGTTTATGCCCGCTCCGACGATATAGCGCTTATGCTCGTCAAGCACCTCGTTGGGGTTTGCCTTATGCTCGGAATAGTCCTTGCGGAACACGAAATACACGAGCCTGCCCTCGGCGTCCACGATGGGAAGTGAATTGAGCTTGTGATCCCAAATGATGTCGTTCGCTTCCTTGAGGGTCGTGCCTTCGGGAGCGGTGACGAGCTTTTCAAGCGGCGTCATAAATTCGCTGACACGAAGCTCCGTACTCATGCGGCTGACACGGTAGTCACGGCTCGAAACGATGCCGAGGAGCTTTCCGTGTGCGGTGCCGTCGTCGGTGACCGCCATGGTGGAATAGCCGTTTTTCGCTTTAAGCTCAAGCACGTCCGCCAGAGTCTGCTCCGGCATGATATTCGATACGCTTACAACGAAGCCCGCCTTATAGTTCTTGACCCTTGCGACCATCGCCGCTTCATCCTCGATGCTCTGAGCGCCGTAGATAAAGGATATGCCGCCCTCTTTTGCAAGCGCTATCGCCATCGTGTCGTTCGACACGGACTGCATTATAGCGGACGCAAAGGGAACGTTGAGGCTGAGCGCCGGCTTCTCACCCTTTTTGAACTTCACGAGCGGGGTCTTGAGGCTGACGTTTGCGGGTATGCAATCCTCTCCGGTGTAGCCGGGGATGAGCAGGTATTCGCTGAAGGTGCGGGACGGTTCGTTGTAATAGTAAGCCATGGCAGTTTTCCTCCGACAAATAATTGATTTTACAATTTTCTCATAAATTCATGCTTTGGTCAACGGGTAAATCAAACAACAAATCCGCCGCCGAGAACACGTTCTCCGTCATAAAGCACAGCAGACTGACCCCTTGCGGGCGCTCTGAGCGGCTCCTTCGTGTGTATCGCAACGAGGTCGCCCACTACCTCCGCCTCGCAGGGCGGGTTTTCCCACTTGGTGTGCCGCACCCTGACGGTTGCGGAGACGACGCCGGTCGGCTCGTCGCACAGCCAGTTAAAGTTTCTTGCGCACAGCTCCGTTTTGAAAAGATCCTCCCAAAGCGCAAGCTTCACGGTGTCGGTTTCGGGGTCTATCTCGGATATGTACAGCTTTCTGCCGTTATACAGTCCTGGGCAGCGCTGCCCCACCGTGTAGCAGTGTATGCCCTTGTGCCGGCCGACGACCTCGCCGTTAAACGTAAAGTCCCCCGGCGGCGGCAGCTCGGTGCGCTTTCCGAGCCAGCCGATGTAGTCCTTGTCCGGGATAAAGCATATCTCCATGCTGTCCGGCTTGTCGGCGACGGGCAGGTTAAATTCATGCGCAAGAGCGCGCACCTCGACCTTTTCGTATTCTCCGAGCGGGAGAATGAGTCTACCGAGCTGCTCACGCTTTATGCGGCAGAGCATATAGCTCTGGTCGTTTGAGGGTCTGCCCTTAAAGAGCATCCCGTCTTTTGTGCGGGCGTAATGCCCCGTTGCGATATGCTCCGCCCCGATCTCGTCGGCGTACTCGCACAGCGAACGGAACTTGACCGAGGGGTTGCATATGACGCAGGGGTTCGGCGTCTCGCCGCTCAAATAGCTCTGCGCAAAGGGTGTGCAGACGCAGCGCTCCAAGCGCTCACGAACGTCAAGCACCCTGAGCGGTATCCCGATAAACTCGGCGGTTTTCACCGCATCGAGTCTCGCCTCGTCGGTGGAATTGTCCATATAAAGTCCAAAGACCTCATAGCCCTGTCTCTTGAGCAGCTCGGCGCACACGGAGGAGTCCACTCCCCCGGAAAAACCAAGCACTATCTTCTTCATTTCTTTGCCTCCGTCCACATCATAAGCACTCCGATGTCGGCAGGTGAAACGCCGGAAATGCGGCTTGCCTGTCCGAAGGAGTGCGGTCGTATCGCCTTGAGCTTTTCTCTCGCCTCAAGGCGCAGTCCTTCTATCTTGTCGTAGTCGATGTTTTCGGGCAGAAGCCTTTGCTCCATCCTCGAAAACTCCTCGACCTGTTTAAGCTGCCGTTTTATATAGCCGTCGTATTTTAGCCGCAGCTCCGCCTGAGCGCACACCGCCTTCGGAAGCTCCGGTCTGTCCCTGTCGATCGGCGCAAGATCTGCGTACTCTATCCCCGGACGCCGCAGCAGCTCCGCAAGCGAAACGCCGCTTTTGACCTCCGTGCTGTTCTTGCTTTTAAGGAGAGCGTTCAGCTCGTCCGACGGCGCAAGGTAGCTCGTCTCAAGCCGTTTCATTTCCCTTTCGACGGCGGCATACTTTTCCTCGACCCGCAAAAGCTTTTCCCGGGAAACAAGTCCTATCCGCACCCCGATAGCGCAAAGGCGCTCGTCGGCGTTGTCCTGCCTGTGCAGCAGACGGTACTCGCTGCGGGAGGTCATCATTCTGTACGGCTCGTTCGTACCCTTCGTGACGAGGTCGTCAATAAGCGTTCCGATATAGCCGTCCGACCTTTTGAGTATCATCGGCGGCTCGCCCTTGCACTTTAAGGCTGCGTTTACGCCAGCAACAAAGCCCTGCGCCGCCGCCTCCTCGTAGCCGGAGGAGCCGTTAAACTGCCCGGCGCCGTAAAGTCCCGAAATCTTCTTCGTCTCAAGCGTCGGGTACAGTTCCGTCGGGTCGATGCAGTCGTACTCTATTGCGTAGGCGCAGCGGGTCATCTCGGCGTTTTCAAGTCCCGCAATGGTGTGCAGCATTTTAAGCTGTATCTCCTCCGGCAGCGACGACGAAAGCCCTTGGATGTAAAGCTCCTCGGTGTTCAGTCCCATCGGCTCAACGAATATCTGATGACGGGGCTTGTCCTTAAAGGTCATTATCTTCGTCTCGATGCTCGGACAGTAGCGGGGTCCTATGCCCTCGATGACGCCGGAGTATATCGGGCTGCGGTCGAGGTTTTCACGGATTATTCTGTGCGTCTCCTCGTTCGTGTAGGTGAGGTAGCACACCGCCCTGTTCTTCGGCGGCTCTGTCGTGTCGAAGGAAAAGCCCTCCGTCTCCTCGTCGCCCTCCTGAAGCTCCATTTTCGTAAAATCTACGCTGCGTGCGTTGACCCTCGGCGGAGTTCCCGTCTTGAATCTGCGCAGGCGCAGACCGAATGAGCGCAGACAGTCGCCAAGTCCCACGGCTGCCGCAAGCCCGTCGGGCCCCGACGAGCGCAGCACCTCGCCGACGATCGTCCTGCCGTCGAGATAGGTCCCGCTGGCGATCACGACTGCACGGCAGGCATACACCGCACCCGTGTGCGTCGTCACCGAACACACGGCACCGTTTTTGACGCCTATCTCCAAGACCTCCGCCTGCTTTGTTATGAGACCTTCCTGACGCTCAAGCGTCTGTTTCATCACTTCCTGATAGCGCCGCCTGTCCGCCTGCGCACGGAGGGAGTGTACCGCCGGACCCTTGCCCCGGTTCAGCATACGGTACTGTATACACGCCTTATCCGCAGCCTTGCCCATCTCGCCGCCGAGAGCGTCAAGCTCACGCACGAGGTGTCCCTTGCCCGTACCGCCGATGGCGGGGTTGCACGGCATATTGCCGACGCTGTCAAGATTCACCGTAAAGCATATCGTTTTTAGTCCGAGTCTGGCGGCTGCAAGCGCCGCCTCGATGCCGGCGTGTCCGGCTCCGATGACGGCAACGTCACATTCTCCAGCATTGTATTTTATCACTCTGTCTCACCTATACCCTTGTCGTACATCACGAGCAGGCAGCCGGATCCGACCTCGATCTCCGCCGTGTCCGCTGCCATGGAATTGCTCACGCCTATGGGATAATCGGAGCTTATCTCCGCATCATGTATCTCGTATTTAAGCCCTTTAAGCGTCACACCTTGCGCCTTGCCGTCGATGCAGAACACAGACACTCCGCCGCTGCCGGAGAGCGAAAGCGTCGTGTTTCTTATCGCCGTCCAAACGCAGTCGGAGCCGAATATCCAACCCCTTGCGCCACGGTTTGCGAGGTACACGAGTATCTGCATATTGGCGATGCTGTGGTCGCTTCGTTTACCGCCGAGCGCACCGTATATGTAAAAATGCCTATAGCCCTTTTCAAGCCCCAAACGCACCGCATACATGGTGTCGGTGTCGTCCTTCTCGACGGGCAGACGGAGGACATTCGGATGCTCCGGCTCCTCCCCCAACGAGTCAAAGTCGCCTAAAACGAGGTCGGGTATTATGCCGTATTTGCGGCAGTGATTAAGCCCCGCATCGGCGGCGATCACATAGTCGCTGTCGTCCGGCAGCTCGTTTAAGCCGAAAAAATCTCCGGCGCCGATTATGTAACATTCGTGCCCGTTCTTCATAAGCGCCTCCAAAAAAATGATTATTTTATATAATATCACACATTAAATCAAAATAAAAGCCATATTCATATTTGACTTATGGTCTTTGCCGTGATATTATGTTAACATCCGTAATTATGGAGGGATAAAGATGAGCGAAAATCCCCTATTCTTCCCCGGACATCCGCTTAGCGATGATCTTTCGTCGTTAAAGAGAGGCGAGCTTATCGAGATTGCGATAAAGCTCTGCGAGGCTATCGGCCCCGGAGATGCCGGAGCTTACAGAGGCGGCATCCGTCCCGGCAACATTGGCGTCGATGACGGCAAGGTGCTTCTCGGTTCCGCTGCCGCAATGGGCAGCACCGGTTGGACAAAGGACGAGCTTGAATATCTTGCACCGGAGCTTTTCTGGAACGGCAAGGGTTCTCCCCGCTCGGACGTATATGCGGTCGGTCTGATTCTCTATGCAGGCTGCAACGGCGGCAGACTGCCCTTCGTTCCGGCAGTCCCCGACCCCAGTCCCGATGACAGAGCCAATGCGCTCAAGACCCGAATGAACGGTCAGAAGATCGAAGCGCCGTGGGGCGCCGGGAAAAAGCTTAAAGCAATAATTGAAAAGGCGACTGCATTTAAAGAGATGGAGCGCTATTTCGACGCACCGGAGCTTGGCGCTGCGCTGAGCGAATATCTTGAGGCGGTCCCTGTCGATGCGGGGCGCACCGCAAGTGAGGTTTTCGGGAAAGCCGCCGATGAGCTAAGCCCCGTAGAGCGGATTATGGTTGACATAATACATAGCTCGCTTATAGATGACGACATCGAGGAGCCCACACCCGTCGAGGAAGAAGTTGTTCTCGCTGAGGAATCGGCTCCCGCTGAGGAACCTGCCCCGGTTGAGGAAGTGCCTCCTGTCGAGGAATCTGCTCCCGCAGAAGAACCCGCTCCTGCAGAAGAACCCGCTCCTGTTGAGGAGCCGGCTCCCACAGAGGAAGCGGCTACCACATACGAGCCTGCCCCCGAAAAGGCGCCTGCTCCGAAAAAGGAACCTATCATTATCGAGGTCCCCGTTTTTGAAAAGCCCGTGCAGCAGGACAAAAAGCAGCCCAAGCCGCAGGCGAAAAAGCCCGCCCGCAGCGATGCTTCCAAGCCCGCAGTCCGGTACGCCATGCCGAATCAGGACGCCGCCAAGAAAAAGTCCGCTCAGAAGAAAAAAGCAAAGAAAAAGCAGCAGGTCGGCGGCGCAAAATCGGTGCTTATCGTTTTGGCGGTGCTTGTCGTGATCGGCGGAGGTCTTTACCTCTTCCGTGACAAGCTTCCGTTTATCTCCGGCTCCCCCGCCGCATCCGTTACGCCGACGCCCGATGCATCCGTGCAGCCGAGTGCGCAGCCGAGTGAGAGCGTCACCCCCACCGTGCAGCCCTCCTCCGAACCCGTTGCGCACAGCTATGAGGTCATCGTCGGAGATTTGAGTTGGGACGAGGCGGAGCTTGCCTGTACCGAAAAAGGCGGTCACCTTGTTACCATCAACTCTCAGGACGAGTACGACACGGTGTGCGCAATGCTCCGTGACTACAACGTCAAGTACGTTTGGATAGGCTGCTACCGTGACCCGGCAGGGCTTATGACGTGGACAAGCGGTCAGGACGTCGACCTCTACTTCTGGCAGAGCGGCGAGCCTTCCATGACCGACAGCTACGACGGCGCCGAGGAAAATTACATCATGATGGTGCGCCAGCCGGACGATTCGTGGCTCTATAACGACAGCCGCATGAATCCCCTTGAAAAGTACAGAAAGTACTACACCGGCAAGATGGCTTACATCTGCGAATACGGTGACTGATAAAACACATAAAAAAGACAGCAGACGGAAAACTCCGTCTGCTGTTTCTTTATCTCTTATATTCTGCTTACCGTCACGGTGCCGAAGTCGTTTGTACCCGTTATGAGGAACTTCGGCTCGCCCATTTGGAGATCCGCCGGGAGGTTTACCGTACCCATGTTGTTCACCACGTCAACGGTCACGCCCCACGCTGCCGGAACGCTTATCTGCATACTGCCGAGCTTGTTGCGGATATTCAGCACACCGCCGCCCCTATATGCATCCGCATTCTCGATGAACACCGACGCAGCACCGAGGTCGTTCACAACACTGTAGTCGCCGAGCGACGCCGCATCGACAAAGAAGGTGCTTTTGCCCTTGGAGCTTCTGACGTCGCTGTGGTCCGTCTTGCGGACGCCGGGCAGCAGCATCTGGAAGCCGATCTGAAGCAGCAGCGCCGCAATGAGCAGCACCCAGTTGGAGATGAGGTTGTCGGTCTTTGCGTCAAACAGCAGCGCTATGTTCCTCTCGAACACCATGAACATAAGCGCCAACGGCAGGAACACCTCGTGATACTTCTTGTCGCTAATGACCCACACGAGCCATGCAAGCAACACGGCGCCGAGGGCTATACGCCACAGCTCGACACCGGATCCGAATGCGACGCCGACGCCGTTCAGGATCATCAGGATCGCCGCCGCAATGAGTATCAGCGCTGTGATAATTGTCTTTTTGCTTTTCATTTTTTAAGCCTCGTTTCTTCAATAGTATCGTGAAAGCTCTTGTAATACATTCGTGAGAGGCAGACGGTCTTGTGCGTGCCTCGGAAGCTCACGGTGCCGACGCCGCTTAGCGATCTGCTTATCGACGACACCTCAGCGGTGTTTGCGATGCAGGACTTTGACGCCCGCACAAATGTGCTTGGCAGCAGCTTATGAAGCTCGCACAGCCGCAGAGAGCAGCTGTACATACGCTCCGCAGTGTGTGCGCAAAGCCTGTCGCCGTCCGTCTCGAAAAACAGCAGCTCCGAGATGGGAACAAAATGCTCCTCCCCGTTGTAGCCGAGCGCAAGCTCGCTTCCGCTGCCGAGTGCCGAGCTGATAAGCCGCAGCAGCCGTTCGGTTTTTTCATTCAGCTCCGGCGTGCGGATGATGATCTCCTCCTCCGCTCCGCTGACGATCTCCGTCCGCAGCTTCATTGTCTCACCTCTTTTGACCTTATTATGCATTTTTTGCCCCCTCTTGTAAAGGCTTTTTACCCAAGCGGTAGATTTTTGCCCTCAAGCGGTAGCCTTTTCCCGCTAAGCGATTTCAAAATTCTCTTGACAGACACAATACCTCGTGTTATGATGTATTCCGCTACGGGAGGTATGATATGGACGCTCAACTTAAAAGAGGCATTTTGGACGTATGCGTTCTCTCCGCAATAAGGGATGAGGAGTCATACGGCTACAAGATGATAAAGGACATGAAGCCGTATATCGAGCTGTCGGAATCCACACTGTACACGGTTCTGAAGCGCTTGGAGGCGGCGAATATGCTCACGGTGCACTCCGCCGAGCATGGCGGACGGCTGCGGAAGTACTATAAGATCACCGAAGCCGGAGTAAAGCGCATCGAGGAATTTAAAAACGAGTGGAAGGAGCTTATCTCCATATACCGTTTTGTTGCCAAGGAGGACGAAAATGAACAAAAATGAGTTTTTTGCGGAGCTTCGGAGCGCTCTGTCGGGTCTGCCGGAGGCGGACGCTCAGGAGCGCCTCGATTTTTACGCCGAGATGATAGACGACCGCATTGAGGACGGACTGACCGAAGCGGAAGCCGTCGCAAGCATCGGAACGCCCGATGAGGTAGCCTCGGAGATACTGTCGGAGATCCCGCTTACAAGGCTCGTGAAGGAAAAGCTAACTCCGAATCGCAGTTTAAAGGTTTGGGAGATCGTGCTGCTGATACTCGGCTGCCCCGTGTGGCTTCCCCTGCTGCTTGCGGCAGCGGCGGTCGTGCTGTCGCTGTATGCGGCGATCTTGGCGGTGATATCCGCCTTTTGGGTAGTGTTTGCCGCCGTCTGCCTTAGCTCCGCTGCCTGCGTCGTCGCCTGCGTGGTTTCGTTTACACGCAGCGCTGCCCTGACCGCATTTGCGTTTCTCGGCGCCGCAGCCGTTTGTGCGGGGCTGTCCGTTCTCCTGTTCTTCGGGTGCAGAGAAGTCAGCAAGGCGCTCATACGGCTTTCGGGAAAAATCGTTTTGAACATAAAGCGCCGCTTTGCGGGAAAGGAATCGGAACATGAAGAGATCGACTAAGATATGGCTCATAGCGGCGGGCGCTCTCATCGCCCTCGGACTCATCGTTTTTGCGGTGGTCATGGCGCTAAGCAAGTGGGACTTTACAAAGCTGTCGGACGTGACTCTTGAGACGAACACATATGAGATAAGCGAGAGCTTTACCGACATTTACATCGAATGCGAGGTCGCCGACATATCGGTCATGCCCTCCGAGGACGGAGCTTGCAGGGTCGTTTGCAGCGAGGACAAGGACGCAAAGCACAGCGTCTCGGTAAAGGACGGCGTTCTCACGGTGACGGCGGCACAGGAAAAGGCTTGGCACGAGAACATACATCTCATCGGCTCAAGCACGAAGATCGCCGTCTATCTGCCGGAAGCGGAGCTTAACTCCGTCAAGATCGGCAGCAACACGGGTGAGATCACGGTAAAGGGCATAAAAGCGGACGAGTTAAAGCTTTCCGCAACCACCGGCAGTATCACGCTGAGCGCTTCAAGCTGCGGCAGCCTGTCAGTTTGTACCGAAACGGGCGGCATCACGATAAAGGACGTTAAGAGCGCAAGCCTCGTTTCAAAGGGCAGCACCGGCAGCACCGTACTTAAAAACGTCATCGTCGGCGGCAAAGCCGAGATCGAGCGCAGCACGGGCGACATTGAGCTTTACCGCTGCGACGCAGAAGCGCTCGACATTGAAACCGACACGGGCGATATCACCGCCACTTTGCTCTCCGGCAAGGACTTTGACGCCGACTCCTCTACCGGGGACGTGAGCGTTCCCGACGGAAGCTCAGGGGGAAAGTGCAGAGTGCGGACAGGCACCGGGAGCATAGACATAAAGCTCGTTAAATAAGCGAAAACGCAGTAATCTCAACGATTACTGCGTTTTTTATCAGAATGAGTCGAACAGGCTTGTCTGCGACGAGTCCGGCATATTGCCGAGTGCGCCGAGGCGCTTGAGCGCTTCAAGGTGGCTTTGGCTGACCTTCGGACAGGCGGCGCTGACCTCCTCGACCGATATGTAGCTTCTGCCGTTTTTAGTGCAATTCGAAAGATCGACCGCCGCCGCCTCGCCGAGTCCCGATATCGCCACGAAGGGCGGGCGAAGCTTGCCGTCGGATGTTATCACAAACTTCGTCGCATCGGACTCGTAAAGGTCGATGGGCGCAAACTCAAAGCCTCGCATATAGAACTCGTAAACCGCCTCAAGCGTCGTGAGGATACCGTCCTCGTTGGCGGTGACGTCTGGCTTTTGCTTTAAGTCGTTTATCTTTCTGCGGATGGACGCTGCGTCCCCCATCATCATCTCCGCATCGAAGTTGTTCTTCTGACTGCGGCGGTAGAAGTATGCACTGTAATACGCAAGCGGCTCATGCACCTTAAACCACGCAATGCGGAACGCCATCATGACGTATGCGACGGCGTGCGCCTTCGGGAAAAGGTACGCTATCTTGCGGCAGGACTCGATATACCAGTCGGGTACGTCCATTCTGCGCATCTGCTCCTCAGCATCGCCGGGGAACTCACCGCTTTTCTTGACCTTGCCCTTACGCACCGCCTCCATCGTTTTAAACGCAAGCGACGGCTCCATTCCCTTCTGAATGAGGTAGATCATAATGTCGTCACGGCAGCCGACGGTCTCGTTGACGGTCGCAATGCCGTTTAGGACAAGCTCCTTTATATTGCCCGCCCAAACGTCCGTACCGTGGGAGAAGCCGGAAAGCCGCACAAGGGTGTCAAACTGCGTGGGGCGTGTGTCGACGAGCATCTGACGGGTGAAGTTCGTACCGAATTCGGGAATACCTATCGTTCCCGTTTTGCCGATTATCGGGTCGTCGTCCGGTAGTCCGAGGATCTCCGGCGAGGTGAATATCTTCATGGTGTCGGGGTCGGAGAGTGATATGCTCTTGGGATCGACATTCGTTGCGTCCTGAAGCATTCGGATCATCGTCGGGTCATCGTGACCCAACTCGTCGAGCTTTAGGAGGTTTGCCTCCATGCAGTGATATTCAAAGTGCGTCGTGATTATGCTGCTGGTCGGATCGTCCGCCGGGTGCTGCACCGGGCAGAAGTCGGTCACGTCCATATCCTGCGGTATGACGACAAGTCCGCCGGGGTGCTGACCCGTGGTGCGCTTTATGCCGACAAGTCCCTTTGAAAGGCGGTTCTCCTCCGCCTTGGTGACGGTGAGATTCCGCTCCTCAAGGTATTTTTTGACGTAGCCGTAGGCGGTCTTTTCCGCCAGCGTTCCGATGGTTCCGGCTCTGAAAACGTGGTCCGAGCCGAACAGCTCCTCGGTGTATTTGTGGGCGGCCGCCTGATATTCGCCGGAGAAGTTGAGGTCGATATCGGGGGTCTTTTCGTTGCCGGGGTAGCCGAGGAAGGTCTCAAACGGAATGTCAAAGCCGTCCCTGTTGAGCTGCGTTCCGCACACCGGGCAGGGCTTTTCGGGCATATCCGCACCGCAGCCGTAGCTGCCGTCAAGCACGAACTCCGAGTGCTTGCACTTGGGGCAGACGTAGTGCGGCGGAAGAGAGTTGACCTCCGTGATGCCGGACATATACGCAACGATGGACGAGCCGACGGAACCTCTGGAGCCGACAAGGTAGCCGTTTTCAAGCGAGTTTTGCACCAGCTTTTGCGCCGACATATAGATAACGTCGTAGTTGTGGTCAAGTATCGTGTTAAGCTCGGTATCGACACGGCTTTTTACGATCTCCGGAGGATCGTCGCCGTAGATCTCGTGCATCTTTCCGTAGACAAGCTCTTTAAGCTGCTCTGCGGAATTTTCGATCTTCGGCGGGAAAAGCTCCTTCGGCAGAAGCTCGATAGGCTCTATCTGCTCCGCTATCATGTTGGTGTTCGCAACGACCGTCTCGTATGCAAGCTCCTCGCCGAGGTACTCAAACTCCTTGAGCATCTCGTTTGTCGTTCGGAAGTAGATGGGGCAGCCCCTGTCGGCGTCGGAAAACTTCTTCGCAGCCTGGAGTATTTTGCGGTACTGCTCGTCCTCCGGGTCGAGGAAGTGAACGTCACTCGCCGCAATGACGGGCTTTCCGAGTGCCTTGCCTATCGCAATTATCCTGCGATTGTAGTCCTGAAGCACGGTCTCGTCACGCACGGCGCCGTTTTCCACAAGGAAGCCGTTGTTCGGAATCGGCTGTATCTCAAGGTAATCGTAGAACGACGCAATGCGTTTAAGCTCCGCATCGGAAGCGCCGTGCATCACCGCACCGTACAACTCGCCCATTCCGCAGGCGGAGCCGACGAGTATGCCCTCACGGTGCTGTATAAGCAGACTTTTCGGCACCGTGGGCGTTTTGTGGAAGTATTTGAGGTAGGACTGCGAGACCATTTCGTAGAGGTTTTTGAGTCCCTTTTTGTTCTTGACAAGGAGTATCATATGGCGTGATCTGCCGTGGTCGGCGGGCTTTATACGCCTGTAAACACGCTCAATGCCGTTTAGGTCCTCCGCACCCTGCTGCTTCAGCATTGTGAGGAAGCGCCCCATTATCCTGCCGCAGACGAGCGCATCGTCCGAGGCACGGTGGTGGTTGAAGTCCGGCAGGCTGAGCCTGTTTGACACCATGTCGAGCTTGTGCCGCTTCATGTCCGGCAGCAGCGCCTGCGACAGCGTGAGCGTGTCAAGGTAAACGGGGTCAAAGTCGATGCCGCAGCGGTCCGCCGCCGCAGACATGAAGCCCGTGTCAAAGCTTGCGTTGTGCGCAACGAGGGGTCTGTCCCCCGCAAATTCGAGGAAGGCACGCAGCGCCTCCTCCTCGGAGGGTGCGTCCTTCACGTCGGAGTCCCGGATGCCCGTGAGCTGGGTGATCTCCGCCGGGATGTGCATACCGGGATTGACGAAGGTGTTGAAGCTCTCCTTCACCTCGTCGCCGGAGAAGATGACCGCACCGATCTCCGTCATTCTGTCGCTGCCGGCGTTGAGTCCCGTCGTTTCGATGTCGAAAGCGACGATCTCGGTGTCAAGCGGCAGAGAGCTTTCGCCGTGCAGCGCAACGGAGCCGTCGATGTCGTTTACGAAGTAGCACTCCATTCCGTAAATGATCTTGACGCCGTGCTTCTTGCCCGCCTTCCACATATCCGGGAACGCCTGACACACGCCGTGGTCGGTGACGGCGATCGCAGGCATACCCCAGTACGCCGCTCTTTTGACTATGGCTTCGGGATCGGTGAGCGCATCGAGCGCCGAAAACCTCGTATGAACGTGAAGCTCGACACGCTTCGTCTCGGCGTCGTCGGTGCGGATGTGGCGCTTGCCCTTCATGATGCTGCGAGGCTCGATGCACATATCCTCGTCGTAGCGGCTGTAGCCGACGTTTCCTGCGATTATGAGGTGGTCGCCGACGTTAATTGCGTCGATTATGCCGTGATCCTCGTCAGGCTTGAGATATTTCGAGACACGCACGGAGCCGTGCATATCGGTGATGTCAAAGCAAAGCACCGCAGCGTCCCTCTTGAGGTTCTTGCGGCTTGCGACCTCGAACACGTCGCCCTCGATGACGACGTTGCCGGAGTCGAGGTTAAGCTCGTTTATCGGCGTGGGTGCGTTTCTTATTTTTCTGCCCATGAGGACATCGCCCTCAGGTCTCGGTCCCGACTGCTTCTGTGCAGCCGGAGCCTTCGGCGTCTCGATCTTGGGGTAGTCGCCCTTGATCTCGACGCCATGAAGCCCGTAGTCCGCAGAAAGGCAGGCGGAAAGGCGGCTCAGCTCTGCGGGTGCGGGCATACGCCCAAAGGTCGCCGAGACCTTCATTCTGCCCTCCGACAGCGAGACCTCGACGTCCGTAACGTATGCCTTATTAAGCCCTCCGCACAGGTCGGACAGTGCGGAGCAGCCGGGGAATATGCTCAAAAACGGTGTATGCTCGTTCATTTATGTATCCTTTTCAATGAGTTCGATAAGTGCGTCGCAAAGCTGCTCATAGGGGTATTTGCCGAGTATCTCGCCCTTGCGGAACAAAAGACCGCAGTCCTTGCCCCCGGCAATGCCGTAGTCGGCTTCCCTCGCCTCGCCGGGACCGTTCACGACGCAGCCCATGACTGCGACGGTGAGGTCGCCCTTGAGGTCCTTTATGCGCTCCTCCACCTGATGCGCAAGCGTTATGAGGTCGATCTGCGTTCTGCCGCAGGTCGGACATGAGACGAGCTTTACGCCCTTGCGCAGTCCGCACGCCTTCAAAATTGCTATCCCCGTCTTGACCTCCTCGACGGGAGGAGCGGTGAGCGACACTCTTATCGTGTTGCCGATGCCCTCGCTGAGGAGCGTTCCTATCCCGACCGCAGACTGGATGGTCCCGTTCCATGCGGTACCCGTCTCGGTGACGCCGAGGTGCAGGGGGTATTTAAACTCCGTTGATGCAAGCCTGTACGCCGCAACGGTGAGCGGTACGCTCGACGCCTTCATCGAAAGGCAGATATCGTCAAAGCCGTACTTATTTAAAAGCGCAATATGTCCCCTTGCGCTCTCGACCATCGCCTCGGCGCAGGGGTGTCCGTATTTTTCGATGAGCCGGGCTTCGAGCGAACCGGCATTAACGCCGATGCGGATGGGGATGCCGTGCTTTCGGCACGCCTCCGCCACCGCCTTCACGTTTTCCTCACCGCCGATGTTGCCGGGGTTTATGCGTATCTTGTCGATGCCCCGCTCGGCAGCGATAAGCGCAAGCTTGTGGTTAAAGTGAATGTCCGCAACAAGCGGAACGCTCACCTGCGCTTTTATCCTGTCTATCGCTTCGGCGGCTGCGGTGTCGGGTATCGCAAGGCGCACTATATCGCAGCCTGCCGCCTGAAGCTCCTTTATCTGTGCGACGGTCGCCTCAACGTCGTCGGTCTTTGTGTTGCACATACTCTGGACCGTCACGGCGGAGCTGCCGCCTATCTTCACGCCGCCGACGGAAATTTCGGCGGTGCTTTCTCTTATTTCCATGCTCTTACCTCGCTATCAGCTTTGCAATGTCGTTGTACATCACGACCGCCATCAGTCCCAAAAGCAGCACCATGCCCACAAGGTGGATGTAGCCCTCGTACTTGGGGTCAAGCCGCTTATGCGTCAGCTTCTCGATAATGAGCGTCACGATGAGCAGGAACACCCTGCCGCCGTCGAGCGCCGGGATGGGCAGCATATTCATTATCGCAAGGTTTATCGCAATGAGCGCCGAGATGTACAGCATATTCTTGACTGCGGCGTCCGTGCTGCCGGAGTTTTCGCCGACATTGTTCATCATGTCTACGATGCCGACGGGCCCCGCCATATCGTCAAGCTTCACGGCGCCGTGGATGAGGTCCTCAAGACCTAGCCACACCCAACGTGAAAACTCCTTTGCGGTGCGCCAGCTGTAATCTAGGCAGGTACCGAAGCTGTTTTTCTCCTGTGAGAAAATGAAGCCGTACTTCGGACCGCTGTTTTTGTACTCCTCGTAGACACGCTTTTCAAGGCTCACGTTTTTAAGCTCGACCTTTTCGCCGTTGCGCAGGACCACGATGTCATAGCTGCCGCTGCCCCGCTCCATGAACATGGAAACGTCGGAGCTGAGGTATATTCTGTTGCCGTCAACGCTGTAAAACTCGTCGCCGACCTGAAAATATTCGCTGCTCTCATACGGGCAGCCGTCCATAAACTCGCCGATGACGGGCGTCGTAAACGCCTCGGCGTCGGCATACATGGCGATTATCAGGATAACGCCCAAAAGGAAGTTCATAAAGGAGCCTGCGCAGAGTATAAGTACCTTTTTCCAAGCCCTCTGATTGGTGAAGGCTCTCGGATCGTCGGAGGCTTCGTCCTCCGCTTCCATGGCGCAGAAGCCGCCTATCGGCAGTATCCTCAAGGCGTACAGCGTCTCGCCCTTGCGCTTTTTGAACAGCGCAGGACCCATTCCTATGGCAAATTCGTTTACCTTGACGCCGCAAAGCTTTGCTACGACAAAGTGTCCCAACTCGTGTACGGCGATCAGAACGCCGAAAACCAAAATAGCAATTACAATATACATTAAGAGAAATGCTCCCTGACAAATGCTCTGGCGGCTTCGTCCGCCGCAAGGATCGTTTCAAGATCCGGGTCCTTTACTATTTCTATGCCCTCGACGGCGCTTAAAGCACAGTCGTATATTTCATTATACCCTATGCGTCCGGCAAGAAACATTGCGACCGCCACCTCGTTTGCGGCGCTCATTATGCACGGTGCGGTGCCGCCCGTCCTTGCGCAGTCCATCGCAAGCTTTAAGCACGGCGTCTTTTCATAGTCCGGCGCTTCAAAGCTCAGATCCTTCATTCGCCAGAAGTCGAGGCGCTCAAAGGGCGACGCCTTGCGTTCGGGATAGGTCAGCGCAAGCTGTATGGGAAGTCCCATGTCCGGCACTCCGAGCTGCGCTATGACGGTGCCGTCAACAAGCTCCACCATCGAATGGACTATGCTCTGCGGGTGAATGACGACCTGAATATCATCCGGCGTGACGCCGAAAAGGTGCATCGCCTCGATAAATTCAAGCCCCTTGTTCATCATCGTCGCCGAGTCCACGGATATCTTTGCACCCATGCTCCAGTTCGGGTGCTTCACCGCCTGTTCGGGGGTGACGGACACAAGCTCGCTCCTTGCCTTTCCTCTGAACGGTCCGCCGGAGCCTGTGAGCAGTATGCGTTTAAGCTCGCCCTCCCTGCGTCCCATAAGACACTGAAAGATGGCGGAATGTTCCGAATCCACGGGGATTATCTCGGCGCCGTTCAGCTTTGCAGCCGGCATGACGAGACTGCCCGCACATACGAGCGTCTCCTTATTTGCAAGGGCTATACGCTTTTTCGCCTTTATCGCCGCAAGCGTCGGCTTTAAGCCGACCGAACCCGAAACCGCCGTAACGGCGCAGTCCGAGTCCTCCCACGTTGCGGCCTCTATAAGCCCGCTCATGCCGCTGCCGACCTTTATGTCGGTGTCCGCAAGCCTTATGCGAAGCTCCTTTGCCGCCTCCTCGTCGTAGGCGGCGACAAAGCGGGGCTTTAAGCGTCTTGCGTATTCCTCCGCTCTGTCGGCTTTTTTGTTGACGGTCATCGCCGCAACCGGCAGTCCGAGATGCTCCGCTGCGGCAATGCTCTGTCTGCCTATGGAGCCGGTGCAGCCGAGAATGCTGATCGCTTTCGTCATTTTTTAACTCCTCCGAAGCGTCTGTCTCTGTGATTATACGCTTCTATCGCCTTGTCGATGTCCTCCGGCGTGAAGTCCGGCCAGAGGACGTCCGTGTAGTAAAATTCCGAGTATGCGCACTGCCAAAGCAGGAAGTTCGACAGGCGATACTCCCCGCCGGGTCTTATGAGCAGATCGGGGTCGGGGATGCCTGCGGAGTACATATAGTCCGAAAAGCTCTCCTCGGTTAGCTCACCCGCCTTGCCCTGCGCATAGTCCTGAGCATAGCGCTGTGCGGCACGGACTATCTCCGCCCTGCCGCCGTAGTTTATGCATACGTTTGCCTGAAAGCCCTCGATGCCCTGCGATATCTCGTCGGTCCTTGCGATAAGCTCACGCAGGGAGGGACTGAGCCGTGACACGTCGCCGAAAACCTTCAGCCGTATCTGCTTTTTCTGCATATCACGAATCGCCTCGTGCAGGTACTTGTCAAGCAGCTTCATAATGCCCTTGACCTCGTCCTCCGGGCGCTTCCAGTTCTCGGTCGAAAAGGCGTACACCGTCAGGTACTCGACGCCGATCTCCTTGCAGTAGGTCGCAATGCTTCTGAAGGTCTCGGAGCCTGCCAAATGTCCGGCCTTTCTGGGCAAAGCGCGCTTTTTCGCCCAACGGCCGTTGCCGTCAAGTATGATGGCAATATGGCGGGGAATCTGCTTCCCCGCCTCATTTTCCTTGATTTTTGCAGCCATATCAGATCTCGAAAAGCTCTTTCTCTTTCTTATCGGTTATGACGTCTACTTCCTTTATATAGTCGTCGGTGAGCTTCTGAATGTCCTTCTCGATGTTCTTGTAGTCGTCCTCGGTGATCTCGGACGCCTTCTGCTGCTTCTTGAATTTGTCGATGGCGTCGCGGCGGATGTTGCGGACTGCGACCTTTGCCTCCTCGCCGTACTTCTTGACCTGCTTTGCAAGCTCCTTACGGCGCTCCTCGGTGAGTTGGGGGAACACGAGGCGGATGACTCTGCCGTCGTTCTGCGGATTGATGCCGAGCTCGGAGGCGAGTATCGCCTTCTCGATGCCCTTGAGGACGCTTGCGTCCCAAGGCTGGATCATAAGCGTGCGGGGGTCGGGAACGGAAACGGACGCCACCTGCTGGATGGGAGTGGGTACGCCGTAGTATTCTACGCTGATCTGATTGAGTACGGCAGCGTTTGCTCTGCCCGCTCTGACCGCCTCAAGCTGCTGAGAAAGCACCTCGGTGGTCTTCTTCATTTTGCTTTCAAATTCGGGATAGTCTGACATGATATTACCTCCTGATTTTCAGTTTATTTTGTTACCGTAGTACCGACGTTCTCACCGCACAGCACCTTAACGATGTTGTCGGGGTCGGCAAGTGCGAAAACGATGACGGGAATTGAATTGTCCATTGCAAGGCTCGTTGCGGTGCTGTCCATGACCGCAAGGCGGCGGGCAAGCACCTCGTCGTAGCTGATGCTGTCAAACTTGACGGCGGTAGGGTCAAGCCTCGGATCGGCGGAGTACACCCCGTCGATGTTCTTTGCGAGCAGTATCGCATCGGCACCGATCTCGGCGGCACGAAGCACCGCTGCGGTGTCGGTCGAGAAGAAGGGGCAGCCGGTGCCGCAGCCGAACAGGACTATGCTGCCCTCTTCGAGCTTGCGCACGGCAACGGCGGTGTTGTATCTCTCGCCGACGCCCTGAATGTCGATCGCAGTCTGTATCTCGGCTGCGGCGCCAATCCTGCGGAACACGTCCGCCACGGCAAGGCAGTTCATTGCGGTGCCGAGCATACCCATCTTGTCGGCGGAGACTCGCTCCACCTTGCCCGCTCCGTCCTTCACGCCACGCCAGAAGTTGCCCGCTCCGATGACGATGCCGACCTCGACGCCCATTTCGGTGCAGCGCTTAACGGTCTCGCACACCTTCGTCACGAAGTCGAAGTCAAAGCCGGTCTTATTGCTTCCGGCAAGCGCCTCGCCGCTTATTTTAATAAGTACACGTTTATAAATCGGTTCCATACGATCTCCCTTTCGCAGTCTTAAATATCAAGAATACCCAAAATTACTATACCCGCAACGACAAGCAGTATAGACCCGTAGTGCTTTATCGAAAGCTTTTCCTTGAGGAATATCCTGCTCCAAAGCACCGATGCAACGCAGTAGGCGGATATGATGGGCGCCGCAAGCGCCGCATGCTTCGTGTCGGCAAGGGCATATATATACGCAAACTGTCCCGCCGTCTCGCAGATGGCGCCCGCATACTTCGGCGCTTCCTGCTTCGGCAGCAGCTTCTGCTTCTTAACGCCGAGAACGTAGATCGCACAGACTATGCCGACCGCCAAAAACGTAAGCTCGTATGCGACATTGGCGGAGTCCTCGTCGAGGGTCTCAAGCACGATGGTGTCGGCAAAGGTGCCGAGTGCGTCAAGCAAACAGTAGATTATCGGCAGCAGTATCGCAATAAAGCTCTTTGCGTAATGATGATTGCTCGCATCCTGCCTTGCACGGCGAAGCTCGTCGTCCTCCCTCGCCTCGGTGATGCCGAGAGCCACAACGCCCACGCACACCAGTGCGACCGCCGCAATTGCGGCAGGCGGCAGCTCGCCGAAGCCTCGTGTCGCAAATATCAGTATCGCCACGACCGCACCGGAGCTGTTGCATATCGGTGACGAGATCGAAAGCTCGATGTACCGCAGTCCGACGTAGCCTATCGCCATCGATACGATGTACAGCATCGACACTGGCAGGTATGTAAGTATAACGTCTCCGTTTATCTCGGTACCGCCGACGAATATCTCATAGGCGGCATGTATGCCCATCACGAGTCCGACCGCCATGACCATCTTCAGGTGGCTGTATTTATCCTTGGCGTCCTGACAGCCGATTTTTGAAAACAAGTCCGAGCCGCTCCAGCACAAAAGCGCTATCACGGCAAAGCCAAACCACATACGCATACATCTCCTATATTAAATCTAAAGTATTTTACCACATGAGCGCATATTTGACAATTGCCAAATGACAAAATATGCGGAGCAAAACGACTATAATTTTTTACATGGAAACCATCTACATAGACCGCCTGTTTGCGCTCAATTTCATAATCGACTACCTCATACTGCTCGGCAGCGCACGCATTTGCGGCATTTTCATGCGAAGGGGGCGTTATTTGCTCGCAGCGGCGCTCGGCGGCGTCTATGCCGCCGTCGCCGTGCTGCCGGGCATGGCGCTGCTTTCGTCCACACCCATGAAGCTGCTTTTCGCCGTTTTGATGTCGCTCATCGCCTACCTCGGCGAAAAGCGCTTCCTGCGCTGTCTTTTGGTGTTTCTCGCCGTGTCCGCCCTGTTCGGCGGCGCACTGTGGGCGCTTTCCTTAAACGGCAGTACAGGTGCGTATCTTCCGCTGTCGTTTACGACGCTGCTCGTGTCCTTCCTCATCATATACGCTCTGCTGAGCCTTTTGTTCCGTCGCAGTATGAAGGCTGCCGAAAAGCGCATTTCCGAGGTGCTGGTGCGGCACTGCGGCAAGGAGGTGCGCTTTAAGGCGCTGCGTGACAGCGGCAACAGCCTGTGCGACCCGATAAGCGGTGCCGGGGTCATCATCATATCGCCGGAGCTTGCGCTGCCGCTTTTCGGTGAGCAGGACTGGGCAAGCCCCGCCGATGCGGTGACGAAGCTCCCCGGCATGAGGCTCATCCCCTACAGCGCCGTCGGGACGGAAAGCGGGCTTCTTGCGGCATTCAGACCCGACCGTTTGGAGCTTGACGGCGCTCCCTGCGACAGCATGGTGATCGCAGTTTCCCCGGTGAAAATACAAGGCGACGGCTATCTCGCCGTCGCTCAGGAATAAAGG
>CAVDMS010000005.1:0-43003 GCA_963610045.1 Bacteroidaceae bacterium
GCTTGGCTCCGGCTCCTTCGTTCCCGGCTTTGAGGAGCAGGTCGTCGGCATGAACATCGGCGAGGAGAAGGACATTGACATCACCTTCCCCGAAGACTATGTCGAGAATCTTGCCGGTAAGGCAGTCGTTTTCAAGGTAAAGCTCAACAGCCTTACCTGCCCGGAGCTTCCCGAGCTTGACGACGATTTTGCGCAGGACGTTTCCGAGTTCGATACCTTTGACGAGTACAAGGCAGACGTTCGCAGCAGCATGGAAAAGGCAAAGAGCGATGAGGCGGACGCTAAGTTCCGCACCGAGATCATGACTCAGGCTTGCGACAATCTCGTTGTCGACGTTCCCGAAACCATGATCGACATGAAGCTCAACGAGATACTCCGCAACTATGCCGCAAACTTCGGCGTCACCGGAGACGACGTTAAGACCGAGGACCTCATGAAGCTCATGGGTCTTGATAAGGACACCGTTGATGCAACTCTGCGTCCCGCAGCAGTGTATCAGGTAAAGCAGGAGCTTCTGCTTGAGGCCGTTGCAGCTGCCGAGAACATCGAAGTCACCGACGAGGACACCGATGAGTACATCAAAGGTGCAGCCGAGACCGTCAACGCAAAGCCCGAAGACATTCTGAACTACTTCGGAATGGACTTCATCAGAAACGAGTTCAAAAAGGAAAAAGCAACAAAGATAATCATTGAATCGGCAAGCGTATCCGAGGGTGAAGCCGAATAAAGCAAACCGCATTTGGATATGATCTCCTGGATGAGCTAAATATGGAAAGGAGACTTATATTATGAGTTTGGTACCTTATGTAGTTGAACAGACAAGCAGAGGAGAGCGCTCCTACGACATTTTTTCAAGACTTCTCAACGACCGCATAATCATGCTGTCCGAGGAGGTCAACGATGCGACCGCAAGCCTCGTCGTAGCACAGCTTCTCTATCTTGAGGCGCAGGATCCCGACAAGGACATACAGTTTTATATAAACAGCCCCGGCGGAAGCGTTACTGCGGGCATGGCGATATACGACACCATGCAGTATATAAAGCCCGATGTTTCCACTATATGCATCGGTCTTGCGGCGTCCATGGGTGCATTCCTGCTGTCGAGCGGAGCAAAGGGCAAGCGTTTCGCACTGCCCAACTCCGAGATCATGATACATCAGCCTTCGGGCGGAAGTCAGGGTCAGTGTACCGATATTCAGATTCAGGCCGAACAGATCCTGAAGATAAAGCGCAATCTCAACCGTATACTTGCCGACAACACCGGCAAGGCGATCGAGACCATTGAGCGTGACTGTGAGAGGGACCACTTCATGTCCGCACAGGAAGCCATGGAATACGGTCTTATTGACAAAGTGATTGCCAAACGCTGAACGATGGGGGAACAAACCGTTCCCCCATATTTGGCTTAATTTGATTTGTTTTTTTGAGGTATAAACATGGCAAGAACCGATGAAAGAAAGAGTATCCGCTGCTCCTTCTGCGGCAAAACGCAGAATCAGGTCGGCAGACTTATTGCGGGCAACGGTGCATATATCTGCGACGAGTGTATTCAGCTTTGCATGAGCATAATCGGCGAGGATCTTGAGGCGCCGATGCACGATAACGACGGCAACAGGATCAGCTTTGAAACCCTGCCCAAGCCCGCCGAGATCAAGAAAAAGCTGGATGAATATATTGTCGGACAGGACAGAGCAAAGGTCGTCCTCTCCGTGGCAGTGTACAACCACTATAAGAGAATCCTCTACGCCGGAGATAACGACGTTGAGCTGCAAAAGAGCAATATTCTCCTAATCGGCCCCACCGGCAGCGGCAAGACCCTGTTTGCACAGTCGCTTGCAAAAATGCTGAACGTCCCGTTTGCTATCGCCGATGCGACGACGCTTACTGAAGCGGGCTACGTCGGTGAGGACGTCGAGAACATCCTTCTGCGTCTGCTTCAGGCTGCCGAATTTGATGTAGAGCGTGCAGAAAACGGCATAATTTACATTGACGAGATAGACAAGATCGCCCGCAAGAGCGAAAATACATCCATAACGAGAGACGTTTCCGGCGAGGGCGTACAGCAGGCGCTGCTCAAGCTGCTTGAGGGCACCGTCGCAAACGTACCCCCGCAGGGCGGCAGAAAGCACCCGCATCAGGAGTTTATCAAGGTCGATACCACCAACATCCTCTTTATCTGCGGCGGCGCCTTTGACGGATTGGACAAGATAATCGAAAAACGCACCGACAAAAAGAGCATCGGCTTCGGCGCCGAGATACGTTCTTCCGGCGAGACCGATGTCGGCGAGCTTTTGGCTCAGGCACAGCAACACGATCTTCTCAAGTTCGGCATCATCCCGGAGCTTATCGGACGTCTGCCCGTTATCGCACCCCTCAATTCTCTCAAGCGAGAGGATCTTGTGCGCATCCTGACCGAGCCGAAAAACGCAATGACTCGCCAGTATGAGGCGCTGATGAGTTACGACGGCGTTGAGCTTGAATATGAGCCTGAGGCGCTTGAAGCCATTGCCGATAAAGCCATTGAAATGAAGATAGGCGCAAGGGGCCTGCGCAGCGTGATGGAAAACATAATGACCGACATAATGTACGGAGTGCCGTCCGACAAGAACATTGCCAAGGTCATTGTGACGGCGGATTGCGTGAAAAACAACACCAGCCCTGAAATAATACGCAACAATTGATACTTTGTGCAGGACGGGGCATAGTCTCGCCCTGCACATTTTATATCTCCCAAGGAGGGAAAACATGATTAGCAACGATAAATATGTAAGCAGAGATCTACCCATACTTGCGCTCAGGGGAATCACCATGTTTCCCGACGTATTTATGGCATTCAATATTGAGCGAGATCAGTCCCACGCCGCACTGAAGGCGGCGGAGGGTACCGACTATGACCTTTTCTTAGTTACGCAGCGCGACGTCTCGTGCGATGCACCGACGCAGGATGATCTGTACGAATACGGCGTTGTCTGCCACATAACGTCGCTGACGAAAAACTCCCCGAACAGCAGCACCGCAAGCGTCGAGGGACTTTACCGCGGCAGGATTTTGCGTATCTATGCCGACGAGCCGTGCTTCTTCGGACGCATTGAGCCGGTACCCGACTTCCCGGTGGCGCAGCCCGACGAGGCGGCGACGCTTATGCGTGCCTGCCTTGATGCTCTCAAGGCAAATGAGCAGCTAGTTGAGGGCGCAAACCCGATGCAGATGTTCAACGTAATGGTCTCGAAGGAACCCGGTATTCTGGCGAACAGGGTGGCGCAGGCGCTGAATCTGTTCTACACCGACAAGCAGAACCTGCTTGAGGAGCTTGACCCCGTGATGCGTCTTGAGATGCTGATGGACTACATTCGCCAGCTCGGCAGCGTTCTCGTCTACGAGCAGGAGCTGAATGCCGCAACGAACGAGCAGGTCAACAAAAGTCAGCGTGAATACTACCTGCGTGAGCAGATGAAGGTCATTCAGCATGAGCTGGGTGAGGACGGCACCGAGGACGAGATCTCCGAATACAGGAGCAAGATCAAGGCGTTGAAGCTTGATGAGACCTCGGAGGCAAAGCTTTTAAAGGAAGTGTCGCATCTTGCAAAGCAGCCCTTCGGCTCTGCCGAGGCTAGCGTTATCCGCAATTACCTTGACCTTTGCCTTGAGCTGCCGTGGAACGAGAAAACCGTTGAGCAGACCGATATTGCGGCTGCGAGAAAGCAGCTTGACGACGACCATTTCGGGCTTGAAAAGGTCAAGGAGCGCATAATCGAATACCTTGCGGTGGGGCAGCTTGCTCCCAACTCCGACGGTGCGATACTCTGCCTTGTAGGCCCTCCGGGAACCGGCAAAACGAGCATCGCCATGAGCGTTGCAAAGGCGCTTAACCGCAAGCTCGTGCGCATATCGCTCGGCGGCGTCGACGACGAAGCCGAGATAAGAGGTCATCGCAAGACCTACGTCGGCTCCATGCCCGGCAGAATAATTGCGGGACTCAACACCGCAAAGTCCTCAAATCCGCTCATGGTCTTGGACGAGATCGACAAGCTCAATTCGAGCCACAGGGGAGACCCCGCTTCGGCTCTGCTTGAGGTCCTTGACCCGGAGCAGAACAAAAACTTCAGAGACAACTACCTTGAAATTCCCTTTGATCTTTCAAACGTTTTCTTTATTGCGACCGCCAACACGACCGATACCGTTCCGAGAGCGCTTCTCGACAGGATGGAGGTCATTCGTCTTTCGAGCTACACGGACGAGGAAAAGCTTTGCATCGCCAAGAATTATCTCGTTCCGAAGCAGAGGAAAAAGCACGGTCTCAAGGCAGCACAGCTCAAGATCAGCGACGACGCCATAAGGGAAATCATTACGCTCTACACAAGAGAATCCGGCGTCAGAGCGCTTGAAAGATGCATCGCCTCCGTTTGCAGAAAAACGGTCGTACTGCTCTCCGAGGGCGCAAAAAAGAGCGTGTCATTAAGAGCGGGTTCCTTGCAGCAGTACCTCGGCTCACCCAAGTTTAAGCCCGAACAGCTTCGCCGAAATGACGAGGTCGGGCTTGTCAGAGGCCTTGCGTGGACGGCTGCCGGCGGTGAGGTGCTTGACGTTGAGGCGGCGATCGTTCCGGGTACGGGGAAGCTTGAGCTCACCGGCAACCTCGGCGGTGTTATGAAGGAATCCTGCCATGCGGCGCTGACCTATATAAGAAGCCGCACGGCGGTTTTGGGCATCGACCCCGATTTTTACAAGAACTACGACATTCATCTGCACTTTCCGGAAGGTGCCGTTCCCAAGGACGGTCCCTCCGCCGGTATAACCGTCACCGTCGCAATGGTCTCGGCGCTTACCGGAATGCCCGTGCGCCACGATGTTGCCATGACGGGTGAGATCAGTCTCAGAGGGCGTGTCATGCCCATCGGCGGACTGAAGGAAAAGACGATGGCGGCAATGCGCAACGGTGTTTCGACGGTCATTATCCCCGCAGATAACGAGGCCGACCTTGACGAGATCGACCCCAGAGTAAGAGCGGCGCTCAACTTCATATGCGTTGACTCTGCGGACAAGGCGCTTAAGGCGGCGCTCATTAAGCCGCAAAAGCATACGCCGGATATTGTGATACCGACGCAGACTGCGTCAAAACGGAAGGTGAGCCATGACTTCACTTAACACAAACAAAGCGGAATTTGTAAAATCCGCCGCATCTGCTTCCGACTTTATACGGAGTGAAATTCCGGCGATAGTGTTCTCCGGCAAGTCAAACGTCGGCAAATCATCCGTCATAAACCGCCTCCTGTGCAGAAAGAATTTTGCGAGAGTCGGTCAGTCGCCCGGAAAAACGATACACGTCAACTACTTTCTTATTGACGAAAAGGCATACTTTGTCGATCTGCCGGGTTACGGCTATGCAAAGGTCTCCCGAAGCGAAAAGGAACGCTGGGGTAAGCTCATGGAGAGCTTTTTTGCAGCGGAAGGGCTTATAACTCTCGGCGTTATGATCGTTGACTCCCGGCATAAGCCCACCGCCGACGACGTTACCATGGCGCAGTGGTTTGCGGCGGCGGAGTGTCCTCTCGTGGTCGTTGCGAATAAGGCGGATAAGCTCAAAAAGAGCGAGATCGAACCGAACCTTGCGCTCATCCGCTCTACGCTCTCGCTCCCGGATGAGGTACCCGTGGTGCGGTTTTCCGCCGAAAAGGGAACCGGGAGAGATGCTTTGATGACCGAAATTCTCAAGTATGTCTGAGGTTTGCCATGAGTTCATTTTCTAACGTCATAAACGGGCTTGACTGGAGCGTTCCCTTAGAAATACTCGGCTCCGTCATTCCCGCACTCATATGCATAACGCTGCATGAGCTGAGTCACGGCTACGTTGCGTACCTGCTCGGCGACCCGACGGCAAAGCGTATGGGCAGACTGACCTTGAATCCGATAAAGCACATTGACATTGTGGGTCTTATAATGATGGCGGTGTTCAAATTTGGTTGGGCAAAGCCTGTGCCGATCGACTACCGCAATTTTAAGCACCCCAAGCGTGATACTGCGATCACCGCAGCCGCCGGACCTATTGCGAACGTCATTATCGCCTGCGTCTTTCTGTTCCTGTACGGGCTTCTGTTTCTGCCGCTTATGATGTCGGACAACGAAGCCATTTCGCAGTTTTTGCTGAACACGGTCTCCGCCACCGCATACATAAGTGCGGCTCTTGCCGTGTTTAATCTCATCCCCATTCCGCCGCTTGACGGCTCAAAGATACTGTTTTCATTTTTGAGCGACGAAACCTATATGAAGCTCATGCGCATAGAGCAGTACGGAATGATAATTCTCATTCTGCTTTTTGCCACCGATCTTATGGGTAACCCCCTGCAAACGGCGACCCAATTTGTGATGGACAAGCTGTTTTTCTTTGCTGAATGGGGATTTGAGCTTGGAAAGGCACTGATTTAAAAGCTTATGGAAGATTTGACATTTCACCTTGAGGGCGTTGTAAAGGAACGCAACGAGCTTCAGGACTTCAGCGGCCCGCTAAGTCTTATTCTGATGCTACTGTCAAAAAACAAAATAGAGATACGAGACATCAAGATAGCCGAAATTCTTGACCAGTACCTTGAATACCTTGACGAGATGGAGAAAATGGATCTGGAGATCGCCAGTGAATTTGTTCAGATGGCGTCGCACCTCCTGTACATCAAGACAAGGACCCTGCTTGCAGGCGAGGAGGAGGTCAGTGAGCTTGAGGAGCTTATGTCGTCTCTTGAGCAGCTCAAATGCAGGGATGTTTTTGCGGCGCTCCAAAAGGTGACGCCGGAGCTGAAAAAAGCGTCGGAGACCGGACTTTTGTACTACGCAAAGCGCCCGGAGCCTTTGCCGAAGCGCAAGGAAGCGTATGAATATCGGCACGAACCGGCAGAGCTTCTCAAGTCGCTTTACACGGTCATAAGCCGAGGCGGAAAGCCTGTTGAGCCGGAATACGCCCGCAAGCTTGCGCCGTCAAGGATCGTGTATGAGGTACGCACCAAAAGCCGTGAGCTTATACGGCTTCTGCAAAACGGCGATATGCGCTTAAACGAGCTGTACCTCGGCTGCGAGAGCCGTTCGGAGCTTGTTGCGACGTTCATTTCCGTTTTGGAGCTGTGCAGCATGGGCAGCGTCGCTCTTTGCGGCGAGGACGGCGATTACACGCTGAGCTTTGTCGGCGGCAATATCGACGAGATCCTTGAAAAAATCGTAGAGTAGGTATAACATGGAAGATATGAATATAAAGTCCGCACTTGAGGCAATACTCTTTGCGGCGGGAGAACCCGTTCCGGCGGCGAGAATATCGCTCATTCTCGAACAGGACGAGGAGACCGTGTGGGATGCCGCACGAGAGCTGTCCGAGCAATACGAGAAAGAGGGCAGGGGAATAAGAATTTTAAAGCTTGACAAGGCGCTGCAAATGTGTTCCGCTCCGGAATACGCTGCCGTTATCGGCAAAACGCTTGAGCAGCGCAAGCCGCCAATGCTGTCCCAGCCTGCACTCGAAACGCTTGCGGTCGTTGCGTATTTTCAGCCCGTCACGAGAGCGTACATTGATCAGGTGCGAGGCGTTGACAGCTCGTACACGGTCGGCGTTTTGATCGACAGGGGACTTATCGAACGCTGCGGCAAGCTTGACGTGCCGGGCAGGCCCTCGCTTCTTCGAACGACCGATGTATTCCTGCGCACGATGGGCATAAGCGAGCTTTCGCAGCTTCCGACCTTGCCCGACATCGCTACTGGCGACGCAGCAAAAAAGCTTGAGGACGCCATCGAAAAGCTCAGCACCGTCGGCGACAGTCAAATGAGCATCGAGGAGATATAGCTCTCCTCACGGGAGGTTTGAAATTTGACCGCACTCATCATAGCGGCGTCTGTTATCGCCGTAATAACGGTCTTACTGCTGCTTCCGGTCACTCTCTGCCTTACGGCAAAGGACGGCGATTTTCGTTCCGAGGTGACGCTTGCGGGTGCGATACGTCTGTACCCGAAGCATGGAAAGCAAGCCGCACCGCAGGAAAAAACGCAGGAGCCGGAGACGCAGCAGTCAAATGTAAACGCATTTCTTGAAGCGGCGCAAAGGCTCAATTTGTCATTTTCCGAGTGGTTGGAGGTCGCAAAGACAGCGATAAAGGCGCTCGGAAGGCTTGCAAGAAAACTCAAAGCGCCGACATTAAAGTTCCACTGCCTTATATCCGCAGCCGATCCGTATGAGGCCGTCATGCGTTACAATTACGCAAACACCGCACTGTATACCCTTGTGCCCTTTGCACAGCAGCGCCTCGGCATAGAGGACAGCGACGTTTCCGTCGGTACCGACTTTGACTCAGGCAAAACGACGATCGAGCTTTATGCAAAGCTGTATTTAAGAGTAGGAACATTACTGCTTGCGCCGATAGCCGTGCTTTCGACGCTTGTGCGAATATATTTAAGACATAAAATTGACCGATTGAAGGAAAGGAAGGCACTCAAATGGAAAACAAACTCAGCGAGCTGATGCAGTCCACCATGAGCAACATAAAGAACATGGTCGAGGTCAACAACATTGTCGGGGAACCCATCGTCACCCCCGACGGCATTACCCTCGTCCCGGTCTCAAAGCTCAGCTTCGGCTTCGGCGGCGGCGGCGGTGACCTCACGGGCAAGACCCCTGCGGGCTTCGGCGGCGGCAGCGCAGCCGGTGTCAAGATCGAGCCGATGGGCTTTCTTGTGGTGAAGGACGACAGCGTCCGCATGGTAAACGTCCTGCCTCCCGCACAGAACACGGTTGACAGGATTCTTGACCTTGCGCCGCAGGTGATGGACAAGGTCGATCAGTATATAAGCAAAAAGGAATAATTTAGTACGCCGCAGGCAATAATAAGCACTACCTTACACTTAAAAGGCGGTGCTTATTATGCGTAAAGCGACAGCGGTTCTTGCTGCGATAACGATACTTCTGACGACACTCACGTCAAGCGCTTTTGCCGTGCGTGACGACATTTCCTCTCACAGCACCATAGTCATATGCGCCGACACCGGAGACGTGCTGTACGAGGACAATGCCGACGAGAGAATGCTGATCGCAAGCCTCACCAAAATAATGACCGCAATACTCGTCATCGAGAACTGCGACCTTGATGAGCTTGTCATCATAAACCCCGATTGGTGCTATGTCGAAGGCTCTTCAATGTACCTCGCTGCGGGGAAGATGTACACGGTGCATGACATCCTCATGGGCATGATGCTCACCTCCGGCAACGATGCAGCGACGGCGCTTGCCTGTCACTGTTCGGGAAGCATCGAGGATTTTGCAAAGCTGATGAACGAAAAGGCGGCGGAACTCGGAATGCTCAGCAGCTCCTTTAAAAATCCGCACGGACTTGATGCGGAGGAGCATTACTCGACGGCACGGGATCTTGCGACGCTTACCCGCTACTGCATGAAAAACGAGGAGTTTTGCAAGATCGTCTCGACTAAATCGTACACCGTCGGCGAGTTGAGCTATATAAATCACAACCGTCTGCTTTGGGAGTGCGAAGGCTGCATCGGCGTAAAAACGGGCTATACCATGGCGTCCGGGCGCACGCTTGTGAGCTGTGCCGAGCGCAACGGAATGCGGCTCATATGCGTGACCTTAGGCGCACCCGACGACTGGAACGACCATATGAAGCTTTACGACGAGGCGTTTGCAAAATACTCTCTCACCGTCTACGATTCCGACAGCTTCTATGCCAATATTCCGGCGGTGCTGCCGACCTTTGGAAACATTAAAGCCGTTCCGCAGGAAAAGGTATCCGTCCTTACAGACGGCGACGATGTCGTAAGTGTCAGGCTTGAGCTTCCGAGGCTGGTGTTTGCGCCGATCCTGAACGGCGGCTATGCGGGCAAGCTCATGGTGTTTATAAACGGCACCTTGGCAGCCGAGACCGATATGGTATACGCCGTGCCGGAGGCGAAGATCGGCACCGATAAATAGGTATAAATAATGAAAGAACGAATACAAAAGATAATCTCTGCATCGGGGCTTGCGTCCCGCAGGGCGGGCGAGCGCATGATAAGCGAGGGACTCGTAAAAATAAACGGGGTCACCGCAAGCCTCGGCGATTCTGCCGACCCGGAAACCGATGTGATTGAGGTCGGCGGAAAGCGCATTTGCGCTCAGGGGCGCAAGACGTACATAATGCTGAACAAACCGAGAGGTTATATTACGAGTCTTAGCGACGAGAAGGGGAGACCCTGCGTTGCGGAGCTTGTTTCGTCCGTCGGAAAGCGTGTTTATCCCGTCGGGAGACTGGATATGTACTCCGAAGGTCTGCTCATAATGACCGACGACGGCGACTTTGCAAACAGGCTCATGCACCCGTCGGGCGAAAAGTGCAAGACCTACAGGCTCACGATTTCCGGCGAATGCAGCGACATGGCGCTTTCCATTATGCGCTCGCCGCTTCTCATAGACGGCTACCGTATACGTCCGGCTGCGGTCACCGTCGTTAAAAGCGACAAAAACACAACGCTCCTCGACGTTACGATCCACGAGGGCAGGAACCGTCAGATAAGGAAAATGTGCGAGCAGGCAGGACTGAAGCTCACAAGGCTTGTGCGAATTTCCGAGGGCGGACTGGAGCTCGGGAGCCTTCCACTCGGCAAATGGCGCTATTTGACCGAAGCCGAGGTCGAGATGCTGAAATAAATTCGGCATTATGTATATTTTGCAAGTTTGTATATTGAAAATTGCAAAAATGTCTTGCAATTTTCGATTTAAATAGTAAAATGTAGCTATCCTTTATACGGAGATGATAATCGTGGAAAACGATCTTCTTGCCAAGCTGTCAAGCTACAGCGGCAAACTTTCAAAGGGTCAGCGCACGATCGCTAAATTTATATCTGCAAACTATGACAAAGCCGCTTTTATGACTGCCGGAAAGCTGGGCAAGATCGTCGGCGTCAGCGAATCGACGGTCGTCCGCTTTGCGACCGAGCTCGGTTACGACGGCTACCCCGCAATGCGCAAGGCTTTGCAGGAGATGATACGCAACAGGCTCACGGCGGTTCAGCGTATAGAAGTCGCAAAGAGCATGATAGACGATAAGGAGCTGTTTAAATCCATCGTCGGAAGCGACGTGCAGAACCTCCAAACCACCATGGAGGAGTTTGACAAAGAGAGCTTTGATAATTGCATCGACTCCATAGTCAATGCTAAGAAGGTATACATCGTAGGTATGCGTACCTCGACCGCTCTTGCTAGCTTTCTCGGTCTGTATCTGAATCTTCTGCGTGAGAACGTCGTCGTCATCAATAACACGGCGGCGAGCGAAATATATGAGCAGCTCATCAGAGTGGGCGAGGGAGACACAGTCATATGCATCAGCTTCCCCCGATACTCCAGTCACACGGTAGACGGACTCCTTTTTGCAAAGGAGATGGGTGCAAAGACTATCGCCATAACCGACAGTCCGGCATCGCCTTTCAGCTCAATTGCCGACATTTGTATGTACGCAAAGAGCGACATGGTCTCGTTTGTCGATTCTCTTGTTGCGCCGATGAGCCTGATGAACGCCATCATAGTTGCCGTCGGCAAGCGCAACAGAGAGGGCGTCGTCAGCATATTTGAAAAGCTTGAAAACATATGGACGGAGCATGACGTTTATGAATCACCTCAAAGCTGATGCGGTCGTCATCGGCGGCGGTCCCTCAGGTATGCTGTGCAGCGCCGTTGCCGCCGAAAGAGGGCTTGACATCATACTGCTTGAGCCGCAAAAGATACTTGGGCGAAAACTGAGAATAACGGGCAAGGGCAGATGCAACGTCACCAATAATTGCGACGTTAAGGAAATGATGCGCAACATCCCCGGCGACGGCAGATTTCTGTACAGTGCGCTGAATAAGTTTCCTCCGGCTTCGACGATGGAGCTTTTTGAGCGCCTCGGCGTAAAGCTCAAAACGGAGCGGGGGAATCGTGTATTTCCCGTTTCCGACAACGCAAACGACGTTGCCGCAGCGCTCATAGCGTACATGAAGCGCAGCGGTGTGAGGATAGAAAAGTGCAGCGCTTTAAAGGTACTTACGGAGAACGGTGCAGTCGTCGGCGTCAAAACGGAAAACGGCGTTATCGAATGTGAAAAGGCGGTCATATGCACCGGCGGACTGTCATATCCGCTCACCGGCTCGACGGGTTGGGGCTTTGAAGCCGCAAAAGCGCTCGGACACACCGTGATCCCTGCAAAAGCGTCGCTCGTACCGCTTGAAAGCGACGACGAATACTGTGCCGAGATGCAGGGATTTTCGCTGAAAAACGTTGCCCTGTCCGCTTTCGAGGATGATAAGCTCGTTTATCACGAGCAGGGCGAGATGCTGTTCACGCACTTCGGCGTGAGCGGACCCTTGGTGCTTTCCGCAAGTGCGCATATGCGGCGCTTCGGCGAGTGCAAATATCGCTTGGAGATAGACTTAAAGCCTGCGCTCGATGAAAAGAAGCTCGACGCAAGGCTTCTGCGTGACTTTGAAAAGTACATAAACCGGGACTTTGCAAACGCTCTCGGCGACCTTGCCGGGAGAGCAATGATCCCCGTTCTTATAAAGCTGTCCGGCATTGCCCCGGACACGAAGGTGAACTCCATAACAAGAGAGCAGCGCCATGCGCTTTTGCGGCTTTTTAAGGCGTTTCCCGTTTCGGTGTGCGGGACAAGACCCGTCACCGAAGCGATAGTCACCTCCGGCGGCGTTTCGACAAAGGAGGTCAATCCCCGTACCATGGAGTCAAAGCTCGTGTCGGGTCTGTACTTTGCGGGCGAGGTGCTTGACCTCGACGCATACACGGGCGGCTTCAACCTGCAAATAGCGTGGGCGACCGGCTATACGGCAGGTAATTCACTTTGAAAGGATCAAACATGATTTCAATTGCAATCGACGGACCGAGCGGAGCCGGAAAAAGCACCGTTGCAAGAAGTGCGGCAAAGCGCTTCGGATTTGTGTATGTTGACACCGGCGCCATATATCGGACGATAGGTCTTGCGGCGATGAACGCCGGAGCCGATACGAAGGACCCGACGGCAGTGGAGGCCGTTTTGCCGACGCTGAACATCGAGCTTAAATACATTGAAGGGGAGCAGCGGATGTTCCTCGACGGAAAGGATGTATCTAAGGAGATACGTCTGCCGGAGGTCTCGATGTGCGCATCAAACGTTTCCGCAATGCAGCACGTCAGGGACTATCTGACCGATATGCAGCGTGACCTTGCAAGGAAGCATAATGTCATTATGGACGGCAGAGACATAGGAACGGTCATACTTCCGAACGCCGACCTCAAGATATTCCTTACCGCCAACGCCGAAGCCAGAGCGCAGCGGCGTTGGAAGGAGCTTCAGGCAAAGGGCATATCCGATTCCTTTGAGGAAGTTCTCGCGGACATGAAAAAGCGTGACGAGCAGGACACCGAGCGCAAGGCAGCCCCCCTTGTCGCCGCAGCTGATGCCGTGCTGCTTGACACGGGCAGTCTTACGCTTGAGGAAAGCATCGACGCCGTGTGCAGGCTCATTGCCGAAAGGACCGGAGCAAAGGCGGTCATGGCATGAAAAAAATCATAGTAGCCAAAAGTGCCGGCTTCTGCTTCGGCGTGAGCCGGAGCGTCGATATGGCGCAGGAGCTTCTGAAAGAAGGGGAGGCCTATTCTCTCGGACAGCTTATACATAACGACGATGTTGTAAACAGGCTTGCCTCCATGGGAATGAAGCTTATAAACTCCCCGGAGGAGCTGCCGGAGGGCGAACGTGTCATAATAAGGTCGCACGGTGTTTCCAAGGAAATATACGACAAGCTTTCGCAGCGCAATGCAAAGATCACGGACGCCACCTGCCCGAAGGTCAAGCGTATCCACACGATAGTCGCCAAAGCAACCGAGCAGGGACGCTTTGTGCTGATAATCGGAATGAGAAATCACCCGGAGGTCGAGGCTGTCTGTGGTTGGTGCGGGGAACACGCACTGTGCGAAAACCTGTCCGAGCTTGAAAATCTTTTTAAGAATGACCCGGCATTTTCAGTAAAACCGATAACTATGGTCATACAGACCACCCAAACTCGAAGTAATTTTACCGAATGTGCGAATTTCTTAAAAAAAATGTGTACAAACGTAGAAATCTTTGATACAATATGTGGTGCGACATCCATGCGGCAGGATGAGGCTACAAAATTATCGGCCGAATGTGATGCAATGGTAGTAATAGGCGGAAAGCACAGTGCCAACAGCGTGCATCTTGCGGAGATTTGCGGCAGGATATGCGACAATGTTCAGTTCGTCAACAACGCAGGCGAGCTTGACATGGACAGGCTGGCATCGGTCGACACCGTCGGCGTTACCGCCGGAGCATCCGCTCCGTCATGGATAATTAAGGAGGTAAGTAATAAGATGAGCGAAGAAATTAAAATTGATGAAACCACAGTAGATGTAAAGGAGAAATCCTTTGACGAAATGCTGGAGGAAAGCATCAAAACTATATATAATGGAGATAAGGTAACCGGCACCGTCGTTGCCATAACCAACACCGAGATCAGTGTTGACATCGGCACCAAGTATTCCGGCTTCATTCCCACCACGGAATTTACCGATGACGGCATCAAGGTCGAAGACGCCGTTAAGGTCGGCGACACCATCGAGGCTGTCGTTGTCCGTGTAAACGATGTTGAAGGCACCGTAATGCTCTCCAAGAAGCGTCTTGACGCTGCAAAGAGTTGGACCGACGTTGAGGAAGCTTCCGAAAACGGAGGCGTTCTCGAAGGCACCGTCTCCGAGATCAACAAGGGCGGCGTTGTCGTCTCCGTAAAGGGCGTTCGTGTATTCGTTCCCGCATCCCAGAGCGGTCTGCCCAAGGAAGCCGATATGGCTCAGATGCTCAAGCAGAAGGTCCGTGTCAAGATCACCGAGTTCAACCGTGCCCGCAAGCGTGTTGTCGGCTCCATCCGTGCCGTTATGCAGAAGGAACGCCGTGAGCGTGCCGAGGCAATTTGGAACGAGATCGAAGTCGGTGCAAAGTACCATGGCGTCGTGAAGTCCATGACCAGCTACGGTGCATTCGTCGACATCGGCGGCATCGACGGTATGGTCCACGTTTCCGAAATGAGTTGGAACCGCATCAAGAACCCCGCAGAGGTGTTCTCCGTCGGCGACGAGGTCGACGTATACGTCATCGGCTTTGACAAGGAGAAGCGCAAGATCTCCCTCGGCTACAAGGATCCCGCAGAGAATCCTTGGGTCAAGTTCACTTCCGCTTACGAAGTCGGCTCCACCGCAGAGGTCAAGATCGTAAAGCTCATGCCCTTCGGCGCATTTGCTGAGGTCATTCCCGGTGTTGACGGTCTCATCCACATTTCTCAGATCGCAAACCGCCGTATCGGTAAGCCCGAAGAGGTCCTGTCCGTCGGCGACGTGGTCGAGGCAAAGATCACCGCTATCGACAACGAGAAGCAGAAGATATCCCTCTCCATCCGTGCGCTCAGCGAGCCGGCACCCGCAGAGGTCGCTCCCGCAGTCGAAAGCGATGACGCAGAGGCAGTCGTATACGAAGTGTCCGAGAACGGCGAAGCCGTCGGTGACGCAGACGTTGATTGATCTCATTTAACTAAATGTAATTACCCGTCGATAATGTCGGCGGGTAATTTTTCTTTATTTATCAACAAAAATTCAGTCTGACCCTTGAAAAAATTTAATGGTTTGTGTATAATAATACATGAAATGACTTGTATTTGTAATCAAATTCAGGAGGTGTCGGATTGTTCGCTATCGGTGATTATATTGCTCATCCCATGCACGGTGCCGGCGTTATTGATAGTTTAATAACGAAGAAGATCAATGGCACCGAAAGGGAATATTATGTTCTTCGCCTTCCGTCGGGAGGTATGCGTGTCCTTGTTCCGGTCTTGGGCTGTGAGGATATCGGTGTCAGACCGATAATTGAAAGCAGTGGCGCAAAGGCAGTGTTGGATAGCTTTTCGGATATTGAAGTCTCGATGACGCAGAATTGGAACAAGCGCTATCGGGAAAACATGGTCAAAATTAAAAGCGGCGATCTGCACGAGGTCGCAAGCGTTGTTAAAGGGCTTATGTGCCGTGACAAGGAACGGGGTCTTTCTTCGGGTGAGCGCAAAATGCTTCACTCCGCAAAGCAGATACTCATTTCCGAGCTTGTCATTTCGCTTGACGTAAGCTCCGCACAAATCGAAAGTATTCTTGACGCCGCAATGGCATGAGAGGTTTGTATGTCTGTTTTTGATAAAATTTTTAAGCCTAAATCCACTCGGCAGCGCTGTGCCGCTGTCATAGTTGCCGCCGGCAATTCAAGCCGTATGGGACGAGATAAGATACTTATGGATCTCGGCGGTATGCCCGTTATTGCAAGAACCCTTCTTGCATTTGAGCAGACGGAGGCAATAGACGAGATACTTGTCGTCACAAAGCTTGACAAGCTCCAGGAGATCGCCGATATTTGCAGCAAATACGGCATAAGCAAGGCGTCGAAGGTGGTTTGCGGCGGTCGGACAAGAGCGGAATCCGCACTTGCCGGTGTGTCGCAGGTCGGAGAGGATATTGACATCATCGCAATACACGACGCTGCACGTCCGCTTGTCAGCAGTAGTCTAATAGAGCGTGTGATCCTTGCAGCAGAAACCAATCTTGCGGTCGCCCCCGCAGTCAAAGCAACGGACACCGTCCGCATTTTGAACGCAAAGGGGGCCGTGCAGCAAACCCCGAACAGGGAGTATGTTGCGCTTATTCAGACCCCGCAGGCGTTTTCCGCCGACATAATCAAAGGTGCGCTCACCAAAGCCGTCGAAAAACAGCTTCATATCACCGACGACTGCTCCGCAGCGGAGCTTGTCGGTGTCAAGGTCTGCGTTATCGACGGCGAGCCGGACAACATAAAGCTCACCACTTCGAGGGACGTTTATCTTGCCGCAAAGATCCTTTCGGACAAAGGGGTGCTGTGATGCGGATCGGTCACGGATATGACGTACACCGTCTGACAGAGGGCAGAAATTTGATAATCGGCGGCGTTAAGATACCGTTCGAGCTTGGTCTTGACGGCCATTCCGACGCCGATGTGCTTACCCATGCTCTGATGGATGCGCTTTTGGGCGCAGCGGCGCTCGGCGATATAGGCAAGCTTTTCCCCGATAACAACGATGCTTATTTAGGAGCTGATAGCATAGGGCTGCTGAGGCTCGTTGGGAAGAAGCTACTCGAAAACGGATACGCTCTCTGCAATGCTGACTGTACCGTCATCGCTCAGCGTCCGAAGCTTGCCCCGTACATTGACACGATGCGTCAGAGGCTTGCCGATGCGCTGCGGGTCGACGTCGACTGCATAAGCGTCAAGGCCACAACGGAGGAAAAGCTCGGCTTCACGGGCGAGGGTCTCGGCATAGCCGCCCATGCGGTCGTGCTGATAGACGAGCTTTGATACGATATATAAAATAACATACGGCAATTTTACCGCATAGAATGAACCAAAACTCTGAGGGTGATTTCTATGCGTTATTTAATTATGTGCAGATCGCTGACATATGCGCAGAAGGCTGCCCGTCTGCTTGAAAGAAACGGCATTAACGCAGGTATCAGGCGTGCGCCGCAGGAGCTGAGCGGGGCGGGATGCTCGTACAGCGTGAGCGTTCGTGCAAACAGAGCGATAAAGGCTGTTGAAATTCTGCGGCGGGAGAATCTTCTGCAGGGCAGGATATTTGAAATGAATACGGACGGCAGTGTTAAGGAGGTAATCATGTGATATATCTCGACTCAGCCGCAACGAGCCTTTTAAAGCCAAAAAGCGTTTCAAGGGCGGTCGCACGAGCTATCGACACAATGGCAAGTCCGGGCAGGGGAGCGCACAGAGCCGCAATGCTTGCGGCTGATACCGTTTTCGACTGCCGAAGCGCCGTGGCGGAGCTGTTCGACGTCCCGGAGCCGGAGCAGGTGGTGTTTACCCTAAACGCCACTCATGCACTTAACATTGCGATACGCAGTCTTGCAAGTAGGGGAAGCCGGGTAACGGTATCGGGCTATGAACACAACTCCGTCATGCGTGTGCTGTATGATCTGGGCTGCGACGTTTCGGTCGCCGAAAGTCCGCTGTTTGACGAGGAAGCGGCGGTCAGCGCCTTCCGGCGGCTCATTCCGCAGTCCGACCTCGTCATATGCAACCATGTCTCGAACGTGTTCGGCTTCATTCTTCCGATCAAGAGGATCTCGGAGATATGCGCCGAGTATGGGGTGCCTCTCATAATAGACGCATCGCAGTCTGCGGGTATCACAAAGATCAGCTTCACTAAACTCGGAGCGCAATATATCGCAATGCCGGGACACAAGGGGCTGCTCGGACCGCAGGGTACCGGGGTGCTGCTTTGCGGCGACATGGGACGTCCGCTGCTCTGCGGCGGCACCGGCTCGGACAGTATAAGCGAAAAAATGCCGGACTATCTGCCCGACAGACTTGAAGCAGGGACACACAACGTTGCGGGCATCGCCGGACTTCGTGAGGGAATCCGTTACGTCAAAAGCATGGGCGAGGAACGTATAGGCGGCTATGAGACCATGCTGTGCGGCATAATGGCGGAGCGTCTTTCCGAGGTCGAGGGTCTGACCGTATACCGCTCTAACAGGTCGCAGGCGGGCGTGCTTTCCGTGAGGCACGAGCGCATTGACCCCGAAGCACTCTGCGGGATGCTTGGGGAACACGGTATCGCCGCACGGTGCGGGCTGCACTGCGCTCCGCTTGCGCACAGGACCGTCGGAACGCTCGATACGGGGACGCTCAGGCTCAGCTTTTCGCCGTTTTTAAGCAGAGCAAAGGTCATTGAAGCAGCAAATACGATCGCACGGCTTATTAACTCTAAAATTCATCAATAAGCAATTGCCTTTTTTGAAAAATTGTTTTATAATATAGTGATAAATTTTCCGAACAGTTATGCGGACTGCCGCAGCAGTCCGCCGGAATAAGAGGAACGGATTTTATGGAAGCTGTCTCTGAATTCTTTTCAAGCAAATTTAATTACTTCAGCACGATAAGCGTATGGGACATTCTCGATATACTTATCGTCGCGTATATCATTTACGAAGTTATTAAGCTCGCAAGAAATACAAGCTCTTCGAGCCTTGCAAAGGGCATACTCATGCTCCTTGTCGCTCTTTGGCTTTCAAGCGTGTTTAACCTCACGATGATAAACTTCCTGCTGCGTAAGGCGGTCGAAATAGGACTTATAGCGCTCGTTATCATCTTCCAACCGGAACTGAGAAAGCTGCTTGCCAAGGTCGGCAGCAGCAAGCTGTACGGGCTGTTTTCCGGTAAGGAGAAGGAAAAATCAACGCTTGAATCTGCGATAACCCAGACGGTTATCGCCTGCGAGCAGATGTCGAAGACCAAGACCGGCGCTCTCGTCATTTTCGAGCGCAACATGTCGCTGAGCGACATTATGACCACGGGTACCGTGATCGACGCCGACACCACGGCGGAGCTGATGAAAAACATTTTCTACCCCAAGGCTCCTCTGCACGACGGCGCAATGATCCTCCGCAACGGCAGGATTGCCGCTGCGGGCTGCGTTCTGCCTCTCACCAACAAGACGAATCTTAGCAAGGATCTCGGTATGCGTCACCGTGCCGGCATCGGTATGAGCGAGCAGACGGATGCGCTTGTTATCATCGTTTCGGAGGAAACGGGCGCAATTTCGATTGCCATTGAGGGAATGCTCAAGAGAAATCTCAAGCATGACACCTTTGAGAAGATACTTCGCACAGAGCTTCTTGAGGATGAGATCAAGGCAAAGCCTGCGGAAGAATTATTCGGCCGCATTAAGGGAAAGCTCAAGGTGAAAAGCAATGAAAAGTAAGCCGATAAAAAAAGTCTTTAACAGCAAAATATTTTGGATGATAATTTCCCTTATCTGTTCCGTGTTGCTTTGGGCGTATGTTTCGGATCAGGAGGGAACCATAGTCGAAAAAACCTACGCCGGTATCCGTGTCGAGTTTGAAGGCTCGGACCAGCTCACGGGCAGAAATCTTTCGATAATGAAGAGCGACTACAGCTCGGTTTCGATAAGGGTCAGCGGCACGAGGAGCGAGCTTGCAAAGCTCAATGCCTCTGCAATCAAGGCTGTTGTCGATGTATCGAATATAACTCAGCCGAACGAGGTGGAGCTTTCCTACGAGATAGTGTTCCCCAACAATGTTGATTCAAATAATATCACGGTTCTGCGCAAATCTCCGGATACCGTCAAGCTCACAATAGTCAAAAACGCCACCAAGACCGTGAACATTAGGGCAAGCTTTGACGGTGAGATCGCCGAGGGCGGCGTTGCCGAGGACATTGTGATCTACCCCGAGACCGTCACCGTAAGCGGCCCCGAAGAGATCCTCAGTAAGATCGAATATGCATGGGTCTCCTTCGGCGAGAATAAGACTATCGAGTCCACCTACAGCGTTGATACCGGGGTCAGCTTCATGGATAAGGACGGAAACCTCCTGCCGATCGAGGAAACGAAGTATCTCAACTGGTCGCCAAGAACTGTAAGCGTCACACAGCCGATACTCAAGACCAAGGAGGTCCCGCTGACCGTCAACTTCATAGCCGGCGGCGGCGCCACAAAGGACGACTGCGTTTACACCATCGAGCCGCAGAAAACACTGAAAATTGCGGGTGACTCCGAGATAGTTGATAAAATCAACAGCATCGAGGTCGGAACCATTGATCTGGCTTCGTTTGTGGATTCGGATGTATACAACTTCGCAATAACGCTGCCGGACGGAGTGCAGAATATCGACGGTCTGACCGAGGTTCATGTCAGGGTCGAGATACCCGGAATGCACACCAAGCGATTTGTCACCGACAACATCTCGTTTAAAAACGTCACAGCGGGCTACAGCGCAACGATCGACACAAAGGAGCTTGAGATAACGCTTCGTTCGAGCGACCCAGAGGTGCTGGCTAAGATAAGCAGCAGCGACATAAGCGTCGTCGTCGATCTCAAGGATTACGATGCGACGGTAGGTCAGGTAATGGCGGTCGCAAAGGTGACGGTGAGAGGTCACGAAAACGTCGGAGCGGTAGGAGACCTGCGGGTCACCGTAACGCTGTCACGAGATTAGTACGAAAGGAATTTTTAAATGACACAGGATGCAGTGGTAACAAAGGTCTTTCCCAACGGAATGGCCGAGGTCGCCGTCACACGAGGCACCGCCTGCGGCAGCAACTGCGGCAACTGCGAAAGCTGCGTTTTCCAAAGCGAGCTTAAAGCCTTTGCCAAAAACAGCGTCAACGCAAGGCCCGGAGAAAAGGTCGTTATCGAGACCCTTTCCTCAAGGATCTTTGCAGCAACTCTGATAGTGTATATCTTTCCGCTTGCCATGCTTCTCGTCGGCTACCTTGTAGCGGCGTCGATAGGGCTTGGTGAGGGAATGAGCATACTGCTTTGCTTCTGCTTTTTTGCCGTTGCCGTTGCGGGAGTCGTGATATACCAACGCCGCTCAAAAAAGAAAAACCCGATCAAATTTGAGATCACCGGCTTACGCTGAAGAGGGGGAATACGGATGATAAAAAGCATGACCGGCTTCGGCAGCGCAAAGGGCGTTGTCGAGGGCATAGAGATCACCGTGGAGCTTAAAAGCGTCAACAATCGCTATCTTGACACATCGGTCAGGCTCCCAAGGAACTTCCTCTTTGCCGAGGAAGCGATAAAGGCCGCCGTGCAGTCGCACATCAGTCGAGGCAAGGTGGACGTTTTCGTTACCGTCAACAGCTCCGGCGCTGACGATGTTGCGGTGTGCATAAACGAGCCGCTTCTTAAAGGCTACGTCGAGGCGTTAAACCGCATTTCGGAGGAATATTCCGTGCCTGCCGACTTGAACGCACTTGCCCTCAGCCGTTTCTCGGACGTACTCAGCGTCGAGAAAAAGGAGCTTGATTCCGAAAAGCTCACGGAGGGGATACGAGAAATCGCCGAGACCGCACTTTGTGATTTCGATGCAATGCGTACCCGTGAGGGCGAGAAGCTCCGTGCGGACGTGCTGTCAAAGCTCGACACCATCGCCGCTCTCGTCTCCGGCGTTGAGGAGAAGGCTCCTCAGACCGTTGCGGATTATCGCCGCCGTCTGACGCAGAAGATGACCGAGGTCCTCGAAACCGCAGGCATCGACGAGAGCCGTATACTTACCGAGGCAGCCGTGTTTGCGGACAAGGTCGCCGTGGACGAGGAGACCGTCCGTCTCCGCAGTCATATGTCGCAGCTTGCGATCATGATAAACGGCGATTCTCCCACCGGCAGGAAGATCGACTTCCTCATTCAGGAGTTTAACCGTGAGGCAAATACCATAGGCTCAAAGTGCCAAAACTCCGAGATCGCATATCTGGTCGTGGACATCAAGTCCGAGATCGAAAAGATCCGCGAGCAGATACAGAACATCGAATGAGGGGTGACGGTCATAAGGCTTGTTAACATAGGCTTTGGCAATATGCTGTCCGCCGAAAGGATACTGGCGATAATAAGTCCCGAATCGGCGCCCATAAAGCGCATGGTGCAGGATGTCAGGGAAAAGGGACTGCTTATTGACGCATCCTTCGGCAGAAGCACAAAGTCGGTAATAATAATGGACAGCGGAAATGTTGTACTTTCAGCGCTTGCGGCAGACGTTCTTACCGCAAGAATAACCGAAAAAAACGAGGAAGGAACTGAAAATGGCTAAACAAAGGGGAAAATTGATAGTAATATCCGGACCCTCCGGCGCCGGTAAAAGCACCGTTGTGTCCAAGGCTTTGGAGGGACGCAGCGACGTTTGCTTCTCCGTGTCCGTGACGACGAGGAAGCCCCGTCCGAACGAGGTCGACGGCAAGGCGTATTTCTTTGTTGACCTTGACAGGTTCAGAGAGATGGTCGAAAACGACGAGCTGCTTGAGCATGCCGAGTACGTTGCCAACTCATACGGTACGCCGAGAGCCTACGTTGAGAAGAAGCTCGACGAAGGCATGAACGTTTTGCTCGACATAGAGGTCCAGGGCGCACGTCAGGTACATGAGAAGATGCCCGATGCGGTGATGATCTTCATCATCCCGCCCTCCATGGAGATCCTTGAGGAGCGTCTCAGAGGCAGAGGCACCGATTCCGAACGCAAGATCGAAGCAAGGCTCATCCGTGCAAAGCAGGAGTATGCAGAAGCCGATTTCTATGACTACATCATCATCAACGACGATGCCGATAAGGCAGCCGCCGAGTTCTCAGCGATCATTACTGCGGAGAACTGCAAATATGAATTGAGAAAAAACATTTTAAGTGAGGTCTGATTATTATGATGCTTTATCCTCCCGTTGCCGAGCTTGTTGAGAAAGTCGGCAGCCGTTACCAGCTTGTTAACCTTGTCGCCAGAAGAGCAAGAGCCATATCCCAAGAGGCGGAAGCCGAGGGCATTATCCTTGAGAAAAAGCCCGTTTCCGCAGCGATCGACGAGGTCTACACCGGAAAACTCGGAATAGATAATTGACTTTTATCAGCGGAGCTTTTTAACTCCGCTGTGTTTTAACGCTTACGGAGGTGTACGGCATGTCGGAAAAGCAAATAGCAAAGCTTGCGGTTTCCGCTGCCGCATACTGGATAGACAAGCCATACGACTATCTTGTCCCGGAAAAATACCGTGGTGCGATATGTCCGGGCATGCGTGTGCTTGTACCGTTTTCGAGGGGCAACAGGCGATGCGAAGCCATCGTTTTGAGCCTGTCCGACAAGAGTGAATATTCGGAACTAAAGGCAATCGACAGGCCGCTTGACGAAAAGCCCGTACTCACATCGGAGCAGATAAAGCTTGCGCTTTGGATGCACGATAGGTACTTCTGCACCGTGTACGATGCGGTCAAGGCAATGCTCCCGGCGGGATTGTGGTTTTCAGCCGACGGCAAACGCAAGGCGTCGGACAAGACCTGCGAAATGCTCACCTTGACTGCTCCGACGGAAGACATACTTGCCATTGCACAGGGACGCAAGCGCAAAGCGCCGATGCAGTCTGCTCTGCTTGAGCTGCTGTGTCAGACGGGGCGTGTGTCGTCCAAAGAGCTCCTGAGCTTCACGGGGGCATCCCGCCAGTCGCTCAAGGCGCTCATAAACGAAGGACTTGTTGCCACGCAGACGGTCGAGGTGTTCCGCAGACCCGGAGAGTGGGTCGGAGAAACACTGCCGATGCCCGTATTAAACTCGGAGCAGGAGGCGGCATACAAGGGCATGAACGAGCTTCTTTGCAGCCAAAAAGCCGCCGCTGCGCTGCTTTTCGGCGTTACGGGTAGCGGTAAGACCTCCGTTTATATCCACCTGATAAGCAGTGCTCTCAGCCTTGGCAAAACGGCGATACTGCTTGTCCCGGAGATCGCACTCACTCCGCAAATGCTCAGCACCTTTTCGTCGCACTTCGGCAACGAGGTCGCCGTGCTGCACAGCAGCCTGTCCGTCGGCGAGAGATACGACGAATGGAAGCGGATCAAAAACGGAACGGCAAAGCTCGTCATCGGAACGAGGAGCGCCGTCTTTGCCCCGTGCGAAAATCTAGGTCTTGTGATAATCGACGAGGAGCAGGTCGACAGCTATAAGTCGGAAAATTCTCCGAGATATCACGCAAGGGAGATCGCAAAGTACCGCTGTGCAAGAAGTGACGCTTTGCTCGTCCTCGGCTCCGCAACGCCGGACGTCGAGAGTATGTACGCCGCCCGAAAGGGGCGCTACAGTCTTTTCGAGCTGCACGAACGCTATAACGAAATGCAGCTTCCGGACGTGCGTATAGTCGATATGCGCAGGGAGCTTAGACGTGGACGAGGCGGAAACCTCAGTCTTGAGCTGCAAAATGAGCTGTCCGCAAACCTCAGCCGCAAAGAGCAGAGCATACTGTTCATTAACCGCAGGGGGGCAAACAAACTCATAAGCTGTCCCGATTGCGGCTTTGTCTACAAGTGTCCGAATTGCAGCGTTACGCTGACATATCACAGCTCAAAGCGCCGCCTTATCTGCCACTACTGCGGCTACACCCGTCCGCCCGACAGCGGCTGCCCGGACTGCGGCGGTCTACTCAGCTTTATCGGTGCCGGGACTCAGCTCATTGAGGACGAGCTTAAAGCTCTGTACCCCGACACGGAGATACTCCGCATGGACACGGACACAGTCAGAGAGTCCGGCTCGCACGATGTCCTTTTAAAGCGCTTTGAGAAAAAGAAGATCCCGATAATGGTCGGCACGCAGATGGTCACCAAGGGACTCAACTTTGAAAACGTCACGCTTATCGGCGTGCTGTCGGCAGACCAAAGCCTGTACTGCGGCGATTACCGTTCCGGGGAACGGACGTTTTCGCTTATAACGCAGGTCATCGGGCGCTGCGGCAGAGGCAAAAAGCCCGGTCGTGCGATAATTCAGAGCTTTACTCCCGAAAACGAGATAATAAAGCTTGCCGCAGAGCAGAACTACGAAAAGTTTTTTGAGACCGAGCTTCGGCTCCGCAGCTTTCAGGAAACACCGCCGTATTCGGACATAATCGCCATCACCGCATCCGGCGTTGAGGAGGGTACGGTGCTGCGCTGCTGCGGAGATATAAAGAAGCTTTTGATCGCTTCGCTCATAAGCCGTGCCGACGCTCGAATACTCGGTCCGGCGCCGCTGAGCGTCGTCAAGGTCAACAACCGATACAGATACAGGATCAACTTAAATTGCAGAGCGGACGCCGAGATGCGGCGCATAGTTTCTGCCGTTTTGATAAAATGCAACTCGTCCGGGGCGTATAAAGGCGTAAGCATTTATGCAGACAACAACCCTCTGGACTGATAAAGGAGAGACAGCATGGCACTCAGAAACATAGTTACGAAGGAAGACCCCATACTTTACAAGACTTCAAGAGAAGTAAAGCAGTTCAACATACGCCTTCAGCAGCTTTTGGACGACATGGCGGAAACTCTGGAAAAATCCTGCGGAGTGGGACTTGCCGCCGTCCAGGTCGGTGTGCTGCGCCGTGCCGTGCTTGTACTTGAAACGAACGTCGAGGAAGGGGAAGAGGAACACATAATCGAGTTCATCAACCCTGAAATCATCGAGGTCGAGGGCGAGCAGACGGGAGCCGAGGGCTGTCTCAGCGTTCCCGGAGAGTACGGACTCGTGAGCCGCCCCATGCGAGTAAAGGCAAGGGCGCAGAACAGATACGGCGCTTGGTTTGAGTACGAGGGTGTCGGACTTACCGCACGCTGCATGTGCCACGAATTCGACCATCTCGACGGACACCTGTTCCTTGAAAAATGTGAAAGAATGCTGACCGAGGAAGAACTCAGCGGCGGCAGCGAAGAGGAATAATATGCGTATAGTTTTTATGGGTACCCCCGACTTTGCGGCGGCGTCGCTGCAAAAGCTGATAGATGAAAAATACGATATTGCGGCCGTGTTTACGCAGCCGGACAAGCCCCGAAACAGGGGAATGAGCCTTTCGTTCAGCCCTGTCAAGGAGCTTGCTCTGCAAAACGGTCTCGACGTTTACCAGCCGACGAAGCTGCGTGACGGCAGCTTTACCGAGCTTCTGCGCTCACTCAAGCCGGATGTTCTCGTGGTCGTCGCCTACGGCAGGATATTGCCTGAGGATGCGCTTTCGGTCCCGACCTACGGCGCCGTAAACGTTCACTCCTCGCTGCTTCCCAAGTACAGGGGAGCCGCCCCGGTACAGTGGGCAGTCTTAAACGGCGATACCGTGACCGGCGTTTCGACCATGTACCTTGCCCCCGAAATGGACACCGGGGACGTGATCTTCACCGAAAAGACGGAGATCGGAGAGTTTGAGACCTCCGGTGAGCTGTTTGACAGGCTGATGGTCATGGGCGCCGAGCTGCTTCACAAAACGCTGTGTGCGATAGAAAACGGCACAGCTCCGAGGACGAAGCAGGACGAAGCTGAGGCAAGCTACGTTACCATGCTCGATAAATCCATGTCGCCCATCGACTGGAACCGCAGTCCGAGAGAGATCGTAAAGCACATATGCGGACTTCAGCCGTGGCCCGTGGCAACGGCTGAGATCGGCGGAACTACTTTTAGAATATTCAAAGCCGAGTATACCGACACCGTGACAGACAAAGCACCCGGAACGGTGGTCGCAGCCGATAAAAAGGGAATCGAAATTGCCTGCGGCGGCGATAGGACGCTTCTCATAACCGAGCTACAGGCTCCCGGAAAAAAGAGGATGCGTGCCGCCGACTACCTGCTTGGGCATCCGATAAAGGTCGAGGTCTGATATGTCCGATAACGCAAGACTTGCAGCGCTGGATGCACTCGAAAAGTGCCGCCGCAGCGCCGCATGGACAACGGAAGCGATAGACACCGCAATAAAAAAGCGTGAGCTTGACGCACGCTCCGCTGCTTTGGCGTCGCACATTTTCCTCGGCGTGATGCAGAACCTGAGCCTGTGCGACTTCTATATCGACGCATTTTCAAAGTCCGATATCGAGCCGAAGGTGCGTGATATACTGCGCTGCGCCGTGTATCAGATAATCTTTATGGACCGTATCCCCGACAGCGCCGCCGTAAACGAGGCGGTAAAGCTCACGAAAAGCACAGGCTTTTCAAGGGCTTCCGGCTTTGTCAATGCGGTATTGCGAAAAATAGTGTCGCAAAAAGACCATCTGCCGGAGATCCCCGGCAAGCCTTCCGCTGAGTACCTTTCGGTACGGTACAGCCACCCCTTGTGGCTCGTTCGGCGGATCATCGTCGAAAAGGGTTACGACTTTGCCGAGTCCTATTTTGCGGCAAACAACGCCGTGCCTGAGCTTGCGCTTCAGGTGAACCCCCTGAAAACGAGCCTTGAGGCTTTGCGTGAAAGCGGCTTTGACTTTGTTCCGCACGCAAAGCTTGAAAACTGCATACTGCCGCAAAATCTTAGAGGGAGCATTGCCGAGACTGAGGAGTTTCGCAAGGGACTTTTCTATGTTCAGGACCCGGCGGCACGCTGCGCCGTGTCGGTCATGGGACTGCGTCCGGGAGCTAAGGTTTTGGACGCCTGTGCAGCCCCCGGCGGCAAAAGCTTTGCGGCGGCTATTGAAATGAAAAACAACGGCAGTATACTGTCGTGCGACATACACGAAAAGAAGCTGAAACGTATAGAGGACGGGGCAAAGCGCCTCGGCATTGACATTATCAGCACCCGATGTGCCGACGCGCGAAGCCTTGACTGCATCGGGTTTGACGCCGTCATCTGCGATGTGCCGTGTTCCGGCTTGGGCGTTATCCGCAAAAAGCCCGACATCCGCTTCAAAAGCGAGGAGAGCGTTGCCGCTCTGCCGGAGATACAGCTTGACATTCTGCGCAACGTCTCGTCTGCCGTTAAGCCCGGAGGCGTGCTTATGTACTCCACCTGCACCGTGCTTCGTGCGGAAAACGAGGATGTCATAGCGGCTTTTCTTAGAGAAAACCCGAACTTTTCTGCGGAAGCCTTTGAGCTTCCTTTTGGCTCTGCGCCGCAGGGGTATTACACATTTTGGCCGAATGTTGACAATTCGGACGGTTTCTTTATCTGTAAGCTCAGGAGAGTGAAATGAAGAACATAAAATCAATGCTGCCGGAGGAGATCGCAGCCGATTTTCAGGAGTTGGGTCTGCCCAAGTACCGGGCAAAGCAGGTCTTTCGTTGGCTCGGCAGGGGAGTCGGCTCCTTTGAGGAGATGAGCGATCTTCCCAAGGAGCTGCGCCGAAAGCTCGGTGAGGAATACGCCATATACAAGCCCAAGGTGATCGGAAAGCAGATCTCAAAGCTTGACGGTACGATCAAGTACCTGTGGGAGCTTTACGACGGCAACGCCGTTGAAACGGTCGTTATGAGCTATAAGCACGGCAACACGGTCTGCGTTTCCTCGCAGGTCGGATGCCGTCAGGGCTGTGCCTTCTGTGCCTCGACCATAGGCGGTCTTGTCCGCTGCCTTGAGCCGTACGAGATCCTCGACGAGGTCATGTTTTCTCAGCTCGATTCGGGCAAGCCCATATCCAACATCGTGCTTATGGGCATAGGCGAGCCTCTTGACAATTACGATAACGTCATCCGCTTCCTTCGGCTTGTGAATCATCCCGACGGGATGAACATCGGCATGCGCCACATATCGCTCTCAACCTGCGGTATCATCGAGCGCTTTGACGATCTGGCAGCACTCGACTTGCAGCTCACGCTCTCGGTATCACTGCACGCTCCCGACGACGAGACCCGTTCAAAGCTCATGCCCGCAAACCGAGGCAGGGGAGTCGATGCGCTTATGAATGCCTGCCGCCGCTACTACGACGTAACGGGGCGCAGAATTTCCTTTGAATATGCGATGATCGACGGCGTAAACGATACGGAGTTTCATGCTCACCTCTTGGCAAAGCGTGCGAAAAGTGTGTCGGCGCACGTCAATCTAATACCGCTCAACCATGTTGAAGAGCGCCGTTTTTGCCCGTCAACACAGGGGCATATGAAGGCGTTTATAAAGATCCTTGAGGACGAAGGCGTTAATGTGACCGTAAGAAGAAAGCTCGGCGGGGACGTGGACGCTTCCTGCGGTCAGCTGCGCAGAAAGATGCAGAAAGCAGAGGGAAAAATATGAAAAGCTTTGGTATCACCGACAAGGGAAAGGTAAGAGCTGAAAATCAGGACAGCTATATAATCGAAAATTGCAATCGCCGCAAATGCGTCGTCGCAGTCATTTGCGACGGCATGGGCGGCGCTAAGGCGGGCGATCTTGCGAGCAGGCTCTCCTGCAAGGAGTTTGTCGGCCGCATATACGACGCTTTGATCTCGTCACAGTATTTTGCCGAGAACAACGAAAAGCTTCTGCTTGAAAGCTGTGCTGACGCAAACGGCGTCGTTTACGAGTATTCCGGCTTTGAACCGGACTACAAGGGTATGGGAACAACGCTTGTCGGCGGGATCATCACCCGAAAGAAGGCTCAGCTCGTTAACGTCGGCGACAGCCGTGCGTATAAGCTGAGCGGCAGCGGGATAACGCAGATCACAAGGGATCACTCATACGTTGAGGAGCTTGTCGCAATGGGCGCCATCACCAAGGCAGATGCGAGAAAGCACCCGAAAAAGAACGTCATAACGAGAGCGCTCGGCGTTGAGCCTACCGTCAAGGCGGACTACTACGAGGTTGCGCTCGGCCGTGGGGACTGCATTCTGCTTTGCTCCGACGGACTCAGCAACATGGTCAGCGATATTGAGATGTTCAGCGCATACAAATTGGCAAAAACGCCGGAGCAGCTTTGCAGAGAGCTTGTTGACCTTGCTCTCAGCCGTGGCGCCCGTGACAACGTTTCCGTTGTTGCGGTAAAGAATTGATGTAGGTGCGGCTTATGGATACAAATAAAGATAAATATATCGGCACTATGCTCGATAACAGATATGAGATACTTGAGCTTATCGGCACCGGCGGCATGGCAAACGTGTACAAGGCGCTGTGTCACAGGCTGAACCGTTACGATGCGATCAAGATTATGCACGACGAGACCGCAGCAAACGAGGAGCTGCGCCGCAGATTCAGAACGGAGTCGCAGGCAGTAGCAATGCTGTCGCACCCCAACATCGTTTCGGTGTACGACGTCAGTCACAGCGCAGACGTCGAGTACATTGTAATGGAGCTTGTAAACGGCATAACGCTCAAGGACTATATGAAAGAAAAGGGCCCGCTCCCGGCGGAGGACGTCGTAAACTTCTCGTCGCAGATCGCAAAGGCGCTGGCTCACGCTCACGAGCGGGGCATTATCCACCGTGATATAAAACCGCAGAACATAATGCTGTTAAAGGACGGGCTTATAAAGGTCGCCGACTTCGGCATCGCATCGCTTCAAAACGAGATCGAAGCCCCGACCGAGGAAGCGGTCGGCTCCGTTCACTACATTGCGCCGGAGCAGGCGAGAGGTCAGCAGTCGGACGCAAGGAGCGATATATATTCACTCGGTATCGTGATGTACGAAATGCTCACGGGGCAGCTTCCGTATAACGGCGACAGCGCCGTTGAAATTGCGGTCAAGCACATGAACGCCACCCCGGTGCCGCCGAGGGCTATAAATCCCGACATTCCGCAGCAGCTTGAGAACATTACGCTCAAGGCGATGAATCCCTCCATGGAGGAGCGCTATCAGAGCGCAAACGAGCTGCTCAGCGACCTTGAGGACTACAGGAAAACAATGCTTGCGGCAAAGGTCCATGCTAAGGATGTAGACTTTGATCTCAGCTCCGCAAGCTCCGATGAGGAGGACGTCTCCGAGGACGATCCCGCCGAGTATAAAAAGCGTTCGAGCAAGGCGGCGTTTATCACAGTTGGCATTGGAATCTTCATTGTCGTAGCGGTAATTTTCCTTGTACTGAACGGAAAGTTTCTAAACGGTCTGTTCGGCAAAGGCGAGGAGGTCAAGGTCGGAAGCTTTGTCGGACGCTACTACGAGGACGTAGTCAACGACTCCGACATATCGGAAATTTACGATTTCACTGTCGTTTATAAGCCGGACACGGAACACGATTACGGAATAATCATCAGCCAGACACCCAAGCAGGGTACGGTCGAATACAAAAACGAGTCTAAAATCAAGGTGACGCTCGTTGTCAGCTCCGGCGAGATGATACCGGCTGACGGCGAAGTGCAGATACCTGAGATCGAAGCAGGCAAGACGAGCGCTCGTGAGGCGGAAAGACTGCTCTCCGCCGCCGGACTTAAAGTTAAGATACACGAAGTAAACTCCGAGATCACCGAAGGCTACGTCGTGAAGATCTCTCCCGAATCCGGCGATATAGTCAAAACGGGCAGTACCGTTAAGCTGTACGTCAGCATCGGTCCCACGGTCAAGATGGTCAAGGTGCCGAATCTCGTGGGCTATTCGAGAGATCAGGCGATAGAGAAACTCGAAGCCGAGGGACTCAGTATAGGTTCGATCGTCGGAGTTGACAGTGATCTGGAGGCAGGCACCGTGATTTGGCAGAGCGTCAATCCCGGAGGCGAGGTCGAAGCGCACACCAAGATCGACATTCAGGTCTCAAACGGTCCCAAAAGCGAGGACTGAGCATGGACGGAGTGATAATCAAGGCGCTCAGCGGCTTTTATTACGTTTCCAGCGGCGGTAATACCTACGAATGCAGGGCAAGAGGAAAGTTTCGGATAGACGGGACCTCTCCGCTTGTCGGCGATAAGGTGAGCTTCGTGCCGGAGCGCTCCAAGGGCGTTATCGAGAAGGTCTACGAAAGGAAGAACTTTTTCATCCGTCCTGCGGTCGCAAATCTGGATGCACTCGTGTTCGTTGCCGCCAACACGACTCCGGTAACCGATCCGTTTCTCATTGACCGTGTCTCGGTTATATGCGAGGCTTGCTCGTGCGAACTTATAGTCTGCATTAACAAAACCGACATTGACCCCGGTGACGAGCTGTTTAACACCTACTCCCGCTCCGGCTTTACGGTCGTAAGGACGAGTGCAAGCAACGGCACGGGGCTCATTGAGCTTAAAAATGTGCTTCACGGCAAGCTTTGTGCGTTCACGGGAAACTCCGGCGTAGGGAAGTCGAGCCTCCTCAATATGCTCTGTCCCGGACTTTCGATCCCCGTTGCGGAGATCAGCGAGAAGCTTGGTCGAGGCAAGCACACGACACGTCATGTGGAGCTTTTTCCCCTCGACGATGTGAGCTTTATTGCGGACACTCCCGGCTTTGCGTCCTTTGACATTGAGATGATGCAGCACATCGAAAAGGACGACTTAAAGCACCTGTTCGGGGAATTTGCAAGGTATGAGGGTCATTGCCGCTTTAACGACTGCGCTCATCTGAAAGAGCCGGGCTGTGCCGTCACCGCTGCGGTCGCAAACGGAGATATATGCATCGGCAGATATCGCTCCTATGAGCGGCTTTATGAGCTTGTCTCCCAGGATGAGACACGCAAATACAAATAAATTGCAAGGACAAACCGCCTTCGGCATAGTATGTAGTAATGCTCATGCTGGGAGGCGGTTTTTCGTGCGCAACGGAAAGCGTTTTAACCTCGGCGGGCTGTTTATCCTTGCCGGCGTTGTGATAATACTTTCGCTTGTTCTTCCGTCACAGTTTTGGTGGTTCATGCTCGCAGCCGCTCTCATATGCTTCGGCATATGGCTGAATCGGTGCAGGTAGCATATCGGAGGTAATAATCGGCACTTCCGGCTCATAGTCTGTACAAAAAAGCAAGGAGTGCAAACTATGGATATATCACTTGAGCGCAGGGGACTAAGCAGATACCGTGAGGTTTTCAGAGATACGTCACACTGTGAGCTAAGCGCAGACTGCGTAATACCCGACACGCAGGGAGACATACTCAGGATAATCAAATGCGAAGCGTCGGCAAAGTTGAAGAGCAAGGACGTAAGCTCCGATTCCGTCACAATAGGAGGGGAGCTGTCCGGGGAGATACTCTATGTACCAGAATCGGGAGAGGGCGTCTCTATCCTGAATTTCAGCATACCCTTTGAAAACGAAACGCATTTGCGTGACGAAAACGTATGTCAAAGCTGCATTGCGGAGCTCACTCTCGTCGCTGCCGACGTCAGGATCTTAAACCCACGAAAGGTCAGCGTGAGAGCCGAGGTCCAAATACGGCTCCGCTGCTACGATGCGGAGGAGATGAGCTACTGTGCGTCCGTAAGCGATAAGCCGGACAAATTATTCTGCAAAAGCAGAACTGAGTCTCTGCTTTATCCGAGCTTTGTGGGCGAAAAGCAACTCAGTCTCGGCGAGGAGGTCCCGTGCAACGCAGGCTCTCCCGCAACGATGCTTTTGTCCGGCAGCAGCTCATATTATGCAGACGGCATAGAGCTGGTCGGTTCAAAGCTTATTCTCAAGGGTCATGCGGACATATCCGCCATTGCGCTTGACGGGGAAGGGAACATCATCACTCTGCGCAGTAGCACCCCGTTTTCGCAGCTTTTTGAAATGAGCGGTGAAGCCGATCTGCCATATTGGGATGCGGTCATCGTCCCCACGGCAGAATACTACTCGCTTGAGGACGGAAGCGTAAATGCGGACCTTCACGCCGTGATACAGCTTACCTGCTATGCCGAAGCCGATATAGAGTTTATCGAGGATGCATATTTCTGCGGCAGAATGCTGCAACTTGAACACGAGGAATTAGAGCTGTGTCGTAGTGTTTCGACGCTTAAACTCACCTCGTCGGAGGTTTTGGAGTACGACGCAGGCGGCAGTCCCGTTTCGGTCGTTTTTGCCGAGAGCAGGCTCGGAAAAATAAAGCTCACGGACGGCAGCATAAGCATCCCCGTAAGCAGCGAGGCGGTTTATACAAACTCCGACGGTGAGCTTTGCTGCGGAAAGGCAAGGGGCTGTCTTGAGTTTGAACTGCCGTCCGACTGCGGTCACTCAATGCCAAAGACCGCAGAAGTCACCGAAACCACGGCACAGATAAACGGCAGCTCGATAGAAATCAAAGTCACTGCCGTCCTTACGCTTGAGTGTACGGAGAGCGTGAGGGTCAGCGCAATAAGCGGAATGAGCGTAGATGACACACAGTGCGTGTCGTCCCGTCCGTCGCTGTATCTCTGCCGCTGCCGTGACCGTGACCTTTGGACGCTTGCCAAGGCATACGGCTCATCCGAAGACGCCATAATATCGGCAAACAAGCTGACGGAGGGCGGCGTTTCGCCCGACGCCGTACTGCTTATACCGAAAATCTGAGTAATGACACACCGCTTCGGCGGTGTGTCATTTGTTTGCATAAAAGCGCTCACGCAATAATATGCTTTGGTGAAAGGGTGATACATATGACAAGCTTTAACCAAGCAGCCGCCTTGCTTCCGCTGAGACTTTGCGGCGAGCTGCTCATCTTGCCGGAGGAGATACGAAACGCCGCAGAGGAGATCAGGCTCCGGACGGGACAGGCAATATCGCTGAACACGGGCAATAGCGAAGAGGACTTCGTGTCCGACTACACGGTAAGCAGCGAGGACCTTCAAACCGTTCTCGAAAAGGCGACCGGAGCGTCGGTACACTCCGTGGAAAGCAGTCTGTCCGCCGGGTATATAGCGGTCAAAGGCGGTCTGCGTGTCGGACTGTGCGGCACCGCAATAATGAAGGGGGACAGGCTGTGCGGGGTTCGCAGGCTAAGCTCCGTTTCGATACGAATACCGCATGAGGCACAAAGCTGTGCAGAAGCGGAAGCGGAGGCACTGGAAAAAGCGAATTTTCCGAGTACGCTCATAATCTCGCCTCCGGGCTACGGAAAAACGACCTGCATGAGATACCTGATACGCCGTGCCTCAGACTGCGGCTTTCGGGTCTCGGTTGCGGACGAGCGTGGAGAGCTTGCGGCGGTTTGGGAAGGACAGGCTCAGTTCAACGTCGGCAGGCACACCGACGTGTTTACCTCCGCACCAAAGGCGGAAGCCGCAAAGCTGCTCTTGCGAGCCATGAATCCCGACATCCTTGCGATGGACGAGATCAGCGCTGCAGAGGATGTACCAGCCGTCTGCGAAGCGGCAGGCTGCGGCGTAAGGCTTTTTGCGACCGCTCACGCACGGGATCTTGACGATATGCTCAAAAGGCCGATCTACAGGGAGCTTATTAACGAGAAAATATTTGACCGTGTTCTGACCATTCGCAAGGTCGGGGCAAAGCGCAAATACGAACTGAAGGAGCTTTTAAGATGAACCTTTTCGGTGCGGCGCTCATAGTCGTTGCCGGCTTCTATATCGGATTTTTGAAAGCCTCGGAGATCCGCCGCAGAGTTGCGGCGCTGCGTGGCGTGTGTACGATGACGGAGCTGATTAGAAACGAAATTTCATCAAGGCGAACGCCGATGGACGAGTTGTTTTCAATGCTCCGAAAAAACGGTCCCAAGACCACCGAGAGCTTTGCGGCATCGGTTTGCGAGAGGCTTAAAAGCCTTGACGAATCAAGCTTTTCGGAGCTGTGGAACGAAAGCGTGAGCGAAAATCTCTCCTGTCTGCCGCAGCGATGCACGACGGCGCTGTGCGAGCTTGGCGCAAGCTTGGGACGCTATGATGCGGAATTGCAGTCTGCGGCAGCGGACAGGTGTCTGAGCCTGCTTTGCTCGGACCTTGCAGCCGAGGAAGCAAAACAAAAAGCAAACGAAAAAATGTACATAGGACTTTGCGGCGGGCTGAGCCTTATCGCAGCGCTCGTCTTGGTCTGATAACGGAGGAAAAATGGAGATTGAACTGATTTTTAAAATCGCCGCCGTCGGCATACTCGTTGCAGTTTTGAACATTCTGCTCACACGGTCTGGAAGGGACGAGCAGGCTCTTATGACCACAATTGCGGCGCTTGTCGTGGTGCTGATAGTTGTCGTTGAAAAGATCAGCGAGCTGTTCGGGCTTATTAAAGACCTCTTTCAGCTCTGATGGAAATTATCATCAAAGCCGCAGCGATCGCACTTATTGCCTGCGTATGCGTACTTATAATCAAAAGCAGCAATCCGGGAGGCGCATATCTGCTCGCCGTCTGCTCGTCCGTGATCTTGATGCTCGGAGCCGCTCTGCTGCTTTCCGAGATCGCCGACTTCATAAACGCCCTTATCTCACGTTCGGGACTGTCTCCGGCGATCTTTCTGCCGATCATTAAATGCATGGGCATAGGCATAATCGTAAGCATCGTGAGCGGGCTGTGCAAGGACGCAGGGCAAAGCTCCGCATCCTTTGCGATCGAATATCTCGGAGCCGCCTGTGCGGTCTACACGGCGCTGCCGCTCATTGCGACGATGCTCAACACGCTGGAGGAACTGCTGTGAGAACCTTTGTATTTTCAATACTCTTTGCGCTTATGCTTTCCGTTCCGGCACTGGCGGATGAGGACATCATAGACAAGACCGCAATAGAGGATTCCGCCCCTGCCGAGGCGATTGAGACCGTCGGCGGCATAGAGAGCATCACCGACACCCAGTCCGCTTTAGAGCGGCTTTGGAGCAAGGTCACAAGTGAGGTTTCCGATAACCTTTCAAAGGTACTCGGCAGAGCCGTTTCCGTCGTTGCCGTGGCTGTCATTTGCGGGCTTTTAAAGGTTTTTACCGCCGAAAAAGCCGTGCCCGACTGGTGCGATCTCTGCGGCTGTGCAGCGATAAGCATACTGTGTCTTGCCGACATCGGTTCATATATCTCCATGTGCCGCAGCGCATTGGAGGACGTCTCCGCCTTTTCGCAGTCGCTCCTTCCTGCGCTATGCACCTTGGGTGCCGGAAGCGGAGCGATAAGCTCCGCAACGGTGAAATACGCTGCCTCGGCTCTGTTTATGGATATGCTCCTCAGCGCTGCGGTAAAGCTCATAATGCCTGCGGTGCTTGCGTTTCTTGCGCTTTCGGTCGCCGCCTCCGCCTTTGACAGCAAGAGGCTCTCAAGGCTCTGCAAGCTGCTCAAAAAGGTCTGCGTTCTTCTGATGACCGCTTTGGCTATCGGCTTTACTGCGTACCTTGGGATAAGCTCCGCCATCACCTCAAGTGCCGACGCCTTGGCGCTTCGTGCCGCCAAGACCGCCATCTCGACCGCACTGCCGGTCGTCGGCGGCATAGTATCGGATGCGGCGTCAAGCGTTATCGGCAGCGCAGAGCTGCTTAAAAGCACGGTCGGAGTTTTCGGAATGCTTATCATCGCCGCAATATGTGCAGCCCCGTTCGTCATACTCGGGCTTAACTATCTTGCGTACAAGGCGGCGGCAGCGGGGGTGTCAATGCTCGGAAGCGACAGACTTTCGGCGCTTACAGATTCCGTCGGCGACGCCTTCGGGATGCTGCTTGGGCTTGTAGGCTGTGCCGGAATAATGATGTTCATTTCCATCTTCTCGGCGATAAAGGCGGTGAGTTTATGAATACCGGAAATTTAAGTCCGTGGATAAACGGCATGATATGTGCGGCTGTATTCTGTTCGATCGCACTTGCGCTGACGCCAGAAGGACGGGTCAAGAACGCCGAAAAGCTCCTGTGCGGGATCGTCATGCTAGCAGCAATATTCTCACCGCTGTTCGGATTTCACAGCGAAAAATACGCCTCGGAAGCGGCCCGCTACGCCGAGATCGGTAAGGAGCTTGCGGGCGAGGGGAGCGACAGTATGGAAAGATTGAACAGAACACTCATAGAGCAGGAGCTTTGCGCATATATTTTGGACAAAGCCGAAAGTGTAGGCGTACATACGGTCAGCGCCGAGGTCGAGGTCGCTTGGGACGACGCAGGGTACTGGTACCCGGTAGGGGCAAGCATTTGCTGCGATGCAACGAATGAGCAGAGAGAAAGACTCGGTGCTTTGATCGAAGCGGAGCTTGGCATCCCGGCGGATAGGCAGGAATGGTCGGAGGTGAAAAATGGCTGAGAAGTCGAAGAAGATCAAAGAAAAACTGAGCAAATACAAATATCCGCTTCTTGTCCTGCTTTTCGGAATTGCGCTGCTTATGATACCTATTGGCGGAGGTGATGACTCGCAAAGCGAGGATGTACTTACCGACGAAAGCAGACTTGAAGCTCTCCTGCAGGACGTATCGGGAGTAGGGAGCGTTAAGGTGCTGCTTTCCGAAAACGGGGCGATAGTCGCCTGTACCGGCGCCGACAACGCCGAAGTGCGGCTTGCGGTCACAAAGGCGGCATCGGCGTTTACGGGTTTTTCGAGCGACAGGATTCAGGTATTGAAGTTAATCAGAAATGGGGAGTAATATGAAAAAGCTTAAAAGAAACATCACGATAGTGACGGTGTTGGTGTTCGTATGTGCGGCGATCTATCTCAACTGGTCGTACAACAACAGGTGGGGCAAGGCGGATACAGACCGTGTCGAAGCCGAGGATGCGGCAATGGAAAAGGCTGACGCCGCATACGAAGCCTCAAGCATCAAGGGCGGCGCTTCCGACTACTTTGCCGAGGCAAGGCTCAACAGGCAGGTGTCGAGAGACGAGGCGATGGAGCTTTTAAAGAGCGCCGCAGCGTCGGAGAGTGCATCGCAGGAGACCATTGATTCGGCGATGAACGAGATCTCGGTCATGGCAAACTACTCGATGAAGGAAACGCAGCTTGAAAATATGCTCATTGCAAAGGACTTTGCAGACTGCGTCGTATACATGAGCGCAGATTCCGTGACGGTTGCGGTACCCGCTCCGGCGGAGGGCTTGAGCGAAGCGGCGGTCGCAAGGATAACGGAAACGGTGACAAGCGAGACGGATTACACGGCAGCTCAATTAAACGTTATAGAGATCAAAGCATAAAAAGACGGGAAACCGTCTTTTTATGCTTTTTAAGTTATTCAAAACACAAATTTTTATGCTTTATTTTTTTGACCTTATGTGTTAGAATACTATGACAAACTATTGGAGGCATATAATTATGGGCGACAATTACATTAGCTGCAAAGAAGCAAACGGCAGCATCAATATTTCCGAAGACGTTATTTCAACCATGGTCAAATCCTCTATCGAGGAGATCGACGGCGTTGCCGGTCTGTCAAACACCGTCGGTGCGGAGCTTGCGGAAATGATCGGCATCAAGTCTCTGTCCAAGGGCGTCAAGGTCCAGATAGTTGACGACACCATCAAGGTCGATGCGGTCATCCTTGTTCGCTACGGCTGCAATATCGTTAACGTCGCAAAGGACGTGCAGAACTCCGTGTCCGAAGCGGTCAAGGCTATAACCGGCATCGACAAGACGGAAGTCAACGTCCACGTTTCCGGCGTTGTATTTGAAAAATAAGTTTGCGGGAGGCACTTATGAAACGGACTACTGCCAGAGAGATAGCAGTACAGCTCGCCTTTGCCGCCGCAGCAACGGATACGTCTGCGCTTCAGGCTGCCGAGGAGCTTTTTGACAGGGATTACTACGAGCAGCTCGCTTCGGAAAGCGAGCTGTACAGCGAGTATCCCGACGAAAAACAGAAGGAGTACATACTTCGGCTCACCGGGCTGCTGGACGAATACCGTATACAGATCAATAAGTACATCGAGAAGTACGCAAAAGGTTGGAAGCTTCCCCGCATATCCAAAACGGCTATGGCGGTGCTGCGCTGCGCCATATGCGAGATCATGTACATGGACGAAATACCCAACGGCGTCGCCATAAACGAAGCGGTCGAGCTTTCCAAGGGCTATGACGAGCCGGAGACCGTCGCCTTCGTAAACGGCGTTCTCGGCGGTTTCATGCGTGGGGAATTCGGCGAAGAAGCGGCGCCCATTGCGGAGAGCGAAGAATGAACGAGAACAGAGTTCTTAGCGTTACCGAGCTTAACGAGATAATCAAAAGCCTTGTTGACGCAACGCCGATCCTGAACAATGTCTGCATAAAGGGAGAGCTGTCTAACTACAAGATCTACCCCTCAGGGCATCACTATTTCACGCTGAAGGATCAGAATTCAAGTCTCAAATGCGTCATGTTCAGAAGCAGCGCCTCAAAGCTCCGCTTTCGTCCCGAAAGCGGCATGGGCGTTACCGCATTCGGACGCATTTCGGTCTATCCGAGAGACGGAGCGTATCAGCTCTACTGCACCGATCTTCAGCCGGAGGGTATCGGCGACCTTCAGGTCGCATACGAACAGCTCAAGGCAAAGCTCAGCGCCGAAGGTCTGTTTGACCCCGCTCACAAGAAAAAGCTGCCGCAGTTTCCCAAGCGCATTGCGATAATCACATCGTCCGCCGGCGCTGCGGTGCATGACATGATACGCATACTCGGACACCGCTGGCCGATGACCGAGGTCGTGCTTCTGCCCGTGCGTGTTCAGGGTGCCGAAGCTCCGCCGGAGATAGTCGGCGCCATCAGATACGCCAACAGATACAAGGTCGCAGACCTTATAATCACCGGCAGAGGCGGCGGTTCCATTGAGGATCTTTGGGCGTTTAACGACGAGCGTGTCGCAAGAGCGATATATGACTCCGAGCTTCCCGTGATCTCCGCAGTAGGACATGAGCCGGACGTCACGATTGCCGACTATGTTGCCGACGTCAGGGCGTCAACTCCCTCAAACGCAGCGGAGCTTGCAGTCCCCGACCGTGCCGACGTCGAGGGGCTTCTCTCAAACCTTGATATACGGAGCCGTCAGGCGCTTAAAAAGCAGCTTACCCGCTGCCGCACGGAGCTGAATAACCTCAAAAGTCGGAAGGTCATGACCGACCCGATGGCATACGTTGACACTAAGCGCATGGAGCTCGACTACATCCGTGACCGCCTTGCCGCCGCTGCCGACGGGGTCACGAGGCTTAAGCGCAACGATTTTGTGCGCCTTGCCGCCGCACTGGATGCGATGAGTCCGCTCAAGGTACTCGGCAGGGGGTACTGCATCGCCGCAAACGAGAAAAGCGGTGAGCTGGTCCGAAGCATAAACGATGTTGAGATAAACGGCAGAGTTGATCTCTGCGTAAACGACGGCACCGTAAAGTGCCGTGTCGAGGAAACGGAGGTACACGGTAATGGATAAGAAAAAGCCCGATTTTGAGCAGTCGATAACGAGACTCGGAGAGATCGTAAAGCATCTCGAAAAGGGCGATGCAAAGCTCAGCGACTCCCTCAGTCTGTTTGAGGAGGGTACCTCACTTATAGCAAACTGCGAGGCTCTGCTTTCCGATGCGGAGCAGAAGGTCGTAAAGCTCAAGAAAGGTTCGGACGGTGAGCCTGTGGAGCTTCCGTTTGAAAGCAATGAATGATATGAAAAAGTACACTTTGGATGAATACAGGAGCATGGTGGAGGCAGAGCTTCGTACAAGCTTCCTGCCCAAGGGCGTCGGATATGACGGGCTGCTTTCCGCCATGGATTACAGCCTCAACGCAGGCGGCAAGCGCATAAGACCCATCCTGCTTTTGGAGTTCTGCCGCATTGCGGGAGGGGACGTTAGCAAGGCTCTCCCCGTTGCCTGTGCGGTCGAAATGCTGCACACCTACAGTCTCATCCACGACGATCTGCCGTGCATGGATAACGACGATCTGCGGCGAGGAAAGCCCACGAACCACGTTGTGTACGGTGAATGCACGGCGGTCCTTGCGGGCGACGCTTTGCAGGCTGCGGCGTTTTCAACGATACTTTCCGCCGATCTCCCCGGCGATGCGAGGGCGGACTGCGCCGCCATCCTTGCAAACGCAGTCGGAGCGGACGGTATGTGCGGCGGTCAGTTCCTCGATATGCTCGGCGAAAAGAAGCGCCTCGATGTAGATGCGCTCAATGAGATAAACAAGGGCAAGACCGTTGCTTTGATATCGGCAGCCTGCAAAATGGGCGTGTCGGCGGCAGGTGGTTCGCCTGAGCTTTTGGACGCTGCGGCTCGTTTCGGTGAAGCGCTCGGCTACGCATTCCAGATAAGAGACGATATGCTCGACGTCATAAGCACCGCCGAGCTTCTCGGAAAGCCGATAGGCTCCGACGAAGCCGAGGAGAAATCGACGTACATGACTGCCTGCGGCAGGGAAGAGTGCGAGCGCCTCGTGCATTCCCTTACCGATGAAGCGAAAGCGGCGGTCAAGGCTTCCTTTGAGGATCACGATTTTCTTTGTGATCTTGCCGATTCTCTCGTTGACCGTCTCAACTGAATTTGATTTTTATTAAACGCAGTGAATAAACTATTGTATTATTCGCTGCGTTTTGCTATTATATATTCAATAACTATAATGGCTTTTTATGCGAATATACAGAATTCGAGGCGTGGAATTGGATATTTTGAATAAAATCAATTCATCGGATGATATAAAGAGGCTCGATCAAAGCGAGCTTGAGCCTTTGTGCAACGAATTGAGAAGATACATAATTAAAAATGTTTCGCAGACCGGGGGACATCTTGCGTCCAATCTCGGCAGCGTGGAGCTTACCGTTGCGCTCCACCGTGTTTACGACAGCAGCAGGGATCGCATCGTGTTTGACGTCGGTCATCAGAGCTACTCCCACAAGATCATCACCGGCAGAAGGGATATGTTCAACACGCTCCGCTGTCACGGCGGCATATCCGGCTTCCCCAAGCCCTATGAGGCCGACGACGACGCTTTCGTGGCAGGTCATGCCTCGGACTCGGTGTCCGTCGCTTTGGGCATGGCGCACGCAAGGAC
>CAVDMS010000005.1:43013-44583 GCA_963610045.1 Bacteroidaceae bacterium
AAGCAGAATTACGACGTTGTTGCCGTGATAGGCGACGGCGCTCTGACAGGCGGTCTTGCATACGAGGGACTTTCAAACCTCGGCGGCGGCAGCGAACCCATGGTCATCATACTGAACGACAACGGTATGTCCATAAACGGCAACGTCGGCGGTATGGCGCGTCTGCTGTCGGAGGAAAGGGTAAAGCCCGGATACATCAACTTTAAGCGCTGGTACCGCAACGCCTTCGGCTCGGTCCCCGCTCTTTACGATGCAAACCACAAGCTCAAGGAAGCGCTCAAGCGCCGCATCCTGCCGACGAACGTTTTCGACGCCATGGGTATTTACTACCTCGGTCCCGTTGACGGTCACGATGTTGCACAGCTTGAGACCGTCATCCGTTGGGCAAGGGATATGCGCACCCCCGTGCTGGTCCACGCCATAACGCAAAAGGGCAGGGGCTACAAATTTGCCGAGGAACACCCGGAGCGCTACCACGGTGTCAGCAAGTTTGACTATCTCACGGGTGAGCTGCCGCAGGAGAAAAAGTGCTTTTCCACGGTTTTTGGCACCGCAATGTGCAGACTTGCGGAGGCTAACCCCGACATCGTTGCGATCACGGCGGCTATGAGTGCGGGAACGGGGCTTGACGCCTTTTCTCGCAAATTCCCCGACAGATTCTTTGACGTCGGCATTGCGGAGGAGCATGCCGTCTCCATGGCGGCAGGCATGGCAAAGCAGGGACTTGTGCCCGTGTTTGCCGTGTATTCAAGCTTCCTTCAGCGTGCCTATGATATGCTGATACACGACATTTCGCTGCTCGATCTCCACGTTGTGTTCTGTGTAGACAGAGCAGGGCTCGTCGGGAACGACGGCGAAACGCATCACGGCGTTTTTGATATAAGCTATCTTTCGTCCGTTCCGGGCATGAAGATACTTTGCCCGTCGAGCTATGCAGAGCTTGAGCTTATGCTCGACGAGGCGATAAATAAAATGAGCGGCCCCGTCGCCATACGCTATCCGAGAGGCGGCGAGGGCGACTATTCCGACTGTCTCGGTCTTAACACCTCGCTTGTGCGCTGCGGCGACAAGCTCACGATCGTCGCCTACGGAACGATGATAAACACCGCTCTCAAGGTATCCGATATGCTTTCCGCACAGGGTATCGAGTGCGACGTAGTAAAGATCGCTTCACTCAAGCCGCTCGACGCCGACTGCGTTATCGAGTCGCTGAAGAAAACGGGCAGGCTTCTTGTCTGCGAGGACGTATGCACCGAGGGCAGCATAGGAACAAAGCTTCTTGCGCTTTCTGCGGAAGCGGGAGTGAGACTCTCCGCATTTTCGCTCAACGACCTCGGCGAGGGCATCGTAGCTCACGGCTCCGTGTCGGAGCTGATGCGGGACTGCGGTCTCGATGCAGACAGCCTTTGCGCTGCGGCGCTCAAATTTGTGAGGGATAAGCAATGAAAAAAGTACGTTTGGATCAGCTCGTCTTTGACCTCGGTCTCACCGAGAGCAGGGAACGGGCGAAAACGACCGTAATGAGCGGGCTTGTGTTTGTAGACGGCAAACGTATCGACAAGCCCGGCAC
>CAVDMS010000006.1:0-43896 GCA_963610045.1 Bacteroidaceae bacterium
GATATAACCATTGAGCAAATCTGTAAGGGGTTTGTTTATAATGAATTAGAGGGTAAAGGGCTTTTCGGCTTATCTGGCAAACTGGTAATTCAGCCGGAATATCAGCGTAATTACCTTTATGCGAAGCAAAAAATGGAAGAAGCTGTTATCCGTTCCGTGCTTAATGGATACCCGTTAGGACTGCTTTACTTCAACAAAGTGGGCACAGACAAATACGAAGTTCTGGACGGGCAACAGCGTATCACAAGTTTGGGGCGTTTTCTTACTGGAAAATTTCCGCTGATTGATGATAATGGTATGCCGCACTATTTTTCGGCAATGCCTGACGATCAGAAAAAGAAAATCAATGAAACACCGCTGACGATTTACATTTGTGAGGGCGAAGAAACCGAAATCAAGGCATGGTTCAAAACTATTAACATTGCGGGTATACCGCTGAACCATCAGGAAATTTCAAATGCCGTCTATTCGGGGCCATTTGTTACAAAGGCGAAAGAAGAATTTAGTAATAGCCAGAATGCCAACATTCAGAAATGGAGCGCCTATATAAAGGGCGATGTGTTGCGGCAGGACTATTTGCGCATAGCGTTGGAGTGGGTAACAAAAAGCACTGACAATGACGCTGTTGACGCTTATATGAGCAAGCACCGCTATGATGCGAATATCAATGAACTGAAAGCGTATTTCACAAGCGTTATTGACTGGATTAGCGGCGTGTTTACTGATGTTGAAAGCGAAATGCGCGGGCTTGAATGGGGCAGGTTATTTGAAACCTACCATAATAACCCCTATGACCCCGTTGCCGTTTCTGCAAAGGTGCATGAACTGTATGCAGATGGTGCAGTCAAGAAAAGAGCGGGTATCTTTGAATACATATTAGGTGGCTGCACCGATCCCCGCTTGCTTGAAATCCGTATTTTTGAAGAAAGCACAAAGAGAACGGTTTATTCACAGCAAAGTACTGCTGCAAAGGCAAGTGGAAAATCAAACTGTCCGCTTTGTGCATTAGGCACTGACAATAATTCAAGGCGAATTTGGAAATTCAATGAAATGGATGCAGACCATGTGACAGCATGGAGCAAGGGCGGTTCAACTGATATTTCCAACTGTCAGATGCTTTGCAAAACACATAACCGTGCAAAAGGCAACAAATGAATATAAGCGTCTGTCGCACCATGCGGCAGGCGCTTTCTTTGTTGCTTGCTTTATCCGCTGTTGCTTATCTTCTACTGTCTTTTCGTATTTTATAGCAGATTTAAGCGACAAATAAGCGACAAACGGACATAGAAAAAATGGCAGAAACCCGTTATTTGCAAGGGTTTCTGCCGTTTTGGAATACACTCTTTACCAGAAAGCATCAACAGTATAAGTGCCGGAGCCTTCCTTTTCGACGGATACCAGAGAAAAACCTTCTTTTCTGAGCCTTGATTTAACGGCTCTAATAACTACAGATGATCTCTGCTGCGGATCGGGATTGAATGACGAATAGTTAGCGGATCTTAATCCTAAACGGGCGTTTTTTTGAGCATTTGCAAGGAAGCCGTCCACCAGCTCACAGGCAAAATCATATGAATCAATAATGGAGGCCTCTCTTAACTCGTTTCTTCTCGGCATATTGCTTCTGAGCTTATTAGCTTCGGTTGATCTGTCTGTCCTTTTTGAAATCTTGCGGACAAGATACGCAATACCAAGTATAAGTAAAAGACATATAACTATGTTAATATCCATTGCAAACTCCTCACCTGAACTTGTTTTTCTTTAATTTTTTGATAACATTGTGTTCATTAATGCGTTTTGCCAAGTACAGCAAAATGCCTCCGGCAATAAGAAGCCACCAACCAAGACCGGTGTCAAAACCGCCGAAAAACGCAACGCTAAGAATCTCAACGATAAATGAGGCTATCCCGAGAGCTCTGACTGTATTGGCGCATGGGTCGTCTTTGTAGTAGCTAAAAATCTTCATCGTTACACTCCTGTTTTATGTGCTATTTATGGTACAGCCACGCTATATTCTTCAACTATAAATACGGGGAGTTTTTTGCTTCCTCCACACTATGCTGAGTTGCTTGTGGCTAATACGGGCCTTTTGCCGGCTTTTTAGGGCAATTATATCAATAAAAAACCCGTGGAAAGCATTGCTTTCCACGGGTTTTTTGCTGCGTATTATCGGAGCTGGATGCAGTAGTAGGCTTCGAGATAGACCTTCTCGGAGGTGTAGTAGCTCCACACCTGATCGGCAAGGGCTTCCGGCTGACCCTGCTCACGCAGGATCTCGCGAATCTCCTCAATGACCTCCGTGACCTCCTCGTCACACTCCGCCTCAAGATCATAGAAGCGGTCGTAGTTGGTATATGAGTACACGAGCAGACTGCGGTATGTGCCCTCCGGTTCACTTTCAAAGCCCTCACGCATTTCGACGACAAGCCTGTCGAGGCGCGCCATCTGAACGTGCTTTATCGCTTCGATCTCGGCTGCGGCTATGCTCAACCGGTAGTTCTCGGAATCGGGATCGACGCCCGCCTTCTGAAGCACCGTCTTTGCGACCTCGTAATAGCTCAGGTCGCCGTCGAGCACCGCCTGCGTGCTGTCTCTGAATATGCTGTAATCCCACTTTTCGGTGTCGGTTCCGAGTGAATCGTAAATGAAGTCGTGACAGTTGTCGGCGTAGCCGAGTATCTCCTCGGCGGAGTGGGAGTGCGAGATGTTGTATGCCTTGAACAGATCGTACTGCGCCCAGATAAATCCGCCGACGGCGGCCACCGACAGGAGCGAGGCAAACAGCATGATCTCCGCAATTATCTTGCCCTTGTTGTGTTTGGGCTTTATGGGCGGCATCTTCTTTGCCGCCTTGATGGACTCGGTTTGCGGCAGAACGCCGTCCTCAAGATATTTCTCGTATGCGTCGCACACCGTATTCGGGTCGCCGAACATCACCATGCGTCCCTTGTCGAGCCACAGTACCTTGTTGCACTGCCGCCTGACGCTGCCGAGAGAGTGGGACACCATAAGTCCCGTCGTCTTGCCGTCGGACAGGATCTTCTGCATATGCTCGCGGCTTTTCTTTTTAAAGTCGCCGTCGCCGACCGCAAAGACCTCGTCCAGAATGATGATATCCGGCTCAACGAGGCTCGCTATAGCAAAGGCTATCCTCGACTTCATGCCGGAGGACAGGGTGCGGAAGGGGTTATCCTCAAAATCACGCATATCCGCAAAGTCGATTATCTCGTCGTACTTAGAGTCAATAAACTCGTGCGAATAGCCAAGCAGCGCGCCCCTGAGGTAAACGTTTTCCTTAACGGTCATCTCCTTGTCGAAGCCTGCACTCAGCTCAAGCAGGGCGCAGAGGGTGCCGTTTTTATGTATCTCTCCGGCGGCGGGAGCGAGGGTGCCGGAGATGGTCTTCATAAGCGTGGATTTGCCGGCGCCGTTCTTGCCGATGACGCCGAGCATATCGCCCTTTTCAAGCTCAAAGGAAATGCGCTTTAGCGCCCAGAAGGTGTTGGAGCGCTCCTCACGCTTAAACAGCCGCTTTATTATCGAGGCGGCGGAGCGGGAGTCGGACTTGCGGTAGCGGACGGAAACGCCGTCCAAAATAAGAGCCTTGTTGCTGTCCATACTGCACCTCCTCAGACGTAGAGCGGGATCTTATCCCGACAGATGCGATAGGTACAGCCGCCGACGAGCAGGCAGAACACCGTCATTGCGCAGAGCATGAGATTATACGACAGCGTGGGTACGGAGTTGTGGATGACGACCTGGCGGAAGTAATCTATGCACATATAAAGGGGGTTGCACTTTAAGAGCCTGCGCATGATGTTCGGCAGGATGGACACGTCGTAGAATATCGCCGAGGCGTACATGATGACACGGCACAAAAGCGGCCAGAGATAGTTTATGTCCCTGAAGAAGATGTACACGGTCGAAAGGAAAATGCCGATGCCGAGGTTTATGAGGTACAGGCACAGAGTCGGGTAGATGAGGGAGAAGAAGCTGAGCTTAAAGCTTATCCCGTCCACCGCAACAAATACAAAGTAGACCGCAAGCGAAACGAGGAAATTTATAAATTGCGCCGTGCTGTGTGACAGAAGAAAATATATCTTCGGGACCGGCACCTTGGTGTAGATGGAGGCGTTGGAATACAGCACCGAGAGCGCACCCTTGGTCGAGCTTGCAAAGTAGTTATACAGCAGAAGTCCGGAGAAAAGGTATATCGTGTAGTGCGACATATTCCTGCCGAAGAAGGTGCCGAACACGAGGTCCATAATAAGCAGCAGGAACAGAGGAGAAAGCGCACTCCACAGTATGCCGAAGGTGGTGCGCTTGTATTTCTTGATGAAGTCACGCCGAATAAGCTCCCGCAAAAGGAAGCTGCGGTTTTTCCCGTTGAAGGTCATAGGAAACTCCTTAGAAAAGAAAATGCTATAATGAGGTCATTATAGCATAGTGTATATTATTTTTCCATATTATTTTTTTCCGCGAGGTAGCCCTCGTAGTCTTCGGGAGAATTGAAGTCCCGTGTGCCGTCCGGCACCGTGACAAAGTTTTTGCCTATCTCCCGGCTGTCGAGCGGAAGTCCGACATAGAATCTGTATATCTGCCAGCCCTTGCACTCGGTGATCTCACCGTTAAGGTACATCCGACGCACGGCGTCAAAGCAGCGCCTGAACACCTCGCCCGAACGCACCAAAACAGCACATATGCTTTTTTCGTTGCCGAAGAACATGAGAGGCTCGTCCCCCTTGTCGCCGCATATGCGCCGTATCGCCGCCTCGGAGTACAGCACGTCGCCGTAGAGGAAGCAAACGTCGTCGCCTATAAGCTCCGCCGTGAAGCGGTCTATTTCAAGCACGTTGTTTTTCGGCTCATAGCGCCGGGCGCCCGCCGTTTTGAGGTCGGGCTTGTGCGAGGTCACGGTTATGAGTGCCGAGGGTGCGTTTTCACGGATGAGGCGCACGGTGCGCTCTATGAGCGTTTCGCCGTCGAAGCTTATCTCGTGCTTCGTGCGGTTTAAGTAGCGGTTCCAACGGCTGCCCTTGCCGTCCGCCATGATTATATATTCCATATCATTTGATTATACCGTGGTCACGGTAGAACTGACCCAACCTGCCGTAGCGCTGCGGACCCCAAAGCTGGATGATGTTGACGCCGGACGAGGTGTTTGCTTCGATGACGGTAAAGCCGTCGGGAGTGGGGAGAATGTCCCATGCGATGATGTCGAGGTATGGGAAGTGCGACGACACCTCAAGCACACCCTTTTTGATGCTCTCCCAGTTGGGGATGACCACGCCCTTTATCGGGTGACCGCTGTCGGGGTGGACGTTGTAGACCATGAGATTGTGCAGCGTCCGAGCCTCGCTCAGCTCGCCCGTTGCGATGTTGACGTTTGCGATAAGACCGCCCTTGGAGCCGTTATCGACGGAGCCTGTCCAGCCTGCGCCGATGCGCTGTACGGCAAAGGCAAGCTCGAACTCACGCTCCGGCGTGTCACGCAGAACGATCATGCGTATGGTGTTTGCGGACTCGGCGTAAATCTCGTTTAGGTAGTCCGCCTGATGCGCAAGAGCGCAGATAAACCAGTCGTGGGGCTTTTCGAGCGTGCATCTCAGCTCTTCGGGCGTACACTCCCTGCCGTCGTCGGTGATAACGCCGTCATTGTACTTTACGATGTGAACGCCGCCGCCCTTGCCGCCCCGGACGGGCTTTACGACGAAGGCGCCCTCACGCCGCAGGAGCGCAAACACGTCGTCCATGCAGTCGAGGTGACGGGAACCCATGCCCGTTATGCGGCTGCCTTTTTTGACGGCGTACAGCTCCGGCGTGGGGCAGTAGTCCCGCACAAGCTCCGCAAAAACGACCTTGTTGTCGAGCAGACTGTTGTACGGCTCGTTTATCTGACGGGAGCGGATCCAGTCAAACTCGGAGAGGTACTGCTTTTTGTCGTTGTGCTTAAAGTCGTAAAGGGCGACCTGATCCACCATGTACCCGCCGAATACCGCATACCATATGCGAAGGTGCAGCGGGACGCCGAAGTGATTAGGTGCGAACAGTATCCTTACTATCCAGCGCGCTGCCGACAGCAGCCTGTTGAGAAATGATCTTGCGAATTGCATCATGCTTGTCGTTCTCCATGCATCCGATAATCAGATTTGCTATTTTATCCGTCGCTCTGCCGCTCATGTCGGGCAGATATTTCTCCCGGAACTCCTCATACGCCTCGGTATCGTAGCGCCCGGTGCGTATCGCCTTTTCAAGCGCCTTTGCCGAGGTGTACACGCACTGCGGCAGCTCGTCGGGAAGATTGACGTTAAGACCGTTGTGGCTCAGATAATCCTCGTAGTCGAAGAGGTAGAAGTAAAGCGGCTTATCGAGCACCGCAGCCTCGATCGCAATGGCGGAGTAGTCCGTTATGACGCAGTCGGCAACGGAGAGGACGACCGAGGTCGGCACCTCGTCGCACTTTTCCGCCTCCATCTGCGCTTCCATGCTCTTTATCTGGTTCGGGTGGTACTTGACGACAAGCACCGTGTCCTTTCGGGGAGCGAAGGCACGGACGATGGAGTTTGCGGAGATGACCTTGCCCTTGCGGAAGGTGGGCGCATAAAGCACGATCTTCTTGCCCCGGTACTGCGGGTATGTAGCATAGAAAAGCTCCCGTGAGCGCTCGACGTTTTCACGCAGATCGTCCATCCTCGGCAGACCGACGTTGTAGAGAATGTTCTCGTCGATGCCGAAGGAGGCGCAGTAGAAGGGGTTAAATGCCCTGCCGCCTGCGATGACCACGTCATAGTTGTGGTGCATACGCATCTCCTCGGCGATCATGTGGCTCCTGCCGAACTTCTTGCCGAGGGTCTGATAGCCGGACTTTTTGATCTTGCCCATTGCGTGCCACATCTGAATGACGGCGAGCTGCTTTTTGTGCTTCAGCACGCTGACGGCGGGCCAGTAGGAATCGAGAACGCAGACCCTTGCGGTCGCAAGATGACGCATACTTTTAAGGGTCGCACCCGCAAAGCGCAGCATACTCCCGGGATTGCTGTCGGCACGCTGCGTTATCATTACGATCTTGGCATCGGGCTTAAAGTCGAGTATTCTCCGGCTGAGGCTCATAAAGTCCTCGGACGGGGTATCCGACTGCCGGCTCAGAAACAGTATTTTGTTGCCGTCGGTGGGCAGAAGCTTCATGAAGAAGTACACGAAGTTCATGACCCAGCGCAGCAGAATAACGGCTATTCGCATAATGCTCCGTTTCTCCCGTGTACTCACACGGGCTGATCACATTCTTGCCGCCATTTTACTATCATTTTACCTTTTCTTCAATAGAAAAATATGAACAATGCGGCAAATTGTGCGTATTCCTGCGCAGAGCGCAGAAAATGGACATACCCTACAATATAAATAGCTCTTGAAAAAAATGCGGAATTGTGTAAAATAAACAGATAGGCTTTAAAAAATTATATGCTTTGGAGATAACAGAGAATACGAAAACCGGAGGGTCTTTCGCAATATGAAAAAGAAAATAAAAAAGCTGGCAAGGAAGATCGCCGCAGTTGCGCCCAAGTCGGGAATAATAAGGACCGTGCTTGAGGGAACGTACAGGGCCGGAGCGAGCATATACAAACGCTTTTTCGGACTGAGCAGATTCAGAGAGGCTGCAAACGAGGCGATAGACCAGCACTGCCCGGAGGAGAAGAAGGGCTTTGCCCGCTTTATCCTCATGCTGAAGATATACGGCAGCCATGTGCGCTACGGCATCATACCGAAGGAATATTTCATTTACGGCTTCAATATGCTCTCCGCCGAGGGGCGGCGCAGCTTCGTTACGAGAAGCAACAAGTATAAGTATTACAAAAAGTTCAACAGCCGCAACTATGTGGACTTTTTAAATCAAAAGACCGAGACCTATCGCAAATTCGGTGAGTTCTACGGCAGGGACGTTGTGAGCCTGTATACGGATGCAGACTTCAGTAGCTTCCTTCGCTTTATCGAAAAGCATCCGAGGTTTATCTACAAGCCCGCACAGGACTACGGCGGCAGAGGCATAAAGATCTACGACCTCAAGAATTATGACTGCCCGGAGGATCTTTTCGCCATCATAATCTTCAACGGCGCCTGCGTGCTCGAGGAGCTTATAGTTCAGGGCGAGGAGATCGCAAGGATCCACCCCGATTCCGTCAACACGGTGCGCCTCGTCACCTATCACAGCGACTCCGGCGACACCTATCCCCAGTGGTGCTTCCTGCGCATGGGCTCCGGCGGCAGTCACACGGACAATATGTCCGGCGGCGGCATCTCCGCTCTCGTCGATTTCGAGACGGGCGTCGTCTGCGACTGCGGCAGAGACTATCTCGGACACCGCTATATATACCACCCCGACACAAATGTTCAGCTCGTGGGACTGAGGCTCCCGCACTGGGACGAGGTGCGAAAGCTTGCCTGCCGCCTTGCCGCCGTGCTGCCCGAGGTGCGCTTTGTCGGTTGGGACCTTGCGTACAGCGACAGGGGCTGGGTCTTCGTTGAGGGCAATGCGCAGCCGCAGTGCGTTGCGCCGCAGATAATGTCCTACAACGGAAAGCTCAGAAACTACAAAGAGATGGATAAGATATACGAAGCGGATCACAAAGCCCTTGCAGGAGGTGCCGCAAAATGAATACTGACAACAGCGCAAGCCTTACGATCGGCTTTACCGGCGACCTTGCCTTCAGCGGCTATTTTGCGGACTGCTGCGGCGACGATACGCTGCTCGGCGACGGCATTAAGAACTTTTTAAACGCAAACGACTACAACGTCATAAACTTTGAAAGCCCCGTGACACCGTGCCGCATCACGAAGAAAAAGCGCCTTGCGCACCGCAGCAGCCCCGAAGCGTTGGACTTTGTAAAGCGCAACATCAAAAACCCGGTGCTGTCCTTTGCAAACAACCACATGATGGACTTCGGCACCGTCGGTGTCGTCGATACGATCGACAGCTGCAAGGCGTCGGGCGTTCCATTCATCGGCATCGGAATGAACGTATCCGAAGCCGCCCGCTGCGTCATCCTCGGAAACGGGATAAAGGTCGGGCTGCTTTCGGTGCAATATAAGCACTACCGTGTTGCGACCGCCCAGAGCGGCGGACCGCTGCACGAGTCGAGGATAGACTATATAAAGGCTGCGATAAAGTCGCTCAGACCCAAGGTGGACTACGTTGTGCTTGTCTATCATGGCGGCGACGAGTTTTTGCATCTGCCGTCGGCGAAGGTTCGGCACCAGTTCAAAAAGTACCTGCGTTGGGGCTGTGACGCCGTGGTTGCGCACCACCCCCATGTGGTGCAGGGTTACGAGTATTTCGGCACAAAGCCCGTGTTCTATTCGCTGGGCAACTTTGTGTTCGACACCGACTATCAGCGTGCGCAGAACGACACCGACAAGGGAATGCTCCTGCGCCTTAAATTCACAAAGAGCGGGATAGCGTTTGAAGCGCTGCCCACGCATATCGACCGTGAGAACAAAAAGGTCTCCGTCGGCGACGATATGAGCTATTTTACCGACGTTAAAAAGCTCCCCGCCGCCGTGCGCAAGCAGGAAAAGCTCCGTCGGCTCGACGTCATCGCAAGGACGAAGGCGCACAAGGAGCAGGAGCTTCAGACCCGTGAGGAGAAGCACGCAAAGGAGCAGGTCCGCATAGAGCAGATGGAGGCGAGAGCCGCCATAAAGGAGGCGCTGTCCGACAAGACAGACCCCGAGCTTGCGGGCAGACACTTCGGCGACGACAATCACGGCAACCCCGACGAGGGGCATATGGAGCGCAGACTGGGCGCAAAGGACAGGATCTGAGCAAAACGGGAGGCAGCATGAAGGACGGCTTCGGAAGGACAATCGAATACCTCCGCATCTCCGTCACCGATGCGTGCAACCTCCGCTGCCGCTACTGTATGCCGGAGGAGGGACCGAGCGGCTGCAACTGCAAGAGAAATCTTGACGCCGACGAGATAGTTGAGATCGCCTCCGCTGCCGCACGGCTCGGAATGAAAAAGCTCCGCATAACGGGGGGCGAACCCCTGGTGCGTCGGGATATAGTCGAGCTGACGCATCGGCTCGGCGAGATACCCGGCGTCGAGGATATGTCGATGACGACAAACGGAACGCTGCTCCGTCCCCTTGCAAGGGAGCTTTACGACGCCGGGATACACCGCATAAACATAAGTCTCGACACGCTGGACGACGAAAAGTACCGCAGCATGACCCGCACGGGGAAGCTCACGGATGCGCTGTCCGGCATCGAGGCTGCGATAGAGGTCGGGATGTCCCCCGTGAAGCTGAACTGCGTGCTGATCGGCGGCTTTAACTCCGACGAGGTCGAGAGCCTTGCCCGCCTTACGCAGAAAATGCCCGTCGATGTGCGCTTTATCGAGCTTATGCCCATCGGCGACACGGCGCACTTCGGTGCGGACGCATACCTGCCCGGCTCTTTTGTTATGGGTAGGCTGCCGGAGCTTGTACCCGCAGAGGCGGAGGGCAAGTCCGTAGCCCGGCTTTACAGGCTGCCGGGGGCGCTCGGCAGAGTGGGGATAATCAGCCCTCTGAGCAATCACTTCTGCTCGGAGTGCAACCGCCTGCGGCTCACCGCCGACGGCTGTTTAAAGCCCTGCCTGCACTCGGCGGAGGAGATCCCCGTTCGGGGGCTTCACGGCAAGGCGCTTGAGGATGCCATAATTAAGGCTGCGCTTCACAAGCCCAAAATGCACGTTGAGCTTTCGGCGACGGAGCGCTCCGAATCGAAAAGAAGCATGAACAGGATAGGAGGATGAGCCATGGCAAGCGTTGCGGCAATATGCATCAGCGAGGTCAGAGGAATACAGAAGCATGAGATACCCGAAGCGTACTTTCGCATCGACCACGGTATCGACGGCGACGCCCACGCAGGCAACTGGCACAGGCAGATAAGCCTTTTGAGCGTCGAGAGCGTTGCAAAGCTCCAGGAGAAGCTGAGCTTTAAGCTCAAAAACGGCGACTTTGCGGAGAACGTGCTTGTCGAGGGGCTTGCGGTGTCGAGTCTCCCCGTGGGGACGAAGCTTCGCATCGGCGAGGCGGTTTGCGAGGTCACGCAGATAGGCAAGGAGTGCCATGCCGACTGTGCGATACGCAAGGCGGCGGGCGACTGCGTCATGCCCAGAGAGGGCGTTTTCGTGAAGGTCCTTGCTTCGGGCAAGGTGAAAAAGGGCGACGGCATCGAGGTGTTGGAGGCTTAATTTAATCAACGCAAAACAAAATAAAAATATATGGAGGAAAAAATGAGAAACGTAAAGAGAATTGCGGCTCTGCTGCTTGCGCTCGTCATGGTGTTTGCACTGTGTGCCTGCTCCGACAGCGGCAGCGGTAAGGACAAGGACGACAAGGTCGAAAAAGTTGAGAAGAAGACCGACGCAGAACTCATCGTCGGCACTTGGGAAGCAAAACTGGACATGGGCGAGTATTTCGATGCGCTTATGGATTCCGATCCCGACATGGCGGCAATGTCTGCATATTTTGACTTTACCGGCGTTGAACTCGTGGTGAGCTACGAGTTTGACAAGGACGGAAGCTACAAGCTCAGCTTCTCGGCGGCGGATGAGGAGAAGCTTGAAATGGCCTTCCGCAATGCGGTCGAGAAATTGGTGAACGATATGTTGGCAGGAACGGGCTACACCCTTGAGGATGCGGCAGCCGAGGAAGGCATGACTGTTGACGAGCTGCTTGACGCCGTGATGGAAGAAAACTTTAACAGCGAAGACTTTTTCAGCGATTCGAGCGAAAGCGGCAGCTATGAGATAAAGGACGGCAAGCTCTACCTCGCAGAGAACGGCGACGAGCTTGAGGATGACGATTACTTTGAGGTCAAGCTCAAGGGCGACAAGCTCACCCTCGTTGCAAAGTACTCCGACGGCGAGATCGACGACGCATCCGATACGATGTTCCCCATGAACTTCGTAAGAAAGTAATAAGCACATAAAAAAGCCTACGGCATTCCGCAGGCTTTTTTCCTTTATGCATTATTAAAACCAGTGCCAGATGTGCCAGAACTCAATGCCTCCGGCGGTCAGGGCAAAGGCGAGGAAGGTCAGCACGAAGCAGACCGCAAACAGCGCAAGAGACACGAGCGTCACGGTGCGCAGGCGGCGCTTTACCTTGGCGGAAAAGCGGGGGCTTATCGCAAGCGGGGGAAGCGTCGCTTCACCGGAGGCGGAAGCCAGCGTGTTGCGGCGGAAGCGCCCGAAGGAGCGCACAAGCTGCCGCAGAAACGCAGCATAGTAAATGCCGCCGACGGCGATCAGCACCGTGAGCGCCACGAGCGAAAGACCCAAGATCGCACCGCACCGGTAGGGCATGACGGGGATAATCCCCTCGATGTTCAGCCCGCCGATAAGGCAGACCGACAGCGCTCCGAACGAAACGACGGCGGCAAGCATCACGAGCAGCCACGCCGCAAGCAGAATGAAAAACAGTCCCGCAAACAGGTCGGCAAAGCCCAGACCCACGATAACAAGCGGCTTGTTCCCGCCCTTGCGGGCGGTACCGCCTTCCGCCTCGCCGAACTGTGAAGCCAGCGCTTCGGGGTCTCCCAGTTTTGCGGCGATCTCCTCCTCCGAGTAGCCGTCGCTCATTTTAAACGCAAAGTGCTGCTCATACTCCGACACGATGTCGTCGGCATCGGCGATTTTTCTCCTGCGCAGCTCGGACTCAAGCTGCGTCAAAAATTCATTCTTCGTCATCGCATTCGTCCTCCAACAAAATTCTGACGGACCGTGCAAACTTCAAATACTCCGCACGGCCGCTGAGGTAGGTCTCCCGCCCGAGCTTCGTGAGCTTGTAATACTTGCGGGGCGGACCGCCGCTCTCCTCCTGCAAATAGGTGGTCAAAAGCCCGTCCGACTTGAGCTTGCGCAGGATCGGATAAACCGTTCCGTCCGCAATGTCGATGCGCTCGGACAGGCGGTCGGAGATCTCGTACCCGTAGCAGTCCCGCTTTGTCAGCAGCGCCAGCACGCACAGCTCAAGCACACCCTTTTTATATTGCGTGTTCATATCCGGCTCCTTTCGGTTTCGTTTCCTTACACTACTGTATTATATTCAGTAGTTTGAAAATGTCAATAGCTTTTTGCAAAAAATCTGCAAGGAAAAACTTCCTTGCAGATTTTCGGATATTATAGGCTTTACGGGTTTGCGGCGCTGCGCAGCCGACGCAGACCGAGGTACAGCAGCAGTCCGCAGTACAGCAGCAGCGAAATGAACAGGCTCAAAAAGAAGTCCCTCGGCATCGAGTACGAGGCAAAGGATATGCCCACGACAAGAAGCTGCGCTGCGATATACAAAACGGGGTATGGCAGCAGGTACGAAAGTATCGGCTTGACTGCGGTGTTTTTCCTGAAAACGAGGAACAGCAGCCACAGCAGCGCTTCGGCGCAGAGGGCAAGGATCAGCAGGTAGCCGGGGGTGAGCCTCGGCAGAGTCACTATGCCCTCGTTCTCGTTTGCGTCGCCGTAGAGAAGCACGTCGTCGCTGCCATTGTTCGGCGTGTAGTACACCGTCACGCTCTCGGCGTTCTCCGTGCCGATGACCGTCGTTTTGGCGCTCTTGCCGAGTAGGCGGTCCCATGTCGAGGTCCACGCCTCGACGGAGCAGAGCAGGTGATCGGGGTCGTCGGGGTCTGCGTATGTGCGGTAGTCAAAATCCGTAACGCCTTTGCCGAAGGAAAGCTTCAGACCGCCGTCTAATTCCTCGACGGTAACGAGACCTTGCGAGTACGGGAGGTACTCCGGTGCATCCAGCACCGCAAAGGCGGAGACAAGGAGCGCCAGCGCAAGCACCACGGCGCAGGCGGCGGTGCCGATGCGCTTTAGGTAAAGCCGCTTGCGTATGAGCTTTAAGGGGGCGGCGTCGGAGACATCGCAAGAAACGGGCTTTGGCTCCTTTGTGCGTTCAAATTCCTCTCGGCAGCCGTCGCAGCCCTTGAGATGCTCCGCTACGAACTCCGACGTTTCGGGACTCAGCATATCCTCCGCATACAGCGGGAGCAGGTCCCGCACTATGCTGCATTCATTTTTCATGTTCGTTTTCCTCCAGCTTGCTTCTGATAAGAGACTTGGCTCGGTGATAGGTGACGCACGCCCAGTTTTCGGACTTTCCGAATATTGCGCCGATCTGCTTAAAGCTCAGCTCGGCGAACACCCGCCACATGAACACCTCACGGTACGGCTCCGCTATGCCGTGCAGAACGGTCCTTGCACGCTCTGCGCCGTCGTGCAGCAGCACCTGCGCTTCGGGACCGTCGACCGACAGCGGGAGGGCGTCGTCCAAGGTCTCGGTGCGCTCCGACTTTTTGAGCCTGTCGTAAAAGCAGTTTTTTGCGATGCGGCACAGCCACACCCGAAGCTCGCAGTCGCCCCGAAAGCCGTCGAGCGAGCGCAGCGCCTTGAAAAACGTGTCGCTCGTTATCTCCTCGGCGTCTCTTTCGCTGCCGGAGAGCTTCAGCGCATAGCGGTACACGTCGCCGAAGTAGCGGCGGTAAATTTCTTCAAACTCGGTCACTCTATCACCTCCCACATTTAAGAGACTGTGCGGAAGAAAAAATCTTACAGACTTTTTGAAAAAAACACCGTCCGCAGACGGTGTTTTTTGGTTTACCGTATAAGCTCCTCGCAGAGGTCGGGGTTTACCGCCTCGGTGCATTGCAGCGTCAGCGTTGCCGCCTTCATCGCCGCCTCGGCGCTTTCGTCGAGGTCTGCGCCGTGTACGCCCGCCCAGACGATGGCGGCGGTCGCCGCATCGCCGCAGCCGGTCGTGTTGACGATCTCGGTTTTGATGCATGGCAGCTTTATGACGGAGCCGCCCTCGGCGGCAACGATGCCGTCAGAGCCGAGCGAAACGAAAATGCGCTTTACGCCCTGCGCCATGAGCGCCTCCGCCGCACGCAGGGAGGTGCTTTCGCCCGTCATGCTCATCGCTTCGATGGCGTTCGGCTTAAAGGCGTAAAGGTGCGGCAGCAGGGGCTTTAGGCGATTTGCCTTTGCGGTGGAAACGGGGTCGGCGTACAGGGGTGCGGTGACGTGCTGACCTATCCAACGCAGCGTCTCCTCCGTGAGATTTGCATCCACGACCACGGCGTCGGCACGGTTTATCTCGTTTAAGCAGGAGTACAGATACTCCGGCGTTATGCTTCCGGCGATGTCGGTATCGCTGACGCCGAGCTGCATCTCGCCCTTTTCGTCGGTGATGTACAGGTAGCAGGAGGTGTGTCCCCCTCGGATCCTGCGGCACAGGTGCATATCGAAGCCCAACTCACGGCAGCTCTGCATGATGCCCTCGCCGAAGGCGTCCGTCCCGACCGCCGCAATGAACTTGACGTTAAGCCCCAAAAGGCTCAGATTGTGCGCAATGTTGCGCCCGACGCCGCCGGGACTCATGCTTATGCTGCCGGGGTTTGAATCCCCCGCAACGAGGGGCTTTGCCGGTCTGCCGCAAATGTCCATATTCACGGCGCCGATGACGATCACGGTTTTATTTTCCATATGCTTTCGGAATACTCCCTTATCGCACGGTCGGCGGCGAAGATGCCGCTTTCCGCTGTATTTGTAAGAGACAGGCGGGCAAAGCTCCCGTCGTCGGCAATGACGTCGTACATTCTGCGGTGGGTGTCGGCGTAGCTGCGGAAGTCGGCGATCAGCATATACGGGTCGCCGTAGCTGAGACCCGACGCAAGGTCGGCGTAGCTTTTGCCGTCGGAAAATCCCCGGCTGAAGCGGTCGAGGATGCCGGCGATCTCCCTGTCACTGCGCACGATGGCGCCGGGGTCGTAGCCGGATGCCTTGAGCGAAGCGACCTCGTGCGCACGGAGACCGAACAGGAACATATTCCCGTCGCCGAGGCGCTCGTACATCTCGACGTTTGCGCCGTCGAGAGTGCCGATCGTGACCGCACCGTTTAACATGAGCTTCATGTTGCCGGTGCCGGAGGCCTCCTTGCCCGCAGTCGAGATCTGCTCCGAAACGCAGGCCGCCGGCATGAGCGCCTCCGCTGCGGAGACACGGTAGTTCTCCATGAAGTACACCTGAAGCTTATCACGGCACAGGGGGTCGGAGTTTATCTCGTTTGCAAGCGAGCAGATAAGCTCGATTATGCGCTTTGCGGTGTGGTAGCCCGCCGCCGCCTTTGCTCCGAACACGAAGCTGCGGGGCAGAAATTCCGCATTGGGATCGTCGTGTATGCGCTGCATGAGCGAGGTTATGAGCATGGCGCACATGAGCTGCCGCTTGTACTCGTGCAGACGCTTTACCTGAACGTCGATAACGGCGTCCGTGTTCAGCACGAAGCCGTCGTTTTTAAGTGCAAATGCGGCAAAGTCGTGCTTATTTTGCCGCTTTATCTCGATCACACGGCGCTGCACCTCAGGCTCCGAGGCAAAGTCCTTCAGCCGTATGAGCTTTTCCGGCTCGGTGAGGTAGTCGTCGCTGCCCAAAAGATCGGTCACGAGACGGTGCAGACGGGGGTTTATCTGCGCAAGCCAGCGGCGGTGGTCGATGCCGTTGGTGACGTAGGTGAAGCGCTCCGGATAAAGCTCGCACACGTCACGGAACAGGTCGTTGCGCAGTATCTCGCCGTGCAGGGCGGAGACGCCGTTTACCTTAAAGCAGGTCGCAAGGCAGAGGTTTGCCATATGCACGCAGCCGTCCCGGATTATGAGGTTGCGCCCCGTCTTTTCGCCGCTGCCGAAGCGGGAGATGAGAAGCTCGCACCAGCGGCGGTTTATCTCGCACAGTATCTCCCATATCCTCGGAAGCAGGCTCTGCACGAGCGACTGCGGCCACTTTTCGAGCGCCTCGCTCATAACGGTGTGGTTCGTGTACGCCACGGCGGAGCTTACGATGCTCCACGCCTCGTCCCAGCCGAGACCGTATTCGTCCATCATTATCCGCATGAGTTCGGGAATGACGAGGGTCGGGTGGGTGTCGTTTATCTGAATGACGTGGTGCTTTGCGAAGCTGCGGATATCGCCCCAGCGCTCGACGTGCTTTTTGACGATGGTCTGAGCGGTTGCCGACACGAAGAAATACTGCTGCTTTAAGCGGAGCTGCTTTCCCTCGATGTGGTCGTCGGCGGGGTAGAGCACCTTCGTGATGACCTCGCTCATGGTGCGCTGCTCCATGCTCTTAACGTACTCGCCCTCGGAGAAGAGGTACATATCGAGTGCGTTGGTGCTTCTTGCGTCCCACAGGCGGAGGGTGTTTATGCGATTGCCGCCGTAGCCCGCAATGAGCATATCCCTCGGCACCGCCGTCACGGTGGTGTAGCCCTGATGCTCGGCGTGGTAGCGCCCGAAGCCGTCCCAGTACGAGCTGATGTGACCGCCGAAGCGCACCTCGACCGCATCCTCGTTGCGGGGAATAAGCCAGCTCTCGGCGCTCTTGCGCCAGTCGTCTGCGACCTCGGTCTGCTTGCCGTCAACGATCTTCTGACGGAAGATGCCGAGCTCGTAGCAGATGGAGTAGCCCGTTGCGGGGATGCCGAGCGTCGCCATGGAGTCCATGTAGCAGGCGGCAAGACGTCCGAGACCGCCGTTGCCGAGACCTGCGTCGTTTTCCTCCTCGAAGATGTCCGACGCATTTCTGCCGAGGTCGGACAGCGCCCCCGTGAGCGCCTCGGAAATGCCGAGGTTGAAGGCGTTTTTCATCAGGCTCCTGCCCATCAGAAACTCCATGGACAGGTAATGCACCTCACGGTCGGGGGTCTTTTCCTCCTCGAATGCGAGGAGGCGGCTCATGATCTCACGGATGACGATGGCGCTTGCACGAAACACCTGATCGTCCGTTGCGTTTTTGCTTGTTACTCCGAAGTGCGCACAGAGCTTATCCTCAATGGCAGAGCGCACCTCGTCGCGGGAAATCTGATTTGTCATAAATTCACCTTAAATGCTGCTGTTTTTCGGGATGACGATGGGGAGCCGTTCGCTTCCCATCAGGGTCTGATCGGCGGAGAGCCTTACGTTTTTGTCGGCGATGACGTTGCCGAGGATGACGTTTTCTCCTATCTCCGCACCCCGCATTATGATGCAGTCACGGAGCTTTGCGCCCTTTTTGATGCGCGCGTCGGAAAAGACGATGCAGTTTTTAAGCTCGCCCTCTATGCGGCAGCCGTCCGCAACGAGGGAGCGGCTGACCTTGGCGTTTTCGCCGTAGTAGGTGCTGACGTCCACGGAGCTTTTCGAGCGCACGGGGCGGCTTTCGGGGAAGAGCGCATTGCGCTTTTCCGGGTCGAGCATATCCATGTTTGCACGGAAATATGCATCTGTACTCATAATACGCCGTGCGTAGCTTTCGTGAACATAGACGTGTATCCTGCCGCCCTGACCGAGGTAGGACGCAAGAGCGTCACGGTGGAAGTGATAGCTGTTGTTTGCGGCACAGTCCGCCATGAGCCTTGTGAGCAGAGACTTTGAAATGACATACGCCTCAAGCGAGGCAAAGCCCTTGCCGGAGCCGGTCTGATTGTAGATGATGCCGCTTGCAAAGCCGTCTTCGTCGGGGTCATAGCGGTGATGGCGGTAATCGGGGTCAAGGCGAGTGCATATCGCCGTGATCTCCGCACCGGACTCGATGTGGCTGCGGCAGATGTCCGCAAGGTCGAGATTCGCTGCGGTGTTGCCGTGCATCATTATTATATTGTCCTCTTTGATGTCGTCGATGTATGTGGAGACGGCATTTAGTGCCTCGATGGTGCCGGTGTAGTCGCCCTTGTGGTATTCGGGCAGACCGAAGGGCGGGAGCATACGCAGACCGCCTATCTTGCGGCCCATATCCCAGTCCTTGCCGCTGCCGATGTGGTCGAGCAGCGACTGGTAGTCACGCTGCATGATAACGCCGACGTTGTGAATGCCTGCGTTCATCATGGACGACAGCGCAAAGTCGATAAGTCTGTACCTGCCGCAGAAGGGCATGGAGGCGGCGGTGCGGCGGCGGACAAGCTCGCCCAGCTCCACCGTAGCGCCGTAGGCGTAAATGATACCGTGAAAATCGGACATGGCTCAAACCTCCTCGGACGTGTAGATCATGGCGCCCGCCGGAACGGATGCGCCGTCTCGTATGTTTATGTTCGGACCGCAGGTCGCAACGCCCCAACTTTCGCTTCCGTCGGGAGCCTGACCTATGTGTGCGCCCTTGCCGACGACGGTGTTTTCGCCGATGATGGCGTACTCGACGACGGCGCCCTCACGCACCTGCGCACCGGGCATCAGCACGCTGTACAGCACGCTTGCGCCGGGAGCGACGGTTGCGGAGCTTGACAGCACGGAGTTTTCGACCTTGCCCTCGATGACGCAGCCCTCGGTCACGATGGAGTGGACGATGCTTGCGTCCTCGCCCGCAAAGTGGGGCGGACACACGGAGCCTCTCGAACGGATGGGCCACTTGGGGTCGTAAAGGTCGATGAGGGTGTTCGAGAGCATATCCATGTTCGAGTCCCACAGGCTCGTTATCGTGCCGACGTCACGCCAGTAGCCGTCGAAGCGGTAGGGCCAGAGCTTTTCGCCGTTTCGCAGCATGTTGGGGATGATGTTCTTGCCGAAGTCCTTGTCGGAGGCGGGGTCGTTTTCGTCTGCGATGAGGTACTCACGCAGCTTCTTCCAGTTAAATATGTATATACCCATGGAAGCCAGATCGCTTTTCGGCTTTTTGGGCTTTTCCTCGAACTCGTTTATGTAGCCGTCGCCGCCGATGTTCATGATGCCGAAGCGGGACGCCTCGTCCATGGACACCTGAAGCACGGCGATGGTGCAGGCGGCGCCGCTCTCGGTATGCTCACGCAGCATATCGGAGTAGTCCATCTTGTAGATGTGGTCGCCGGAGAGGATGAGAACGTTGTCGGGATCGTACATTTCGATGAAGCCGATGTTCTGATAGATGGCGTTTGCGGTGCCGGAGAACCACGAGCCGTTTTCGCCCGCAGTCTGGTAGGGGGGCAGAATGAAAACGCCGCCGTCGGCAGAGTCAAGATCCCAAGGCTGACCGCCGCCTATGTAGCTGTTGAGCTGTAAGGGGCGGTACTGCGTAAGCACGCCGACGGTGTCGATGCCGGAGTTTGCGCAGTTTGAGAGCGGGAAGTCGATTATGCGGTATTTGCCGCCGAAGGGCATATTGGGCTTTGCGACGTTCTGCGTCAGCGCATACAGTCTTGAACCCTGTCCGCCCGCCAGCAGCATGGCGATGCAGCTTTTTTTCATGTTGTATCATCCTTTCCCTTTAAAAAACGGGGACAGCGTACTGCCCCCGTTAAGCTTCTCAGTTAAACTTGTTCATTGCACGGTCGGGGCCTTCTGTGATATAGCACTCAACGGCGTCGCACACACGCACGGCAAGAGAGCGCATATCGTCTGCGTCCTGGTTCTTAAACGACGAAAGCACCCAATCCGCCATATCGTAATCTGCGTGCGGCGGCGCACCCACACCCATACGGATGCGGGGAAAAGCGTCGGTTCCGAGCATGGCGATGATGTTTTTAAGCCCGTTGTGACCGCCGGCGGAGCCGCTTTTCCTGATACGCAGCTTGCCGATGGGCAGAGACACCTCGTCCGACACGACGATGATATGCTCCGGCGGCACCTTGTAGAAGGCGGCGGCGGGAGAAACGGACTCGCCCGAAAGATTCATATATGTCTGGGGCTTGAGCAGCAGCACCTTTTCGCCGCCGAGCGTGCTTTGCGCCGTGAGCGCCTTGAAGCGCAGCTTATTTATGGAGACGCCCAGCTTTTTCTCCATGGCGTCCGCCGCCATGAAGCCGGCGTTGTGGCGGGTGTCACGGTATTTGGGTCCCGGATTGCCGAGGAATACGACTATCCATGATACCCCGCCTCTGCTGCGGAATTTGTCAAACATCACTTGTCCTCGAATATCAGTCAAACAGATTGGAAATGGAGGTCTCCTCGTAGATTCTCCTGATCGCCTCGGCAAACAGGGGAGCGACGGACTGGTACTTGATTATGCCGCACTCCGGCTTGTCGGTGGGATAGGGGATGGTGTCGAGAAGGAGCAGCTCCTTTATGCAGCTTGCGTTGAGCCTGTCGATGGCGGGGCCGGAGAGGACGCCGTGGCTTGCGCAGGCGTAGACTTCCTTAGCGCCGCCGATCTCGACGATCGCCTTTGCCGCACCGCAGAGGGAGCCGGCGGTATCGACCATGTCGTCAAGCAGGATGCAGGTCTTGCCCTCAACCGAGCCGATTATGTTCATGACCTCGGACTGGTTCGCCTTCTGACGGCGCTTGTCCACGATTGCCATGTTGACGCCGAGCTTCATTGCGAAGCTTCTCGCACGGGCGGTGCTGCCGACGTCGGGAGATACGACCACGACGTCGTCGTTGTTTTTGCCGAAGATGTCGGCATAGTGCTTTACAAAGAGAGGAGCGCCGAAGAGATTGTCAACGGGAATGTCGAAGAAGCCCTGGATCTGGGCGGCGTGAAGATCCATGGTGAGGACTCTGTCCGCACCTGCGGCGGTGATAAGGTTTGCGACGAGCTTTGCGGAGATGGGATCGCGGCTCTTTGCCTTGCGATCCTGGCGGGCGTAGCCGAAATAGGGAATGACTGCGGTTATGCGTCCTGCGGAGGCTCTGCGCATTGCGTCGATCATGACGAGCAGCTCCATGAGGTTGTCGTTGACGGGCTTGCAGGTGGACTGAACGATGAAAACGTCCGCACCTCTGACCGGCTCCTTTACGGAAATGGAGCATTCGCCGTCTGCGAAGCTTGCGCAGTCGCAGTCGCCGACGTTCTTAAAGAGATACCTGCAAATGTCGTCTACGAGCTTGGGATTGGAGCTGCCTGCGAAAACCTTAATTTCTTTGCCGTGTGAGATCAATTTAAATCTTCCTCTCTGTATTTCTCTTTATTTGATTGTTAGCCGATATTATCATTGGAATTATATCAAATACACGGGAAAAAGAAAAGAGGATATGCAAAACAAAATTGCGGCTTTTTGCGCCGTGATTTTACACACAATGTATAATCCCTCCGGGTACTCACCCGGAGGGATCGTCTTATCACAGCTCTATGAGCTTTTCGGCTATCTGCACGGCGTTGGTCGCCGCACCCTTGCGCACCTGATCGCCGCAGCACCACAGGCACAGACCCTTTTCGTCGGTGAGGTCCTCTCTTATCCTGCCGACGAACACGAGGTCCTGATCGCTCGTGTCAAGCGGCATGGGATAGATACCGGCGCCGAGGTCGTCGCACAGGCGGCAGCCGGGAGCGGCTTCTATCGCCTTTCTTGCCGCCTCGACGCTCACCTTCTCCTTAAACTTCAGACGTATCGAAACGCTGTGGCTGCGCACGACGGGAACTCTGACGCAGGTGCAGCTCACCTTAAGCTCCGGCAGATGCATGATGCGCCGACCCTCGTTCTGGAGCTTCATCTCCTCCGAGGTGTAGCCGGAAAACTCCTCGCCGCCGATCTGCGGTATGACGTTGTAGGCAATCTGATAGGCAAAGACCTTGGGGGCGTATTCCTCGCCCTTCTGCAGCGCCTCGACCTCGCCGAAAAGCTCTTTTGGTCCTCCGATGCCTGCGCCCGACACCGCCTGATAGGAGGAGACGACCATGCTCTCGATGGGCGAAAGTGCGTTCAGTGCGTTTACCGCAGTGCAGGAGATGACGGTGGTGCAGTTGGGGTTTGCGATGACGCCCTTGTGCAGCCTGATGTCGTCCGCATTGATCTCGGGGACGACCAGCGGCACGTCGGGGCAGAGACGGAAGGCGCTGGAGTTGTCGATGAATACCGCACCCGACGCCTTGATGTCGTCGATGAATCTCTCGGCTATGTCGTTTTCCGCTGCGCCGAGGATGATGTCAAGCCCCTTGAGGTTTTCGGCGCAAGCCTCCTTTATGACGACCTCTTTTCCGCCGAAGTCGAGCGTTTTGCCGGCGGACGCCGCACTTGCCAGCGGGCGAAGCTCCGCAACGGGGAAGCTGCGCTCGATGAGTATCTTCATCATCTCTCTGCCGACGGCGCCGCTTGCGCCGAGAATACCGATGTTGTACTTTTTCATTTTTTAACCTCACTTTACAAAGCTGTGATACAGGACTCTGACGGTCTTTTCAAAATCGTCGTCGTTTACACCGACTATTATATTCAGCTCCTCAGGTCCCTGAGAAATCATTCTTATGTTTATGCCGCTTTTTCCGAGTGCGGCAAACAGTCTGCCCGACGAGCCGGGCTTATACGCCATCTTTCTGCCGACCGCCGCAACGACGGATATGCCGTCGGTTATCTGTATGCCGTCGGGCGAGAGCGCCTTCTGCACCTCGCCAACGAGCGCATACAGGCAGGAGGAAACGCTTTCCGCCGATACCACCAAGGAGACGGTGTCGATGCCGGAGGGCGTGTACTCGACGCAGACCCCGTGGCGCTCGAAAAGCTCAAGTATCTTGCGCAGAGAGCCGATCTCGGAGCTGAGCCCCGCCTTCGACACGGTTATTATAGTGAAGTGCCGCCGTCCGGCGATGCCGGTTATGAAGCGCTCCGACTGCTCGTCGTCGGGGAATTTCTCCATGATGACGGTGCCGGGGTGCTTCGGATCATTCGTGTTGCGGATGTTCAGCGGGATGTTCTTTTCCCGCACGGGGAACACCGCACCCTCGTGCAGCACCTGCGCTCCCATGTAGCTCAGCTCACGCAGCTCGCTGTAGGTGATGCGTGATATGGTGTCGGGGTTTTCGACGATGCGGGGGTCCGCCATGAGGATGCCGGACACGTCCGTCCAGTTTTCGTAGACGTCGGCGTCGAGCGCCGCCGCAGCCAAGGCTCCGCTCACGTCGCTTCCGCCCCGGCTGAGTACCTTGATGCTGCCGTCGGGCATCACCCCGTAAAAGCCGGGGATGACGACACGCTTGCCCTCGGCAAGGCGCCGCAGCTCCGTGTACGAGCGCTGCTTGTCGATGCTGCCGTCAAAGGAAAAGTGCAGCCAATCGGCGGCGTCGAGAAACTCAAAGCCGAGGTAATCCGCCAAAAGCCTTGCCGAGAAGTATTCGCCCCTCGACACGAGGCGGTCCTGACTTATGCCGCCGGACAGCTCCTCCCGCAGGGCGGAAAGCTCCGCCTCGATGTCCGTTTTAAGCTCAAGCTCACGGCATATCTCACGGTAGCGCTCGGCTATCATGTCGAACACGGGGCTGCAATCGACGCCGTAGCGGATGTGCGCATGGCAGAGATACAAAAGATCGGTGAGCTTGTGGTCGCCCGCAAAGCGCTTGCCCGCCGCCGAAACGACGATAACGCTGCGTGCGGGGTCGGAGAGAACGATGTCCCTCACCTTTTTATACTGTCCGGCGTCCGCCATCGAGGAGCCGCCGAATTTTGCAACCTTCAGCATAGTCTCACACCAGTCCCGCAAAGAACAGACCGGCGTCCGCCTCCTTTGCCTTTTTTGCCCATGCGTGCATCACCGAAACGGGCAGGGGCTTTGTTATAACGCCCTCGCCGCAGCTTCTCTCGGCGACCTCCTCCAGCCAGTCGTCGCAGCCGGCAAAGCGGACGTAGTAGGGGTGCTCCTCAAGGGAGTTGTCGCTGTGTGCGGGAGCAAAGCCGTCGGTGTAAAAGCTCTTCACGCCGGAGAGAATGTCAACGCAGTCCTGTACCGCATTGTAGGCGGTGGGGTACTTTCCGGCGCCCTGACCGTAAAAGCACTCCTTGCCGGTAAGCTCCGTCTCGAAGGAGATGAGGTTGCGGTTTGCCGAGACCGCTGCCTCCGGCTCTCCGCTTTTCACGAAGCACGGCTCGACGTATGCCGCAATGCCGCCGGGGAGCGATTTCCCGAAGGCGAGCATTTTGCAGATGCGCCCCAAGCTCTCGGCGGCTGCAATGTCGCAGGAGCCGATGCTGCGGATGCCGAACACGGGAACGTCCTCCTCACCGAGCACGACGCCGAAGGCGACGTTTGCGGAGATGACGCACTTGCGCTGAATGTCAAGCCCGTCGATGTCGGCGGCGGGGTCCGCCTCGGCATAGCCGAGACGCTGAGCCTCAGCCAAAACGTCCGCAAAGGAAGCGCCGTTTTTGTGCATGGCATCGAGGATGTAGTTCGTTGTGCCGTTCATTATGCCGGAAACGGAGCTTACCGCATCGCAGCGCAGCACACGCTCAAGATTCACGAGCCACGGTATTCCGCCGCCGACCGCCGGGGTGCAGCGGAAGGCAACGCCGTTTTCCTTTGCAAGGGAGACAAGCTCTTTATAATAATGTGCGACAAGGTGCTTGTTTGCGGTGACGAAGTTCTTGCCCGCACGCATTGCGGCGCAGGCATACTCGTATGCGGGGGAAAGCCCGCCCATCGCCTCGACCACGGTGTCGATCTCCTTATCATTTATAATAATGTTAAAGTCGCTCACGGCACGGTCGCCGAGTTCGGGCTTTGCCCTGCGCACGAGAACGTATTTAAGCTCCATGTCGCAGCGCTTGTCCACGATCTCCAAAACGCCGCCGCCGACTACGCCGCAGCCCAGCAATGCAATTTTCATATTGTAAGTCCGCCTTTCAAGTGGTGTCCGTCAGATAAAAACAACTGTATTTGACATGAAAACAATATAGCACTTAATGCAGCGCATTGCAAGCATTTTCGACAGAAGCGGTGTAGAAAACCGCACAAAATACGGAGCAAAAATTGGTTAAGCTGCGCAAAAGCAAATTTGCGGCAAAATGATCTTGCAAGTTTTCGGGTCGGAAAAATCAAGATATTGAATAAACTTGCAAAATATTCGCCATATCTTGCAAGAAAACACATTTTTCTTTGCGCTGTTAAAGTGGCTTGTGAAAATTTTTGCAGCTTTCGATTTAAAAAATTTCATTTTTGCTATTGAAAAGGGCATTAAACGGGTGTATAATCCATCATGTTGAATTTATTGAAATGAAATTTTTCAAAATTGATTATGCAAAACAATCACAGGAGGATTATGACATGAAAAGAATAATTGCCATGCTTCTGGCGGTTATGATGGTATTCGCACTGTGCGCCTGCTCCGGCGACGGAAGCGGTCTTAACAATGCAGTCAAGGGCGATACCGACAAGAAGACGGTTGACGGCTCCAAGGGTCTCTCCATGGGTACCGGCGGCCCCGCAGGAACCTATTACGCGTTCGGCGGCATCATCTGCCAGGTAGTCGGCGAGGATCTTGACATCTCCATGACCGCAGTCACCACCGGCGGCTCCGGTGCAAACCTGGAGAGCATGGGCGCGGTTTATCAGCTCGCGACCGTCCAGTCCGACGTTATGACCTACGCCTTTGAAGGCACCAACAGCTTTGCGGAAAGCGGAAAGCTCGACAACTTCCGTGTTCTGTGCGCACTGTACGCAGAGACCGTTCAGATCGTGACCATCGACCCCAGCATCAAGAGCGTTGCCGACCTCAAGGGCAAGTCCGTCTGCGTCGGTGACCAGGGCTCCGGCACCTACTACAACACCATCGACGTTCTTGCCGCTTACGGCATGACCCTCGATGACATCAACCCCGTATACCAGTCCTTCGACGCCTCCACCGAGAGCGTGCAGGACGGCAAGATCGACGCAGCGTTCCTCTGCGCCGGCGCACCGACTCCCGCAGTTGCGACCCTCGCATCCGCAAAGAAGATAAACCTCGTCCCCATTGACGACGAGCATATGCAGAAGCTGCTCAAGGACTGCCCCTACTACGCTGCATATACCATCCCCGCAGGCACCTACGACGGTCTTGACGTTGACACTCAGACCATCACCGTAAAGGCGACCCTCATCTGCTCCGCAAACCTGACCGACGAGTGCGCATACAACATCGTGAAGTCCATCTTCGACAACAAGGACGCCATCACCGCACTCCACGCAAAGGGCGCAGAGCTTGACCTCACCTTCGCGACCGAGGGCATTGCGGTTCCCTTCCACGACGGTGCAGCAAAGTTCTTCAGCGAAAACGGCATTGACGTTAAGACCAAGTAATTAACGCCGGCTTAATGCAATAATGCGAAACGAAGCTACGGCTCCCCTGCGGGAGCCGCAGCTTCAAGCGCCTTTTAATCCCATGAAAGGAACGTAGAATCATGTCCCTATTTAAAAAGAACAAGAGCAAGACGGTTGATGCCGACCTCTTTGCCGAAAACTCCTCCGGCGCCGAACAGAGCGCCGAGAGCATAGCCGCAGACGTCGATGCGGTGATGAAAAAGTATGACAGGGAGTCGAACACCCGTGTTTGGGAGGGCGTGCCGAAGTACGTCGTTATGGCGATCGCAGCGGCATTCTCGATCTTCTGCATCGTGTTCACCATGTTCATTACCGTTGACGACCGTGTGCGCCTGACGAGCTTTCTTGCCTGCGGTCTTTTCATCGGGTACCTCCTTTACCCCGCCAAGAAGGGCGTACAGAAGGTAAATCATATCCCATGGTACGACATTATCATCATGCTTGCGGGTACTGCGGCGTTCATGTACTTCTGCATTAACTCCGAGAGTATCATCCTCCGCAAGCTGAACATATATCCCTATGAAATTGCGATCGCCATCGTCGGCATCATCGCAGTAATTGAGCTTTGCCGCCGCAGCGTCGGCGTCCCCATCCTCATCGTTGCGGGCGCATTCATGGTGTATGCGTGGTACTACTGGAGCTTTACGAAGGGGCTCGGCGCATACTACGGTATGCAGTACGTCGTGTACAATCTTTTCTACACGACCACGGGCTTGCTCACCACGCCGATCGACGTCTGCTCGAAGTACATCGTCGTGTTCATTATCTTCGGTGCTTTCCTTGAGCGCACGGGCATTTCGACCTACTTCATAAGCCTTGCAAACTCCGTTGCCGGCTCCTCCGCAGGCGGCCCTGCGAAGGTTGCGGTCCTGTCCTCCGCACTGTGCGGAATGGTCTCCGGCTCCTCCGTCGGCAACACCGTCACCACCGGCTCCGTCACCATCCCGATGATGAAGCGCACCGGCTACAAGCCCGAATTTGCGGGCGCCGTCGAAGCGGCGTCCTCCACCGGCGGTCAGATCATGCCCCCCATCATGGGCGCTGCCGCCTTCCTTATGATCGACTTCCTCGGTCAGCCCTACTCGAAGATCATCGTCTATGCGATAATCCCCGCCATCCTGTACTTTGCGGGCATCTACGTCGCCGTTCACCTTGAGGCGAAAAAGGTCGGACTGAAGGGTATTCCGAGATCCGAGCTGCCTTCCTTCTGGAAGCTTCAGCGCAGCGTTTACCTGCTCATCCCCCTCGTGGTGCTTGTCGTTCTCGTCTCCACGAACACCTACACCATGGCGTTCTCCGCATCCGTTGCGATAGTCCTTGCGATATTCGTCGGACTGTTTGAGATCTGCCGCACCACGATAAAGGCCCCCGCTCCGGCGGAAGGCTCCAAGGGCGGCGTCATCGTCAAAGAGACCGGCTCCATGATATTCAACTCCCTCGCCAACGGCGGCAAGAGCTGCATCTCCATAATCGCCGCCTGCGCAATGGCGGGCTGCGTCGCAGGCTCCATCACCATGACTGGCCTCGGCAGTCAGCTCATCGGCGCAGTCACGGGACTTGCGGGCGACGTTAAGTTCGTTGCGCTGTTCCTCACCATGCTCTGCTGCATCGTTCTCGGCATGGGCGTTCCCACGACCGCAAACTTCTGCATCATGGCGACCACCTGCGCTCCCATCCTCATAGACCCCGCCATCGGCATCGACCCCGTTGCGGCGTACTTCTTCGTGTTCTACTTCGGCATCGTCGCCGACATCACGCCTCCCGTCGCACTTGCGGCATACGCCGGCTCGGCAATAGCGAAGTCCAACCCGATGAAAACCGCACTCACGGCGACGAGGCTTGCGATCGCAGCCTTCATCGTCCCCTACGTCTTTGCCTACAGCCCCAGCCTCCTGCTCGTGGACACCACCGTCCCCGAAGCGATACAGGTTGCGATAACCTCGATGATCGGCATATTCGGCGTTGCGGCCGCTCTGTGCGGACACCTGTACAAGAAGGTCAACTGGTTCTTCAGGCTCCTGCTTGCTGCCGGCGGTCTGACCCTCATAATCCCCGGAACGCTGACCGACATTATCGGTATCGTTCTCGTCGGCGGAGTGGTCGTGTACCAGAAGCTCACTTCGAAGTCCGCTCAGACTCCGAAAGCGGCGTAACAAGACAAACAAAAAACCTCGGAAATGCTTTGCATTTCCGAGGTTTTTTCATGTCATAATTTTCAGCAGATGAGGTCGATGCGTGAGGGGAGAATTTCGATGTCGTAGCTATCCTTCGTTACGAGGAGGTTTCCGTCCACGACCCAGTTAAGCTCGCCCTCCTGCGTGACTGAAATGTGTCTGCCTCGACGGAATGAAACGAGCGAGGAGTTCGGATCCTTCATGCGCAGGCTCCGGAGTATGCCCTCAAGCTCAAAGGCCGAGGAGGGCTTGCGGATAAGCACCAGCTCAAACAGTCCGTCGCCCGAAATGACGGGCTGACCGAAAAACTCCAGCGCACTGTCGGTCAGAGAGCTTGCCGCCGCAACGATGCCGAAGATGAAGTCGCCCTCGATACTCTCGCCGTCAACGGTGAAGGTCATGTGCGAGCTTTTAATCTCGCCGAGGTCCTTCATGCCCTCAAGGACGTAGGCGTAAAAGCCGAGGAAGTTTTTGCGCTTCTGCGGCGTGGAGTAGGCGGCTCTCGTGAACAGACCGAACTCGGCGGCGTTTATAAAGCACCTGCCGGAGAGCTTGCCGATATCGACGGGGCTTGTCCCGCCCGTTACGGCGAGCTGCGCTGCGGCGCAGACGTCCGACGGGATGACGTGGTACTCCGCAAAATCGTTCGTGCTGCCGCAGGGTATGTAGCCCACGGGGACGTGGTGTCCGCCGGCGATGAGACCTGCGGCGGTCTCGCTCATGGTGCCGTCGCCGCCGGAGCATATGACGAGGTCAAAGTCCCCCGCAAGCTCGGACGCAAAGCGCTCGGCGTCGCCCGCACCCTCGGTCGGGAAAACGGTGCTTATGCAGCCGTTGCGTGAAAACACCTCAAGAATGTCGCTTAAGCGCTTCGGAACGGCAAGCTTCCCCGCAACGGGGTTCATAATGAACAGCAGCTTGCGCTCACGGCGCTCGGCGGGCATCGCCTCGCAGAAGTCGGTGACCGCCTTGTATATGGCGGCGGAGCCGTCCTTAAAGCTTTCGCAGCGCAGCGCAAGCATCGAGGCGGGGTCGAGCGAGCCGCTGAGACAGGACGAGGTGAGCCGTGCAACGACCTCGGCGGTCTCGCCGGAGGCGGCAAAGCCCCAGTGCGTCATGAAGCTGACGTTTTCGGCGTCCGCACCGGGAAGAGCGTCGATATAGACGATGGGCAGCTCCTTGTAGGCGGCCTCGGCGCTTATCATGCTGCCGCCCTTGGTGACGAGAATGTCGGCGGCGTCGAGCAGAACGCTCATGCGGTCGGTCATGCCCTCAAAGCTGATGCGGGTGTCGTTGTAGTTAAACAGCTCAAGCTCACGCTTTAGACGAAGGTTCGTGCCGCACAGGACGATGAGCCTGTCTTCGGGACCGAGCGCCCCGGCAAGCCGCATGACGGTGCGCCGCAGGGGACCGGCTCCGAGGGTGCCGCTGCAAAGCAGGATGACCCTGCCATGCTCCGGAAGTCCGAGCGCCTGCCTCGCCTCGTGTTCGGGGACGGAGTCGAGAATGTCGGCGGAAAGAGGCATTCCCGTGACGCAAAGCCTGCTCTCGGCGACGCCCGCCGACGCAAACTCGTCGTGCAGCAGAGCGTGCGGCAGCAGGACGAGGTCGATGTTAAGCTCACCGCAGCCTGCGGGACAGTAGAAATCCGTCGTGAAATAGAACGAGGGCAGCGAGGAAGCATACTGCGTGCGGTAAGCGGAGACGAGCAGAGCGCCGGAGATGTGGACGCAGATAACGGCGTCGAAGCCGTCGCTCTCCAAAAGCGCCTTGAATGCGCCGACGACGGGCTTTGCGGGGGCGGGTGCGCTCATCTCGCCGATGCTCCTGCCGATGCCGTACAGGTGCGGCATATGGCGGGATGCAAAGGCGTGTCCCTGCTTTAAGGCGTCCGCAGCGGGGGCGGCAAGCGTCAGATAATCGACGGTGCGCACTATGTGTCCACGCTCGGAGAAGTAGTCGCTTATGTTCTTGGCTGCGGCGTCATATCTGCCGCCGGTGCCTATGCTCAAAATAAGTATTTTCATAAAAAGACCTCATATGTAAAACTCCGGGCAGGATCGCACGGATCCTACCCGGAGAGCTTTCGTATCATTTGTCGTTCTTTTCGAGCTTGTCGGCATTTTCCGACTTGTTGAGTATCTTCATGTACATTATCATGTACATTACGAGACTGAACATCATAAGAACGGCGCAGGCGAGTAGGGAGCCGAGGGAGATCGGCGCAGGCAGATCGGGGATGATGACGTGCAGCATCATAACAATGTACAGTGCGCCGGTGCAGAGCTTTCCGTACCAACGGGCGCTGTTGAGTTCATTTGTCGCCTTGAGGACGTAAAGACCCATGGTGAACATCGCAAGCTCCTTGACGACAAGGAGACCGACGAGTATCCACATGGCGTGATACGTCGTCGCAACGCAGATTATCATTGCCGCCTGCGTCAGCTTGTCGGCGAGGGGGTCGAGGACCTTGCCGAGGTCCGTGACCATGTTAAAGCGCCTTGCGATGAAGCCGTCAAGCACATCGCTTATCCACGAGGCGATGAGTACGCCGAGTGCATAGGCGTAGTGATCCTTCACATACAAGACCACGAAAACGGGTATGAGGATGAGCCTCAGATAGCTGAACATATTGGGGATCGTGAAAGCTTCCTGCTTGATCTCCTCTTTGTAATTTCTTTCGTTGCCGTTGTTTGCCATGGACCGTACCTTTCGCACCGAGTGTACCTTTCTGTAATTTGGGGTTTGAATTATTGATAATAAAGTATAATACCCTTTTTTCGACGTTTTGTAAAGCGCTTCACAGTATTTTTTCCGTATTGTACATGGAGTTTAGGATATATAATCCCGTAACGCCGAGCTGATCGAGGGTCCAGTAGCTGATCCCCGCAAGCCCGTACTCGGAAACGAGCTTCAGTCTCGCCACAATACTGCGTGCGTCCTCAAACCAGACCTCCCGCCGTATGCCCGTGGGGTCGGTGTAGTTGAAGTAGGACGCCTCGGCGTTCGGGTCGAAGTGTATCTCCGCAAAGACGGAGGCGGCAAGCTGCGCCGCCGCTGCGTTCGATATGACCTGCGCCGCCTCGCCCTGCTTCCACGGCAGCCGCCAGTTGTAGCCGTAGTTTGAAAATCCCATGAGTATCTTGCCGGGGTCGATGCGAGTGACGGCGTAGTCCAACACCTCACGGATGCGGTCTACCGGAGACACCGCCCTCGGCGAGCTGTAGGTGTAGCCCCACTCATATGTCATTATAACCACTCTGTCGCAATATTTACCGTGCGCCGCATAATCGTGTGCGGAATAAAGCACGCCCTGCTGCGTGTCGGATGTCTTGGGCGCTATCGCAGTGCTTAGGTAGTAGCCGAGCGGGTGCAGCGTTTCGGATATGCGCCGCAGAAAGTCATTGTACGCCTCACGGTCGAAGGGGTAGAGGTACTCGAAATTCAGGTTCAGACCGTAGTATTTTTTCTGCCGCAGCACGGTCAGTATGTTTTCGATAAAGCGCTGTGTCACGTCGGGGTCCGTCAGGAGCGAGTGCGCAATGTCGCTCGAAAAGCCTCCCGCAGAGCCGATGTTCGTCACGGTCAGCAGCGGAGCCGTGGCGCTGTCCTTTGCGGCGTCGATGAGCCGCTGATCGTCGATGGGGTTTAAGCTGCCGTCGGCGTTCGCCTGCCACGAAAACGGGCAGAGGAAGGTAAGCGACGGCAGACTGCGCCGCAGCACCTCGCCGCCGATGCCGGGGTAGGCGTAGCCGTTTACCTCGATCTCGGAGTCGGGGGTAGCGCCGTCGGGAATGACGAGCGCCTGCCCGACGCTCAGCCTGTCGGGTGCGCTAAGCTCGTTTATCCTTGCAAGCTCCGTGACGCTCACGCCGAAGCGTCGGGCGACGGAGTACAGGCTGTCGCCCCTGCGGACAATAAAAATTCTCATATCATCACCTCGGTAAATGATATGAGAATACAGGGCTATATTTGCATCGGCTTGCCGTCTAAAACGGCTTCGAGCAGCGTATCGCCGTCGTAGCGCAGCTTGAGCGAGAAAAAGGGCGTGTCCCGCCGCAGGAGGTCGAGAAAAATTTTGTCGCCCTCCCAAAGCGTCAGCTCCGAGAGCCGGTCACGGTCTATCCACTCAAGCACGCCCTCGTCGCAGTCACGCAGAGCGCCGGTGTAGCCGTCGGCGGTGAACAGGTGCATAAGCTCGGAGGGGTACTTCGTGTTCACAAAGGTGACGATGCCTCGGTATCGGTAGCTCGTGAGCGTAAGCCCGGTCTCCTCAAGCGTCTCCCGCAGGAGGCAGTCGTCGGGACTTTCGTCCTCCAAGAATTTTCCGCCGATGCCGATCCACTTGTCGTGATTTAAGTCGTTTTCCTTTTTCGTGCGGTGCAGCATAAGGTAGTCGCTGCCCCGGCAGATGTAGCACAGGGTCGTGTTTATCATGTTATCACCCGACGCAAATGATACCATTTTGAACACCCTGTTTGCAACGGTGTTTTTATATTTTTTGAAAATTGTATACAGATTTTTCCGCACAAAAGTGGTATGCTAATAAAAAAGCCGTGACGCACGGCGTAAACGAAAGAGAGTATGAAAGTGACAAAGGTGCTGTTTGTCTGCCACGGGAACATATGCCGCAGCCCGATGGCGGAGTTTGTACTTAGGGACATGATAGCGAAGCGTGGGCTTGAGGGCAGATTTTTGGTGCGTTCGGCCGCAACGAGCGCCGAGGAGATAGGCAACCCCGTCCACTACGGCACGAAGCGGCTTTTAAAGGAGCATAACATCGACTGCTCGCAGCGCCGTGCGATAAGGCTCTGCGCCGCCGACTACGGGCGCTACGACTACATCATCGGCATGGACTCGGAGAACATGAGCAAGATGCGAAAGATCTTCGGCGGCGACCCGGAGGGAAAGCTGCATCTGCTGCTCGACTTCACGGATAAGCCTGCGGAGATCGCAGACCCGTGGTACACCGGCGACTTCGAGACGACGTACCGTGACATAAGCCTCGGCTGCACGGCATTTTTGGATAAGGTGAGTAAGTAACAAATCAAAAAACCCGATGCTTTGCAATTGTAAAGCATCGGGTTCTTGTTACATTCTTTCGGGGGCGGAGACGCCGATGACGGAGAGGGAGAGCGCTATCACACGGCGTGTGGTGTCGGAAAGCAGGAGGCGGGCATCCCGCAGCTCCGGCTCCGCATCCTTTATGCGGCAGGCGGTGTAGAAGCGGTGGAAGCGTGCCGCAAGCTCGGTGACGTACTTGTTTATGCGGCTGGGGTCGTAGTCCCTTGCCGCAAGCCGCAGCTCCTCCGGCAGCGCCGCAAGCTGCTTTATAAGCTCACGCTCCTGTGCGGTGCTTAGAAGCGAAAGCACAGCCGCATCGGGGGCGGGGATCTCAACGCCGACGGCGCTTATGAGCGAGCATATCCTTGCGTGCGCATACTGAACGTAGTACACGGGGTTCTCGCTGTCCTGCCGCACGGCAAGGTCGAGGTCGAACTCAACGGGAGACTCCGGACGGGAGTTAAAGAAGTATCTTGCAGCATCCACGGGTACCTCGTCGAGGAGGTCGGATAGGGAGATCGCCTTGCCCGTGCGCTTGGACATACGGACGACCTCGCCGTCACGCATGAGCTTAACGAGCTGCATAAGCACGATGTCGAGCCGATGCTCGCCGTCAAGCCCCAGTGCGTCCATTGCGCCCTTGAGCCTTGCGACGTGACCGTGGTGGTCAGCGCCCCAGACGTTTATGACCTTGTCAAAGCCCCTCGCCTCGAACTTGTTGCGGTGGTATGCGATGTCGGCGGCAAAGTATGTATAAAAGCCGTTTTGACGGCGAAGCACGTCGTCTTTGAGATCGAGCTTTGCGATGTCCTCCTCGCTCTTGCCTGCGGCACGGAGCTTGTCTCCGAGTATGCGGGAGGTCGCAAGCCACAGAGCGCCGTCCTTTTCATAGGTGTAGCCGCGGTCGGAGAGCAGCTTCACGGACTCCTCAACGTAGCCGCTTTCGTGCAGGGACGACTCATAAAACCAGCGGTCGTAGTGTATGCCGTAGCGCTCAAGGTCGCTCTTCATCTTGGGCAGGTTGCGCTCAAGTCCGAAGCGCGCCATCATGCTGCGGCGCTCGGTCTCGTCCATCGAGAGTATCTCTCTGCCGTACTTTTCGCAGAAGGCTGCGGCAAGCTCCTTTATATCGTCGCCGTGGTAGCCGTCCTCCGGGAACTCGACGGCGTCCTCACCGAGGAGGAGCTGGAGGCAGCGTGCCTCGATGCTGACGGCAAACTTCTCTATCTGATTGCCTGCGTCGTTGACGTAGAACTCACGGGTAACGTCGTAGCCCGTCTTTTCCAGCACGGACGCCAGTGCGTCGCCGAGGACGCCGCCTCTGGCGTTGCCCATGTGCATGGGACCCGTGGGGTTTGCGGAGACAAATTCGACCATGAGCTTTTTGCCCTCGCCGATGTTGCTGCGACCGTAATCGGACCCCTCACGAACGACGGTCTTTATAACGTCCGAGTACCAGCTTTCGCCGAGACGGAAGTTCATAAAGCCGGGTCCCGCTATCTCGACGGAGTCAAACCAGGAGCCGGAAAGATCAAGGTTTGCGACCAGTATCTCTGCGACCTTGCGGGGCGGCATATGCATCGCCTTTGCGCCGGCGAGGGCGTAGTTTGCGGCGTAGTCGCCGTTTGCGGTGTCCTTGGGGATCTCGACGCTGCCGGGAAGTGCAACGCCCTCCGGCAGCTCGCCCTTTTCGGCAGCGGCGGCGTATGCCTTGCCGATAAGCTCCGTGATCTGCTGCTTTGCGCACTGTATCATGTTCATCGTTTGTACCTCAAATCTTTCTCACCGTCATGTCGAGTCTGTTCTCGCTCGACACGAGGTGGTCAATGTCAACCATGTAGCGGATACTAAGGCTGCCGCCGTCCTCGTTAAAGTCCGTTTTCAGCTTGCGGGTGTGGATACCGAGCAGCGAAAGCCCGTACTCCGTCTTGTACGGGAAGCGGCTGCTGCTGCCGGGACGGAACTCCATCCTCGCAGTCAGCTTGCCGTGCCTGTCTACGACAACGCAGTCGTCGTAAATTTTAATTGCGGTCTTGGTGCCGTCAAGCCCCGCCGCCTCGTTTTCCTCGTATCGCACGAGCCAACCGCCTTCTATCGGAGAGTAGCTGCCCTCCGTCATCATGCTCACGGTGTCCTCGTCTCTGCCGAGACCCGAAACGCCGTCAATGTTTATGCGGACCTTCATCATAAAACCTCCAGTGGGAAGGGCGGAACGTGGTTCACCGCCGCCTTCAGCTCGTAGCCCAACATGAGCGGGGCGAGAGCTTCAAAGTCTGCGATGCTTCCGCTGGTGTAGTATTCCTCACCTCCGCCGTCGCCGAAGGCGGAGGAACCCTCTATGTATGCACACAGCTCCCTTGCGGCAGCGTCGGCAGCGCCGATAAGCTCGACCTCGTCGCCGAGGAAGTCCCGTATCGCATCGGCGATAAGCCCGTAGTGCGTGCAGCCGAGAAGCACGGCTTCCGTTCTGCGCTCCTTCAGCTCCGAGAGAGAACGAGCGACCGTTGCCCTGACTTCGGGGTCGGAGGGAAGATAGCGCCCGCTTTCGATCATCGGGACGAAATCGGGACAGGCGAGGGCGCAGATCTCCGCATCGGGGGCAAGGGCGGAAAGCTCCCTTTGGAACGAGCCGCTTTTGATGCTCGTTGCGGTGGCGATGACGCCGAGCCGCTTTTTGCCGGTCTGCGCAAGCTCCCTCACGCCGGGGGCGAGAACGCCGACGGTCTTTACCGGACAGGCGAGGAGAAGATCGTGGGCGTTACTCGATATGGTGCCGCAGGCGGCGATGATCGCCTTGACGCCGAAGCTCTGCGCAAAGTCGAGATTCTGCTGCGCAATGAGCCGTATCTGAGCGGCGCTCCTGCCGCCGTAGGGCATACGCCCGGTGTCGCCGAAATAAACTATATTCTCATTTGGCATGAGCTTTCTGAGCATCCGCACGGCGGTAAGCCCGCCGAGACCGGAGTCGAAAACGCACACGGGTCTGTTGTCCATAACGAACTCTCCGTCGGAAAAGATTTTTTGTCACTAACATAATATAATATGCTATAATACTAAGAATTACAAGAATATTTTTGAGTAGAATATGGACAGGCGATCTGCTATAATAGAGATACAACAAGGAAACGGAGGCCGGCAACATGAACATTGATCTCACCGAAAAGGAATTCCGCAGACTGCTGGACCTTGTATATATAGGCAACTGGATCCTCAACTCCACCCGCGCGTCGGACAGATTCGAGGATTACGACATCGTTCAGGAGAAGCTGTTTTCGCAATGCACCCGCTGCGGCATGGATTCGCTCATCCAGCGCTGGAAGGGTCACGTTTTTCCGTCGAGGGCATACGAAAACGGCGGCATCCACGAGGCGATAGCCGATTACGAGGATGCGGTGTTCTTTGACATCCTCGCCGAGGAGCTTGCCCGCAGGGACCTAAACTACGAGGGTCTGCGGGAGACCGACGAACTTGCCCGGCGCATGGACGAATACATGGACGAATTTGAGAAAAACGGTATAGACAATCTCCGTGTGGAGCCGTAAAAATTTAAGGTACAAAGGAGCAAATTATGGGTTACTATTACGGGATAGACTGGACGTACATCATTCTTGTGCTTCCGGCGGTGCTGTTTTCGATGTGGGCGTCGGCTCATGTGAACAACACATACAAGAAGTATTCGCAGTATCGCAACCGCCGTGGGATAACGGCGGAGGCCGCGTCAAGGTACATTCTCGACCGCAGCGGGCTTCAGCATATCAGGATAGAGCACGTTTCCGGCGAGCTTACGGATCACTACGACCCCACGGCGCAGGTCATAAGGCTGTCCGACAGCGTGTACGGCAGCACCTCGATCGCCGCCGTGGGCGTCGCCTGCCACGAAACGGGACACGCCATACAGCACGCCGAGAACTACGCCCCCGTCAAGATAAGGACAGCCATCGTGCCGATAACGAACATCGGAGCAAAGCTCTCGGTGCCGCTTATCATCATCGGTCTGGTGCTGGCTTCGCTCGGCGAGGTGTTCGTGTACATCGCATACGCAGGCGTGGCGTGCTATGCGCTGTGCCTCGTGTTCCAACTCGTGACGCTGCCGACGGAGTTTGACGCAAGCCGCAGGGCGCTGTCGTGCATAAGGGAGACGAATCTCTTGGTCGGCGACGAGTACGACGGCGCAAAGAAGGTGCTGACCGCTGCGGCGCTGACCTACGTCGCCGCCCTTGCGGTGACCTTCATGCAGCTCCTGCGCTTCATAATAATCGTCTCCGGCTCCCGCCGCCGTGACTGAATATAATCGAAAATAACGGTAAAAATAACGGATACCACTTCGGTATCCGTTATTTCTTTTAATGGAGGCTTCATATGAAAATGACAAACGACGAATACAAGGACTACTCCGAGCGGCATATGCCGTCGTCGCCGCTGCTGCCGGATATGCTCAAGGCGTTTGCCGTCGGCGGACTTATCTGCTGCATCGGTCAGCTTATTGGAGACCTGTACCTCGATGCGGGACTCAGCAAGACTGCCGCCGCAACCGCCGTTTCCGTGACGCTCGTGTTCATCGGAGCGCTGCTCACGGGGCTTGGGGTCTACGACCGCATCGCCGTCTTTGCCGGAGGCGGCAGTCTGGTGCCGATAACCGGCTTTGCAAACTCGGTCGTCGCCCCGGCGCTTGAGTTTAAGACCGAGGGGCTTGTCACCGGTACGGCGGCAAAGATGTTCGTGATCGCAGGACCCGTTATTGTCTACGGCGTCGGCGCAAGCGTGGTTTACGGCGTTCTGCTGTGTCTGTTCGGAGGTTAATATGAAAAAGAAGAAAAAAGAGCGAGAGCAAAGCAGTGCCCCGGTCGAAACGGGACACGACTACAGAGCAAAGGAAAAGACCCCGAAGGGCGGCACCTCAGCCCCCGACGGAGTTTCCGGCTATTTTTAATGCCGGGTAAAACGAAAACGCCCCAAACGGGGCGTTTTCGTTTTACCCGCCTTAGTCGGTTTAGGGCGGGTACTATTCAAAAGAGAGAGTATGGAAACACACTTAAAATAAAACGACAGTTTGTAAAAACTTGTCTTGTTTTATCCTTGATAATAATATATACTAAGCCCGTACAGAAAACAAGCGAATATATATCATGTTAAATATGATTTTTAAGAATGGATAAAAACTATGGCGGTACATAAATATTCGGCATTTTTGAAGGTTATCGAGCTTGGGAGCATATCTAAGGCGGCGGAGGAGCTGGGCTACACGCAATCGGCGGTGAGCCGCATGATCGCCGACCTCGAAAACGAGTGGGGGCTTACGCTCCTAAAGCGCAGCAGGGCGGGGCTTGCCCTGTCGTCCGACGGCATCGAGATGCTGCCCTACATCCGTGCGCTCTGCGAAAAATACAGGGAGATGCAGGATCAGGCGAACGCCATACAGGGGCTTGAGACGGGCTTTATCCGCATCGGCTCCTGCTCCAGCGTTTCGACCCAGTGGCTGCCGAAGATACTCAAGGAGTTTGAAAAGCTCTACCCGCACATCGACTTCAGACTGGAGAACATGGAATACTCCGACACGGAGGACGCCCTGCTTGCCGGGGAGATCGACTGCGGCTTTATAACCGCCCCCTGCTCGCCGGAGCTGGATTTCAGCTTCCTGCACCGTGACCGCATCCTTGCCGTTCTGCCGCCGGAGCATGAGCTTGCCGCCGCCGAAAAGTACCCCTTGGAGCGGCTCAGCACGGAGCGCTTTATAAAGCTGCGTGACGAGGCGAACAGTGAGGTCAAGGAGTTTGCGATGCTCATAGCGCTGCTCAAAGCACCGCCGAACACATTCTGCGACGTCAACGACGACTACTCGATAATGGCGATGGTCGAAAGCGGGCTTGGCGTCAGCGTGCTGACGGAGCTTGTCACGGAGCGGATGCCGTTTAACATCGTACTCAAGGAGTTCGATGTGCCGCAGCACCGTGACATCGGCATTGCCGTGCGCCGTGGTCTGCGCCCGTCCCCGGCGACGGAGCGCTTTGTGCAGGTCGTGAAGGACTGCTTCAAGGACGGAAAATTTGCGATATAAGCATCGGGAAAAACGATTTTTGCCCTGCGTTTTGCGACGCAGGGCATTTTCATACCAACGGTAGAGAAAACAATATTCCATTGGTATCAGCGGTGTGTTCACAAGCCGCCTGCACCCTGATATAATACGGGCATAAGTGGAATTTATGTGCGCTGCAAACTTTGCAAAATCTCTCCCTCAGTCAGCTTACGCTGACAGCTCCCTCGTCAGAGGGAGCCATGAACTGGAGCGTGTTTCGCTGTGGCAGAAGAAACGGACTGCGGTTCTGGATTTTATGAAAACAAGTTTGTTGCTTTACATCCAAAATTTTTCCTCGCAATGCCCAACAAGCTCCGCACTCATGCCTTCCCGGCAGCGCAAATTGACCTCTAGTCTCATGCCTCCCTCTGACGAGGGAGGTGGCAAAACCGTCAGGTTTTGACGGAGGGAGAGAAAGCGTAGAATGATGGACGCAGTGGCATCGCACGCTTCCCGACTGAAAACGGGAGCTTGCAGCCGAATAAAAAGGAGTGAGCGTTATGGAAATAAAGCTTGCGGAAAACATTCGCAGGTTCAGACGGGAGCGGCGTCTTACGCAGGAGCAGCTTGCGGAAACGCTGGGCGTGACCGCCGGAGCGGTGTACAAATGGGAGGCGGCGCTGTCGCTGCCGGAGATAACGACGCTAACGGAGCTTGCCGACTTTTTCGACTGCTCCGTCGATGTGCTGCTCGGCTACGGCGTAAAGGACAACCGCATCGACGCAACGGTCAAAAGACTGCGCCGCTGCCGTATCGAAAAGGACGAAGCGGGGCTTTCCGAGTGCGAAAAGGCGCTCAAAAAGTATCCGAACAGCTTTGAGGTCGTTTACGCCTCGGCGCAGCTTTACTGCCGCTTCGGTGTGTCGCAGGGGGATAAGGCGAAGCTTGAGCGGGCGCTCGAGGTGCTTTCCGCCGCCGTTTTGCTGCTGCCGCAGAACACCGACCCGAAGATCGGCGAAAGCACGCTGTACGGCGAGATGGCGCAGATACTTTTGGGGCTTGGGCGTGCGGACGAGGCGGTGGAGCTGCTGCGCAAAAACAACGTCGGCGGCGCATACAACGCCCTCATCGGCTTTGCGCTTGCGGCCTACCGCAAGCGCCCGAAGGACGCAAGACCCTAAGCTGACGGGAGCCGAACCTCTGTCGGTTTTGACGGGCGCATTTTCGCCCGTGCTGCGTTAAATCCCTTGACAATACGTCAAGTATTCTCTGCGGGCTTTGCCTTGCCCGAACAAAAATCCGCTCCGGCAAAACTGCAAAGCACCTGTCGGCAGTACTTTTCGAGGAATTTTCGGCTTTCTTTGATGCAGATGGGCTGACGCCCATCAAGGCAAAAAAGTCGGAAATAACCGAAAGGGTGCGCCGACAGGCGGCAGGGGTTCGGCTCCCGTCAGCTTACCTTTCCGATGCGCTTCTCGGAAGCATCGTTGAGCTTGTACACATCGTGATGGGCTATGTAAACGTCTGCCTTGAGGAAAACGACTACGCCGCCGCAGAGAGCGTCATCACATGGGGAACGGAGCTTTTTTCGGGGCTTCATAGCGGCGGCGGAAGCTGCTTTTTAGACAAGATGAACGCCGTGCTTTTCGTCTGCCTTGCGTATTCGCACCTAAAGCTCGGCTTGATGCCTGCTGCACGGGGCGACCTTCTCCGTGCAAGGGAGCTTTCGGAGAGCTTTGACGCAGCGCCCGATTACAGCGTCCGTGCGCTGCGCTTTATCGGCGGCAGCGAGGAGGCCGGGGTCTACGACGACTTGGGTGAGACGGCGATAGAGAGCGTCGAGAGAACGCTTGCGGCGATGGAGAGCGAGGAGCTTTCCGCAATGTGGAAGGAGCTGTGCGCCGATGGAAAGTAGAGCGCTCGAAAGAGAGCTTGTTTCCCGGTTTTACAGGGGAAACGGCTTAAATCTCGGCATTGCGGCCGTGGCTGCGCTGGCTGGCGGAACGCTGAACATTGCGGTGTCGTGGCTCATGCAGCAGCTTATCGACACGGCGTCGGGAGTGAGCGGAGCTTACCCGCTTGAGGAGCTTGCGCTCCTGACTGGGGTTTTCATACTCGTCTGCCTTGCGTCGTTCATGCTCAAATATGCGTCGGAGCCTCGCTTCATCGAAAAGGCGCTGCGGCAGTACAAGGACTTTGCGTTTAAGAAGCTCACGGAGAAAAACATCTCCTCGTTTAAGGACGAGAGTACGGCGGCGTACCTCTCGGCTATGACCAATGACGTCGGCAGCATCGAGGCGGACTACCTCGGCAGACAGCTTGAGCTTATCACGAAAACGACCGCCTTCTTCGGCTCGCTTGCGCTCATGCTGTGCTACTCCCCGACGCTCACGCTCGTCGCCGCTGCGGTGACGGCGCTGCCGCTTGCGGCGTCGCTCCTCACCGGCAGCAGGCTCACGGCGGCGGAGCGGCGTGTGTCCGACCGCAGCGCCGACTTCACCGCAGCGCTGTCCGACTGCCTCGGCGGGTTTACCGTGGTCAAGACCTTCAAGGCGGAAAAGGAGATATTCGCTCTGTTTGCCGAGAACAACCGCTCGCTTGAGCATGAGAAGTTCGGCAGACGCCGCCTGCGGGTGCTGGTGGGCATGATCGGCGCCGTGACGGGCATCACGGCTCAGCTCACGGTGTTTTTGGTCGGCGCATACCTCGCGCTCAGCGGCAAGGGTATCACGGCGGGAACCGTCATCATGTTCGTGAACCTTATGAATATGCTGATAGATCCGGTCGCAGAGCTTCCCGCACTTTTGGGCTCACGGAAGGCGGCAAAGGGGCTTATCGCAAAGCTTGCGGCGGCGCTCCGTGAGGGCGAAAGCGTCGGCGGGGAAGTGTGTCACGAAAGGCTTGAGGAGGACATTTGCCTTGAGGACGTCCGCTTTAGCTACGACGGCGAAAACGAGGTGCTGCACGGCGTGACGGCAAAGCTCAGGGCTGGCGGCTCATACGCCGTCGTGGGTGCGAGCGGGAGCGGCAAATCGACGCTTTTAAAGCTCCTCACGGCGGAAAATTCGGGCTATAGCGGGCATATACGGCTTGACGGAACGGAGCTGAGCGAGCTTGCGCCGGAGTCGCTGTACGAGATGATGTCGGTCATTCAGCAGAACGTTTTCGTGTTCAACGCCTCGATCACGGACAACATTACGATGTTCCGCAGCTTCCCCGAAGACGAGTTGCGTTCGGCGCTGAAGTGCGCACACCTCGACGAGATTATTGCAAAGCGGGGCGCTGACTGCCTTTGCGGGGAAAACGGCAAGGAGCTTTCCGGCGGCGAGAAGCAGCGCATCTCGATCGCAAGGAGCCTGCTCAAGCGCTCGTCGGTGCTTTTGGCGGACGAGGCGACGGCGGCGCTCGACGCACAGACGGCGCACAGGGTCACGAGCGATATTCTGGACCTTGAGGGCATCACCCGCATCGTGGTTACGCACTCCTTGGAGGAGTCGCTTCTGCGGCGCTTTGACGGGATCGTCGTCATGCGTGACGGCAGGATCGAGGAGCTTGGAAGCTTCACGGAGCTTAAGCTGACGGAAGCCGAACCCCTGCCGCCTGTCGGCGTACCCTTTCGGTTATTTCCGACTTTTTTGCCTTGATGGGCGTCAGCCCATCTGCAT